>NZ_JACRSO010000001.1:900000-1011580 GCF_014384745.1 Luoshenia tenuis
ACAAAAAGTCGCCGGAGTAAACTGAAATGGCGTTTTTCAGATTCTCATACTTTTCATCTGCATCCTTAGCCGCCCCGGCCTTGCGATAATAATCGTCAAATACGTCGATGTCAAGGACACAGGGGATCTCCGGATTCCAGGCATAGGTATTGCCTTTAAGCAAAATGCAGTCCACCTTCTGCTGGGGAAAGAACGGGGCAAAAGCCTGCCGCGCACGGTAGACCAGGTTGCGCAGCGCGCCGCCGGGGTTGCTGTTCTCTTCCGTCCACAGCGTTTCAAACAGCTTTTCCCTGGAAACCTCAATATTGCGGTTGGCCAGCAGATAGGCTACCAGCGTACTCAGCTGCTTGTTTTTCTTCTTGCCCGTTGGATATTCAAAGTGCTCATTGCTAACCGTAAACTTTTCAAACATTTTGATCTGCAGCGGTTGGATATTTTTCAACAACAAACTCCCCCCCATTTCATATTCGTAAGCTCAGTACAGTTTACGGGCATTGCCGCAAGACGCTGTAATATACGGTCAAAGGCCCGATATTTCCGTCACATATTAGGTTATTTTTAGTATATATCATAAATATGTGACGCACAACCCCATAGCCTTTTTTACCAATTTTTCTCTTCATGCCTATTTTAGATCTGCCTCAGCAACAGCGCATTTTTCCTGAACCATCATTGTCAGCAGTGGTTTCTACCTATATATAATAAGGTATCCGCTCGTCAATAAAAAAGCCTCCCTTTTAGGCTCAATTACCTTTAAAGGGAGGTTCTACTCATCACAAATGCAATTTTTTATGGATCTCACGGTACATGGCCTTCCAATTAAAAATCATCTGTAATAGGATCACGATCAGGCTGGCAGCCGCGCAGATCACCGACGGAATGATGACGCTCAGCACCCCGGTGAACAGAAAAACCAGGGGGATAACGCCCATCACCGCGCACAGGATCAGGCTGATAATATAGTCCCGGTCCGGCATATGCCGCACCCGGGAGAGGATGATCACCGCCAGCATAGCCCCCGTGCACACACAAGGGAAAACGTAATCCAACGACCAGCCCCGCCATCCCGTCAGTCCGTCCCATAAAAGTGCCACAGCGGAGATCAGCACCAGCTGCCACACGATATTGTTCAGCAGCTTCGCCTTCTTAACGATGCCCACAACTGCCCACAGCCACCCGCACCCCAATCCCAGCGCGGCGAATAGCGACCACCAAATCTTGGCCGGCACCAACAGGTTGATGGCGACGCAGATGATCGCGGCCGTCAGCGCGGCGCCTGAAATGATTTGGATCAGCCTTTTGCTGTGGCTTTGATCCTGGGGCAAAATCGGATAATCCGTATATTCCTCCCCGTCGCCCGTAAGGCCGCCTCCGCAAAGCGGGCAGTATCTGCGGTTGCCCGCCACGCTAACGCGGCATGATTTACAGTAAAGCATTGTATTTTCCTCTCTAGTCGGGGGCATTGCTCTTCACTTCGATCTTGATCCCCATTTCCGAAAGCATCCTGAAAAAATTGCGCTGCACATCAGTCTCCGCATAACGGGAGCTAAAGCCAATGGACAGCACATCCCCGCAAGTACAAATGCAGGCCTGCAGTTTAGCAGTGCTGGCCAGCACCGTCATACTGTGCACAAAGGGTTCCAGCGCCTCTGGCAGCGTGACCCTGCCGATGTTGGATACCACCATCGTCTCCCCGCCGTCAGAGACCCTGCGGGCAATGCGCAGGCAAAGGTTTTTAAAGCTTAGCGGCGCAATCTTTGCAAATGGATTGCGTTCTACGGCCATATAGCTGCTGATCCTGCCGCGCAATCGCTCCTGCGTCAGCTCCCGCTGGAAGGCTGCCTTGAGCGATGCGAGTATCTCATCCAAATCCTCTTCCCCATCTTTGAACTGATAAGCGACCCGAATATTTCCAAAAAAATTGCGGCTGGTCTCTGAGGGGAAGTACTGCCGCAGATTGACCGGTACCGTTATCACCACCGGCTTTTTTTCATTGTATAGCATCATCTCCCGGTGGATGGACAGCATCATCAATGCGCATAGAAAGACCGTCAGCGAGGTATGGTGGGCCTTTGCCAGCGCTAATACTGCCTGGCAGGGCATAAGCCCCTCTGTCACCCGAAGCATCTCGCCGGGCGTGCCGGTCAGCCGGTAGGCGCGTCGTGGCAGGCCGCTACTTTCCTTTTTGATGCGGCGGTAATATTTTTTAAAGCTGTCCTCCTCGCGGGAAGAGGTCGGGGCCGGGGCCAGTCCATCCAAAAGTTCAGCGCCGATCTGGCTGGGGTGCATTTGAATAAGATAGCAGCAGATCAGATAATTGAGAAACTGCATCGCGCCCGTACCGTCGGTCAAGGCGTGATAGACCTCCAGATTAATGCGGTTATGGTAGAAGCTCACATCAAACAACAGGTGCCGGCGGTTTCGGTAAAAAAGCTGTGCGCATACGCCGGTATTTTCCGCATGCACCTCAGGGTGCAGGTCGCTGGCTTCCAAATAGTACCAAAAAAGCCCGTTGCGCATGATATATAAAAAATGCGGGAAGCGCTCCAGCGTCTTTTCCAGCGCCCGCTGAAGCGGCGCTTGCTGCACGTTCTCGTTCAACTCACAGCTGAAGCGGAATACGCCCGTCACACGCGGGCTGCTGGTAGCGGGGAAGATCTTGCCGGCATTATCCAGTTTAAGCCAGCTGCCCGGCTGATTCATCCCGATCCCTCCCACTTAAAAATGAATTGATCAGCGCATGCGCGCGGCGCACATGGACATATCCTGTGCCCAGGCCCATAAATCCATGCAGAGCATCCTTCATGCGGTAAACCGTTACGCGGTTGCCTGCATCGCGCAGCTGCCTGGCATAGGCCTCCCCCTCGTCCCGCAGCGGGTCGTACTCGGCTGTAATGACCAAGGTATCCGGCTGGTTTGCAAAATCCTGCGCCAGCAATGGCGCAAAATAAGGACTTTGAAGGTCCTGGTCGCTTCGCTTATACAGGTCGATGTATTCGCAGATTCGCTTGGCCGTCAGCAGATAATCGCTGCCATTTTCCCGTATCGACGGATAAGGCGAAGCTGCGCTATGGTCGGCTGCCGTCGCCGGATAGATCAAAATCTGGCGCGGTATGCAAAACTCACCCTGATCCCTGGCCATCAGCGATACCGCCGCGGCCAGATTGCCGCCCGCGCTGTCGCCGATCAGCGTCACCCGTCCCGCCGCCTTAAAGCCAAACCCGGCGGGCCTGAGGATCAGCTCCCGCGCGGCGGCGTAACAGTCCTCCAGCCCCTGGGGAAAGGGATACTCCGGCGCCAGACGGTATTCTACCGATACTACGCAGCTGCGCGTAGCGCATGCAAGAGCATAGCACACCTTATTGTACGTATCAATACTCTCGGTTACCCAACCGCCCCCGTGGAAAAAAAGCAGGGTATCCATTCCCGCATCGTCCATCGGGCTATAGATCCGCGTCAGAATCTCTCTTCCGTCTGAGAGGATCATATGATCCCGCCAGCGGTTTTTGGGCAGCAGCGCCGGCGGCCGCAAATAGCGGATAGACCGCTCCAGCGGATATGTTTTACGGATGTCGATATCCGGATAAGAGAGCACCTTGAGGGCAAGGCGCATAAATTTATTGATCGCCATGGCATACCTTTCGGCGGCAAACGCACGCTGCCAGTACACAGGCCGCGCATTGCCGGATTGGCTTTATTATAGCACAGTTTAAAACCAACCGCCAAACCTGGGCATTCGGCCGATTTTTGCGCGCAGCTTGCACCCAGGCCCCATACAATAGCAATTATTAAACTGTTGCTTTATACCTATCGGTCAGCAATCGTTGTGAAATATAAAAGATACTCCTTATGCCTTACTGGTGGAGATTATACGCCCAAGGTGGCAGCGAGCCAAAGCCGCCGTAAGCGCGTTTATACCTCGCGCTACGCCCCTTCAGGCTCCCGCTCGCTTGAACCCACCTGGGTTCGAATCCCACCGATAATTAAAAAGCCCAGCACTGCGCTTTCGCGCGGTGCTGGGCTTTTTGGTGCGCCTGGCGGGATTCGAACCCACGGCCTTTCGAGTCGGAGTCGAACACTCTATCCACTGAGCTACAAGCGCATTTTTCGATTGCGTATGTTAGTATAGCACATTTCCGCCGGATTGAAAACCCCCCGGCCAAAATTACCCATCTTATGATTCAGCACACACACCCAGGATCGCGTCCCAAGCGATCACCTCTTCCAGCGCGACTTGATCGTGCGCGTCTTTTAAACGCTGGTGCACGCTGTCGATAGCCTGGGCGATCGTCATTTCTGGCGTGCCTCCCGGCGGCACATAGCTTCGGGATGGATAAATCTCCTCAAATGCGGCCGAAGCCTTTCCCAGCGTCGTACCCGCCATCTGATCTCGTACCAGGCCCCAATATGTCCTTACGGCCTGCTCCATCCTTTGGTCGCCCGGGCCGGCGTTATCTCCAGCGATGTTATCCATTTTTTCCATCAGTTCGGGGAAACAATCCTGTGCCTGCGCATAAATCTCCTGCACCGTCTGCGCGCCGGATGCGGCAACAGCGGCATCCAATTCTTCCTGCATCTCTTCCCGCTTTTCCGGGTCGCTCAGCTGATCCACCACGCCCATCCCCCGGAAGTAAGCGCCCCGGCTGGTCCCCTCCAGCGGGGAATATACCGTCACAAAATAGATAATCACGCCCGCGGCGATCAGCATCACCGCCGTAGACGCCGCCAGCAGCACCTTTGCCCGCTTCAGCGCCAGCAGCACGCCGCTTTTATCCTTTTTTACCGTTTCCTCATCCAAGCGCAATTTTTCGGGCCGCGCATGTTTCTCACAGTAATCCGTAATCGCCTTGCTCGGTTTGGGGCCCCTCTGCTCTGCCATACTTTACCCCCTCGGCCTTTCCATCTCACTGCCTACTATCTTACGGCAAAAACATGTTTTGTGCAATCACCGATTTACTCGTCGTATTGCCGTCGATCGCGTCGATCATCACGCACACCGCCCTGTCAAAGCTGCCGTCCGATACATAACCGGTAAACCAGTTGATCTCGTGCTTCTTTAGCGTGCCGACCTCCGCCGTACCCGTTTTGCCCGATACGCCCATGCCTGCCGGGGCGCAGGAGATGCCCGTGCCGCTGGTCACAACCTTGCGCAAAATGGGCTGCAGCACCTCCATCGATGCCTCAGAAACGATATTTTCCAGATAGACCTCCGGTTCGGTGCTGGATACCAGCACATAGTCCTTATCCTCCATCCGCCGGGTCTCTTTGACCAGGAACGGCTTCATCGCCGTGCCGCCATTGGCAAAGCAGGAGAACAGCACGTTCAGCTGCAGCGGGGTGATCAGCATCTCGCCCTGGCCATACCCACAGTCCGCCAAAAACTTTTCGTTCTCCATCTCGCCGGAGTTGGAGATCTGCGCCTTGCCAACGCTAAGGTCAAAGGGCATCCTTTCTCCAAAGCCGATCTTTTTCAGGTATTCGGTAAATCCATCCGAACCCACCTTCATCGCTACATCCGCATAATAGATATTATCCGAGTGCATCATCGAATTTTCCATATTGTAGGGCTGCGCGTAATCAGAATAGCGCGTAATGGGCGGGTAGATCCAGGAAGGGTCGTTAGGCTTCCACCTGCGGTTTACGATATTGCCGGTAAACACATAGTCCTTGGTAATGGCGCCGCTCTCCATCCCAATGGCGGCTGTAAAGGGCTTAATGGTAGAGCCCGGCGCATATAGTCCCTGAAATGCCCGGCTGAACAGGGGCTGGTTGCCGTTTTCATCGTTCAGCTGGTCCCAAGTCGCCTGATCGATACCAAGCGCAAAGAGGTTCAAGTCAAAGGTCGGGTAGCTTGCCAGCGCCTCCACCGCGCCGGTTTTGGGGTTCAACACCACCACCGCGCCGCTGTTTCCCTCGTCAATATTCTCTTTTAGCAGTTTTTCCGCCCGGCTTTGCAACTTATAGTTAATATTGAGGATCAGATCCAGCCCATCCTCGGCGGCAATTTTGCATACGGTCAATTTTAGCCGGCCATCGGAGCTGTAAAGCCGCACTTCTTTGCCGTTTTTACCGCGCAGCTGGGATTCATAGGCCGCTTCCAGCCCGGTCTTGCCGATGCGCTCGTCGGCGCCATAAATCTCGGGGTCCAACTTTGCCAGCTCCTCCTCAGAGGCCACGCCCATATAGCCGATCACATGGGCCAACATATCCCCATGGGGGTAGATGCGCTGGGGGGTGTACATCTTCTCGTCAATCCCCACGCCCGCGATTTCGCCCAGCTGTGTGCGCAGCTCGTCGCTCATCTTTCCATAAGGATAGGCCTTGATGATCGCCAGGCCATCCCGCTGGGTTTCCTTGCTGTTTAAGATCTCCGTGATCTTTTCGGCCTCCATCTCCAGCGCCGCGCTTAAGGAGGAAACCAGCGCCGTTTCGTCCTCCACTTTGTCCGGCAGGACATAAACCGTTGACGCATAACCGTTTTGCGCCAGCAGTTCTCCATCGCTGGTGAATATCTCGCCGCGCTTGCCCTGGGTGGTCACGGTGCGCAGCTCGTCGTCCGCCTCCATGCCGGGCAGTACCAGGCTATAATCCCATTGCACCTTCCACTCGCCATTTTGCTTGACCAGCGGTAGCTCCATATCATAGCTGACCTCGCCATAATCGCCAGCTGTATAGGTCAATTTGAACTTTTCATATGCTCTGGTCTCGCTCTTGCGCATCTCCCCCACCATTTCAGCGGCGATCGCCTCTATCCCGATGGGGTCGTAGATCTTCCGGTGCGCCTGCTCAAAATCCTCAAACGTCACGCTGCGCTGGGTCACGGTGTCGAGCATATCGTACATGCCCTGGTAATCCCGCTTGGCCCACAGTTGGTGGTACCGCTGCGCTGCTGCCTGTTCAGCCTCCTGCGCGCCTATCCCGCAGCCTGATAACAATAATAGCTGGCATAAAAGTATAAAACTGATGGCCAATGCGCCCATCCGCTTGTGCATAAGTCGCTCCTTTTCTACTATGGGCCCAGTTAAGCGCTGCTTTAGCGCGATATTCCCATATCCCTTTATATATAATGTAAGAATCCCGGCCGCTCCGCTGTTACAGCCTGTAAAATACGCCGTTTTCGCCTGCAAAACCTGATTCTTTAGTTTCTTTGGGCTGCTACTAAAAGTAGTATTTTTATTACAGAATCGTAACATTTCAGGCTTCGACAGTTTTCGCGCCGCGATTAGATATATTATACGCTTATATGGTATGGGTGTAAAGTTTGAGACCGAACATATAGTATTTTCCAGCAATAGCCTCTAACCCTTATTTTTTATAAAAAAGTGGGGGAAAATATCCGAATTTAACCCTTTTTTTAGGCAAAAATGGTATTTGCGCCAAAGGATTTGTTTGACAAACGAAATTTACTCATATAAAATAGCGATACGCTAAATCTTAAAGTGGGACAAGGCAGGTGAAAACATGCGCAGCTTGAAACGTTATGCCTATGGCACGGGCACCCGGCTGGATCTGACCAATGAACAGGAACGGTTGGGGACGCGCGCCGCCGAACGGGCTCAGCAATTGTTGACCCCCTTACAAAGGCATGCGGATCAATACCGGACGCGCAGGCGCACTGGGCAGTGGGGCAAAATCAGCCACTCTCGCCGGGCGCGGGTGCGCGATGGTTCATTTGGACAAACTGCGTGGAGCCAGTTTTGGAGCGATGTGCAGACCCTTTGCAGCCCGAATAGCCTGCGGATCGGTCTGGGCGTCATCGCCGTACTTTTTTTGAGCTTAGGGATCCTATGGTGTGTTAAAAGCGCGCAGCGCTGCGTCGTCACGCTGGATATCGGCAACGAACGCCGCCAGATCCAGACCCAGAGCGAGAACGTGGGCCAGTTACTGGAGCAATACGGTATTACCCTTGGCGAGGCGGACAAGGTGGAGCCGCCCTTGGATACGCCGGTTTACGCCAACATGCGCGTTACCGTACAAAACGCCGCCAACCTTCTGGTACGGGTGGATGGAGATGTGCGCCAGGTCAAGATCCTGGAGGGCACGGTACAGGATGCGCTGCAGCTGGCCGGCATCACGCTGGGCGAATATGACGAAGTCGAGCCGGCGCTTGAAAACAGCATCTACCCCGGCATGCAGATCGAGGTCGCCCGCGTGGAAAAAAAGCGGGAGGTCCTTTACGAAACGCTGCCCTTTGATACTGTTATAGAAAAGACCGATTCGCTAGAGATCGGCACCGAAAAGGTGGCTTTCTCCGGCAAAGAGGGCGAAGTGATGCGCGAGATGGAGATCACCTTGCGCAACGGCCAGGAGGTAGAGCGCGAGCAGGTGGCCTCCATGGTGCAAAAGGCGCAAAACCGCGTGATCTTGCAAGGGACCGGTGCGCCGCAACAGGTGGCTTCCAGCAATGTCAGCCAGAAAAGTACTTCTAAAACCGAGAGTTCCAGCGGTAAAACGACGGCCAAAAATACATCGTCCTCCACCAGCAAAGGTACTTCATCCAGCAGCGGGAATAAGACCTCTTCCTCTGGCAGTAGCTCCAGCTCGAGCGGCAGCTCCTCCAGCAGTGAGGCGGTTTTAACCATCGGCGGAAAGAACTATGCCTATTCCTCCGTCTTATCCGGCAGAGCCACGGCTTATACCCATACGGGCAGGCCTACGGCTTCCGGTGTTATGCCCTCGGTAGGTACGGTGGCCGTGGATCCAAGCGTGATCCCGCTTGGGACGCGGCTTTACATCCCGGGTTATGGGTTTGGCGTGGCGCAGGATACGGGCGGCTCATTTATCAGCGGCAACACCGTGGATCTCTTCATGAATACGGAGGCCGAGTGCCGCTCTTGGGGTATCCGCTCGGTAAAAATTTATATTTTAAAATAGGGCCTTCTCTGTTAGAATAATATAGAAGCGCGCAAAAGGGGTTTAACCAGCAAAGAGATTTGCTCGGCTTAAACTCCTTTTTTAAGGATAAGGAGCAAACGCATGAATAGATTGACCAGCCCTACCGTCGTGCAGGAGCTGATGGCCCGCCACGGGGCGAGCTTTACCAAATCCCTGGGGCAGAATTTTCTGATCGACGAAAACATCCTTCAAAAGATCGTGGATGCCTCCGCCATCGGCCCAGGCGACCGGGTACTGGAGGTAGGCCCTGGCATCGGGGTACTGACCCAGGCCATGGCCCAGCGCGGCGCATTCGTTACCGCCGTGGAGATCGACCGGCGGTTGATCCCCATTTTAAGCGATACGCTGGCCGGGTATGACCATGCGAGCGTGGTACAGGGGGATATTCTCAAGGTCGATCTGCCTGCACTGTGGCAAGAGCACTTGGAGGGACAGCCCTTTAGCGTGGTGGCAAACCTGCCCTATTACATTACCTCCCCCGTCATTATGGCCATACTGCAAAGCGGCCTGCCGCTGCAAAGCATGACGCTGATGATACAAAAAGAGGTGGCCGACCGGATGAGCGCCGCGCCCGGCGGCAATGATTACGGGCTGCTATCGGTAGCGGTGCAGTTTTATTGCCGGGCTGAGCTGCAATTTATGGTACCGCCTTCCGCCTTTATGCCCCGCCCCAAGGTGGGCTCCGCAGTCATTACGCTGACAAAATTGCCGGAGTGCCCTGCCGGGCCGGTGGACGAAGACGCATTTTTCCACCTGGTGCGCGCGGCTTTTGCCATGCGCCGCAAGACTTTACACAACAACCTGGCCGCTTCAAATTTTGGCCTCTCGCGGGATCAGGTGCGGGAAAAGATCGAAGCCTGTGGGCTATCGCCCGCCGTCAGGGCCGAGGCGCTATCCTTGCAGGATTTTGCACGGCTGACCCGGGCGTTTTATGGCGCCGATTAAACATGCCCCAGAGCGGGTGATGTTTTCCTTCGCAGACAAAAGCGGAGGTTCCAAAAGGAGCCCTCCGCTTTCCGTGTTTATAGCAAGCCGTCTTTATAATTGTCCTTACCGGCTTAAAGCAGGGCAAACTGGCTGCTTTCCATCAACTCTTTCATCCGGCACAGGCAAAAGGGATGTCCGGCAGGGTCCAGCATCACCCGCCAGTCATTAGAAAACTGCTCGGCCGCCACCGTCGCGCCGCACGCAATGGCGTGCGCAACCGCTTTTTCCAAATCACTAACGGCGAAGTCCAGATGGGCCATCTGTTGCTGCGCACCGGGCTGCTCCGGCCATACAGGCGGCTGATAGTCCGGATTGCGCTGGAACGTTATGCCGGGGTAGGCCCCCTGCGCCGCCCCCGGCGCCCCCACGCAGGCCCAATCCTCATCATAGAAAGGGATCTCCCATCCCAGCAGCGCCGCATAAAATTGCGCCAAAGCATAAGGCTCCTTACAATCCACCGTAAGGGCGTACAGTTTAATTTTCAGCTTTGCATCCATATTGCAATATATTCTCCCTTTCAACCTATTTTCACCGTGCCTAAACCAAACGCGGTTATGTAGCATATTTTACGGCAGCAGGCAGGCCTTTACGCCTCGTCATCCTATCGCCGCGCCGCCTTATTATCATCATGGTAACGGCGCGGAGCTGACTTGTCAAACCTTGTCATCGAAATTTCTCCATGCGGTACAGACCCTCCGCATCCAGGCTCTTGACGCCGCCCTTATAGCCGTAACCCATCTTTTCATAAAACCGGCATGCTGTGATGGACGCCGGGATCTCAATGCGGCGGGCGCGCAAAAACAGCTCATCGCCCTCCAATGCCTGTATGATGCGGCGGCCGATGCCCCTTCCGTGGTACTCCGGCAGCACGAAAATGGTCAGCAGAATGCTCTCGGTCTGGCTGCCCCAATAGCTCGTGATGGAGCCCGTCCCCACGATCCGCTCCCCTTCATCCGTAACGACATAGGTATGCGCCTGGCTGGCGATCTCCAATATCTTTTCCGGGCTGTACGCCTCGAACAGAGCCTGCATCTCGCAAAGCGGATAATCCCGGATATTGACCTCCATAAAATTGCGGCGAACCAGCGCCGATACGGCCGTTGCGTCCTCCGCGCGGAACCTTCTGACCTGCATCAAACATCACCCTTTCAAGAAAATATCGGATCACTTTTGCCCTGCGCCCTTTTCTCTCCCTTTTTCCTGTTGACAACCATGCTATAATGGATATGGAAATACTTGGATATCTTCATCATACACAAATCAACCATAAGGGGAGGAAATAGCATGCAGGAATTTCATCAGGACAACCGTTTATCCGTAATCTTTAACCGCCGCAGCGTCCGCAGTTATCAAGATAGGCCCGTGGAGCGGGAAAAACTGGAGCTGCTGCTCAAGGCCGCCATGGCCGCACCTTCCGCCCGCAATTCCAAGCCCTGGGCCTTTGTCGTGGTCGATCAGCCCGAAAGCATGAACGCCCTGCGGGATACGATGCTGTTTGGCAAATACAATGCGCCCGCCGCCATCGTGGTCTGCGGGGATATGTCCAAAACCCAGGAGGGCGAAAAGGGTGGATTCTGGATCGAGGACTGCTCGGCCGCGCTGGAGAACATCCTCATCGCCGCCGTGGGGCTGGACCTGGGAACGGTATGGCTGGGCAGCTATCCCAATTCCGCCCAATATCCGGCCGTACAAAAGACGTTGGGCCTGCCCGATACGCTGGTTCCGCTGGGCGTGGTCTACATCGGCTACCCGGCCGAAAAGCCGGAGCCCCGCACCCAGTACGACGAGGCGGCTATCCACTGGCAGCGTTTTGGCGGCCAAAAGAACTAAGGAGGGCTACAGATGAACCAAGCTTTAGAAAACCTGTACGCGCGGCGATCGATCCGCAAATTTACCGATAAACCTGTGACAGATGAGCAGCTGCACCAGCTGCTGAAAGCCGCCATGTGCGCCCCCACCGCCGCCAATACCCAGTGCTGGCACTTTGTCCTCATGCGCGATCCGGCGGCCCGTGAGGCCATCGTCAAAGTCCATCCCAACGGCCGCCCGCTGCTGGACGCGGATCTTGGCATCGTCATCCTGGCGGATCTGGACCGGGAAAAGGCCCCCGGCTACTTCCCCGGGGATTGCGGCGCCGCGGCGCAGAATATTTTGCTGGCCGCACAGGCACAGGGGCTGGGTGCGGTCTGGCTAGGCATCTATCCCATGCAGGAGCGGGTTGAAGCGCTTTCCCAGATCCTAAAAGTGCCGAAAAACATCGTCCCCTTCTGCATTATTGCCGTAGGCAACCCTGCTGAAAGCAGACAGCCCAACGACCGTTACCTAGCAGATCGGGTACACGAAGAAGTCTGGTAGTAGATTATCAATATACAAAAAAGCCTGCGCTAACAAGTGCGCAGGCTTTTTTACCCTGAAGCTTATTTCCCTATGCGTTTTCCAGCGCCTGGCGCACATCCTCAATGATATCTTCCACGTTCTCGATCCCTACGGATAAGCGGATCAGCCCCGGGGTGATGCCGCCGTCGATCAGCTGGCGATCGGTCAGCTGGCGGTGGGTCGAGCTGGCCGGATGCAGCACGCTGGTGCGCACGTCGGCTACATGTACCACCAAAGAGGCCAGTTTCAAACTATCGATAAAGCGCACCGCCGCCTCGCGCCCGCCCTTGATGGAAAAGGCGATTACCCCACTGCACCCCTTGGGCAGGTATTTCTCCGCCAGGGCCTTATAGGGGTTGCCCGGCAGCGTGGGATAGTTTACGGCTTCCAACTTCTCGTGCCCGGCTAAAAAGCGGGCCACGGCATCGGCATTCTGGCTGTGGCGCTCCATGCGCAGGTGCAGGGTCTCCAGGCCCAGGTTGATCAAAAAAGCCCCCTGCGCGCTCTGGCAGGTACCTAAGTCCCGCATCAGCTGCACGCGAGCCTTGGTGATATACGCCGCCTTGCCAAAATCCTTGGTATAGGTCACCCCATGGTAGGATTCATCCGGCTGGGTCAGCCCCGGGTACTTGCCGTTCTCCCAGTCGAAATTGCCGCTGTCCACGATCACGCCGCCCACCTGCACCGCATGGCCATCCATGTATTTGGTGGTGGAATGGGTGACGATGTCCGCCCCAAACTCAAAGGGGCGGCACAAAATGGGCGTAGCAAAGGTATTATCTACGATCAGCGGCACGCCAAATTGATGGGCGATGCGCGCCATCTTTTCGATATCCAGCACCGCGATGGCCGGGTTGGCGATGGTCTCGCCGAAAACCGCCTTTGTGTTGGTACGGAAGGCCTGGGCGATCTTCTCCTCATCGTCGTCAGCATTGACGAAGGTGACCTCGATGCCCATCTTTTTCATGGTCACTGCAAACAGGTTGACTGTTCCGCCGTAGATGGTAGAGGTGCTGACAAAGTGATCGCCCGCCTCCAGAATATTCAGCAGCGCCAGCAGGCTGGCCGCCTGCCCGGAGGAGGTGCAAAGCGCCCCTACGCCGCCTTCCAGCGCGGCAATCTTATTTTCCACCGCCTCGACGGTGGGGTTGGAGATGCGCGTATACATATGCCCAGGCGCCGTCAGGTCAAACAACTGCCCCACATGCTCCGTAGAGGCATAGCGGTAAGTGGTACTCTGGTAGATGGGCAGCGCCTGAGGCTGTCCGTTCTCCGCGTGATAGCCTGCGTGCAGGCACTGCGTCTCGATCTTCAAAACTTCATCTCTCCTTCAAGCTTTGCCCTACTTCTAATGGGCAAGCAGCGTTTCAATTACTCCTCGCCAGGCGTGCCGCTGGCGTATTCCGGCGTTTCCGGCGGGATATAGGCGCGCACCCGCAGCGGCAGGCCTACCTTAGCCGCCAATTTCCGGCAATTCGCCACCCGCCCTTGGCCGATCACGTCCACCACGCTCAAACAGGTATCGATCCCCTGTTTGGCGCAATCCTTGGCAAAAGAGAGCATCGCGTCAAAGGCCAGCTCGCCGTAGCGGCTGTTTACCGTCATCTGGTAATCCTTGGCATTGTCCATGTTCAGGCTGACCGAGATCACATCCACCGCGCCCACCAACTCCGGAGCGATCCTTCTGTTGTTGATCAGCTCCCCATGGCCATTGGTGTTCAGCCGTACCCGCTTGCCCTGGGCTTTCAGCCAGGCGCCCACGGTTTTGAGCTGCTCTAAGCGATAGGTAGGCTCGCCAAAGCCGCAAAAGACCACCTCGCGGTAATCCTCCAAGTTCACCTGACGCAGCGCTTCTAATACCTCATCCGTGGAAGGATCGTGATCCAGCCACAGGTTATGGTCCCCTACGCCCTTATGGTCCCGCCGCACGCAAAAGCTACAGGCGCAATCACACCGGTTGGTCAGATTGATATACAGGGCTCCGTCCAGATCATAAACCACTGTCTGCATAATATCCCCTCATTCTTTGCGGACCGGCCGCTCTTTTCTCCATTATAGTGCATCTTATCTCTCGCGTCACGCCTCAAAGCCCAAATAGGCGGCAGGCGTTCTCATAGCATTCCTCGGCCAGCCGGTCCGGCCCCACGCCGCGCACCGCGGCCAGGCGCGAAGCAACCTCGGCTACAAAGTCCGGCTGGTTGCGCTTACCCCGGTGGGGTTCGGGCGCCATATAAGGGCTGTCCGTTTCGATCAGCAGCCGGTCAGATGGCACCTGCGCGGCCACTTCCCGCAGCCTGCCGGCATTTTTAAAGGTCACCGGGCCCGCAAAGGAGATGTAAAAGCCCATATCCAGGCACTGTTTAGCCGTCTCCCAGCTGCCGGAAAAGCAGTGCATCACGCCCCGGGGCAGGCGGCCCCTGTTCGCGCGGAGCAATTCCATAGCATCTCCCCAGGCCTCCCTTAGATGGAAGCTCACCGGCTTATCCAACTGGACGGCCAGCGCCATCTGCTCAGCCATCTTTTCGCGCTGTACGTCCCGCGGACTCAGGTCATAATGATAATCCAGCCCAATTTCGCCCAGGGCCACCACCTTGGGGTGACTGAGCAGCGCGCGCAGCTGCTCCAGGTAATCCGCCGGCGCCTGCGCCGCCTCGTGGGGGTGCACCCCGGCCATGGCGTAGATAAAGTCGTACCGCTCCGCCAGGGCAATGGCCGCGCGGGAAGTCTCAAGGTCGGAGGCCGCGTTGGCCACCCGGGCTACGCCGCCCGCCTGCAGGTGGGCGATCAGCGCCTCCCGGTCCTCATCAAAACGGCTGTCGTCCAGATGGGCATGGCTATCGAACAGAAGCATTTAGCCCACCTCGGAACCCGGGGCCATCTCCCCGTCCACTGTCAGCACTTTCAGGCTGCCATCCGGCCCCTCGGCCGAGAGCAGCATGCCCTCGGACAGGATGCCCTTGAGCTTGGCCGGCTTTAAGTTGGCCACCAGAATCAGGTTTTTGCCCACCAGCTCCTCCGGCTTATAATACTTGGCGATGCCAGAGACCACCGTACGGGTCTCACCGCCCAGATCTAAGCTGAATTTCAACAATTTGTTGGAGCCTTCCACCGCCTCGCAGTTCAACACCCGGGCGACTTTCAGCTGTACTTTGGCAAAGTCGTCGATCTTGATCTGCGCAGGCGCAGGTTTTTCCTCCGCCTTGGGCTGCGGCTTGGCCTCCGGTTCCGGTTTAGCCGGCATCAACGCCTCCAGCTCCTTTTTCAGATCCAGCCGCGGGAACAGCGCCTCGCCCTTGCACACTTTGGCACCCGCAGGGAACTGGCCAAAGGCTTTCAAGCTGTCCCAGGTCTTGAGCGCCTCATCCTCCAGGCCGATCTGCGCATAAATCTTCTCGGGCACGTGCACCATGACGGGTGAGACCAGCACGGCAATATAGCGGATGGCTTCTACCAGGTGGTAGAGCACGCCCTTCAGGCGCTCCTTCCCCTCCTCGGTGCGCGCCAGCACCCAGGGCTCGGTCACGTCGATATACTTGTTGCAATCGCTGACGAACTTGAACAGCTCCGCCAGGGCTACGCTAAATTGCAGCTGATCCATCTGCTTTTCCATGCTGCCGGGCAGGGCCTCGGCCTTGGCGCGCAGCTCCTTATCCTCCGCGGCCAGCGGGCCGGGCGCGGGCACCGTGCCGTCAAAATACTTCTCTACCATGGCCACCGTGCGGCTGACCAGGTTGCCCAGGTCGTTGGCCAGGTCCGCGTTGATGCGGCCCACCAGCGCCTCGTTGGAAAACTCGCCGTCCGCGCCAAAGGGCATCTCCCGCATCAGGAAGTAGCGGATGGCATCCGGAGAATAGCGCTGGCACAGCACCACCGGGTCCACCACGTTGCCCTTGGATTTGGACATCTTGCCCCCGCCAAAGACCAGCCAGCCGTGGCCGAACACCTGCTTGGGCAGCGGCAGGCCCAGGGCCTTGAGCATGATCGGCCAGATGATGGTGTGGAAGCGCACGATCTCCTTGCCCACCAGGTGCACGTCTGCCGGCCAGTACTTTTGGTACAGGCTGTCGTCCTCACTGCCATAGCCCAGGGCGGTAATGTAGTTGCTTAGCGCATCCAGCCATACGTAGACCGTATGCCCCGGGTCAAAGGTGACCGGGATGCCCCACTTGATGGAGGTACGCGACACGCACAGATCCTCCAGCCCCGGCCGCAGGAAGTTATTGAGCATCTCGTTGGTGCGGGTCACCGGCTGGATGAACTCCGGGTTCTTCTCGATGTAATCGATCAGCCAATCCTGATACTTAGAGAGCTTGAAGAAATAGCTCTCCTCCCGCATGCGCTCCACCGGCCGGCCGCAATCCGGGCACACGCCGTCTTTGGCCTGGATCTCCGTCCAGAAGGATTCGCAGGGCGTACAATACCAGCCTTCGTACTCGGCCTTATAGATATCGCCCTGGTCGTAAAGCTGTTTAAAGATCTTCTGCACGGCTTTTACGTGCCGTTCGTCCGTGGTTCTGATAAAATCGTTGTAGTCCACGTCCATCAGCTTCCACAGCTCTTTTACGCCGGATACGATCTTATCCACGAACGCCTGGGGCGTGACCCCGGCCTCCTTAGCCCGGCGCTCGATCTTTTGCCCGTGCTCATCCGTCCCGGTGAGGAAATAGACGTCATACCCCGTCAGCTTTTTAAAGCGGGCCAGCGTATCCGCCGCCACCGAGCAGTAGGCATGGCCGATATGCAGGTTATCGCTGGGGTAATAGATGGGCGTGGTCACATAAAAAGTTTTTTTGTCCGCCATGAGGAAAATCCCCTCTTTCTATCTTTTCTTTTGGAAATTAAAAAAGGCACCCCAACCCCACGAAGGGGCGGGAATGCCCGCGGTACCACCCTTATTTTGCCGCCGTTGCGGCGGCCTCAAAGCCGGACGGCTAACACCATCCGCGCGCTGTATCGGGCGCGCCCGCTGCCGCCTAAGAATCCCTTTCGGCGCCAGAAGCTCCGGGGCCATGTTCGCCGCCCGCCCTTTGCCGGCTTTCACCCGCCCCGGCTCTCTTTTAAAAGGGATAAAAACGGTTACTCTTCCCATCATCGCTACAGGTCTACTATTTCCAATTAAAAACTATTATATACCTTATTTCGCTTCTGTCAAGGTGGTGATGGCCCCATCCTGCCACAGGGGCAGGGTCTGCACCACATCCTGCGCATAGCAATAATCAAGGTCCGCCGCGAAGCCCGCGGCGATCACCCGGCCCACGTGCAGGCATTGCGCCAGCGCACCCTTGATATCGTCCTTCCCCAGGCGGTAGAGCGCCAGCGCATGGTTTGCCAGATCGTCCAGCTCAAAATCGCCCAATGCACACAGCCGGTGTACCAATGCCCCGGCGCAGAGCACATCGTCCATGGAGTACTTATCGTTGGTGCCCGCGCACAAAATCGCCACATCCAGCCCGGATGCGGCCGCCGCCCGGCAGGCCGCCAAGGCATTGCGAAAACAGGCCAGCCCAACCGTTTTACCCCCCTGCACTGCCCGCAGGATCGCGCGGGTGCCGTTGGAGGTGGTCATGATCAGTTCCTTACCCGCCACGGCCTGAGGCGTATATTCAGACGGGGAATTGCTCAGGTCAAACCCCTCGATCTTCACCGCCTTGCGCTCCCCACACAGCAGCGCGCCGGGATGGCGCTCCCGCTTTGCAAAGGCCTGCTCCACCGTTTCCACCGGGTAGACCCGCGCCGCGCCGTTGTCCAGCGCCGTCACCATCACGCTGGTCGCCCGCAATACGTCGATCACCAACACAAAATGATCGCGCAGCCGCTCCGGCCGCGCCTCATCGATTATCGAAAACACCGCGCACTTTGGCATATTGATCCCTTCCTTCAAAGGGGATTATACCATAACCGTGGGCCTTTGTGCGCGCAGGCAGAGCAATATAGCGAAAATGGGCGAAGGCTTATGATGCGCATCACCTTCAGTTATATCAGATCTTATCCGCCCCACATCAGGTTGCAGATGCCGATGGCCGCCACCGTGCCCGCCAGCATGGCCAGCAGCGCCGCTGGGATGGTATAACGGGTCTTTTGCACCCCCACCACGCCGAAATACAGCGCTACGGTATAAAACACCGTTTCCGTAGAGCCCATCATCACCGAGGCCATCCGGCCGATCATGGAGTCCGGCCCGTACGCGGTAAACAGTTCCGAGATCACGCCCAGCGCCGCAGAGCCCGATAGCGGGCGGATCAGCGTCAGTCCCAGCAGTTCTTTGGGCATGCCGATGGCGGCCAGCGGAGCAGCCAGCGCGTTCTCCAGCGCACCCAGCGCGCCGCTGGCCCGCAGCATCGCCACCGCTACCAGCATGGCCGTCAAAAAGGGGAGCACCCGCAGCGCCGTGCCCAGACCCTGGCGCGCGCCCTGCACAAACACGTCGTACCCCTGTACGCCGCGCAGCGCGGCAAACAGCACGATCAGCGCGATGATGACCGGGATGACCAGATCGCCCGCGGATTGTAAAAGCTGCATGATCAAAACCACCTTTGCATCAGCTTAGCCGCCAAAATCCCTACCGCCGTGGAAACAGTGGTGGCCAGCAGCGCCGGCAATACAATCTCCGCCGGGTTGGCCGAGCCCGCGCTCTGACGCAGGGCGATCAGGCTGGTGGGCACCAGCTGGATGGAAGAGGCGTTGATCACCAACAGCATACACATAGCGTTGGTCGCCCTTTTCTTAAGCGGGCTGCAGGCCTCCAGCTCCCGCATGGCCTCAAGGCCCAAGGGCGTCGCCGCGTTCCCCAGGCCCAGCATATTGGCCGTCAGGTTCATGGAGATGGCCTCCCGGCTTTTGGCGCTTCGCGCCTCGGGAAACAGCCAGGCGATGGGCTTTTTCAGCAGCCTGCCCAGCCCCTTTTGCAGCCCCGCCGCATCGGCCACCCGCATCAGTCCCAGCCACAGGGCATATCCGCCGGCCAGGCCGATCGAGAGGGTCACGGCCTGGCTGGCCGCATCCATGGCGGCCTGCCCTACGGCGGGCAATGTGCCGTTTACCGCGCCCGCCACCAGCGCGCACAGCACCATCCCGATCCAGAGATAATTGACCATTTCGCCCTCCCCCTCCATGCGCTTTTCTACTCTATACGCTATGCAAAACCATATATACTTAGACCTTTTATAATCCACACGGCATTGAAGAGGACCGGCGCATATGGTACACTAAAGCTCCCTAAAAATCTTATGAATAGAGGATATTGCCATGAAGATCGCGGTCATGGGTTACAGCGGCGCCGGAAAATCCACCCTGGCCAAAGCCCTGTCCGGTCACTACCAGTGCCCTCTGCTCTATCTGGATACGGTCAATTTTGAACCGGGATGGGTGGAGCGAGACCCTGAAAAGGGACGGGAGATAGTGACGCGCTTTATGCAAAACAGCAGCTGGGTGATCGACGGTAACTATGCGCGCTTTTATCAGCCTCAGCGTTTACAGCAGGCCGACTGTATCATTTGGATGAATTATGCCCGGGTCCGGTGTTTCTTTCGCGCGCTTAAGCGCTATTACCGCCATAAGGGCCGCGCACGGGAGAGCTGCGCCCCCGGATGTGTAGAAAAGTTTGATTGGGCCTTTGCCTGGTGGATCCTGTGGGCAGGGCGCACTCGTGAAAAACGCGCTCACTACCGGCAGATCGTAGAGCAATACGCCCCCAAGGTCGTGATCCTCAAAAACGACCGGCAGGTAGCGCGCTTTTTAAAAAATCTGCCCTAGTCCATGCAAAAAGCCCTGCCTTGGAATCTTCCAAAGCAGGGCTTTTATTTTGAATATTAATTTACGCCTTTTTTGCCTTAGCGGCCTCTACGAAGCCGGCAAACAGGGGATGCGCCCGGTTGGGGCGGCTTTTAAACTCCGGCTGGAACAGCACGCCGATGTAGAAGGGATGCCCCTCCAGCTCCATGGCCTCGACCATGCAGGTCTTGGGCTCGATCCCCACCGGGATAAAGCCGGCCTTATTGAACTCCTCACAGTAAGCGGTATTGATCTCGTAGCGGTTGCGGTGCCGCTCGCTGATCTTATCGGTGCCATACAGTTTGGCGATCTGCGTACCCGACGCCAGCCGGCACTCATACGCGCCCAAGCGCATGGAATCGGCCAGGCCGGCCTCGTCCACCGCGCCCTCGGGCGAGTAGACCACCGGGTGGGCCGTATTCTCGTCAAACTCCGTGCTGTTCGCCCCTTCCAGGAAGAGCACATTGCGCGCAAACTCGATGGCCGCCGCCTGCAGCCCCATGCCGATGCCAAAGTACGGAATCCCGTTGACCCGGGCATAGTGCGCCGCCTGGATCATCCCTTCCGAGCCGCGCTCGCCAAAGGCGGCGGGCACGATGATGCCCTGCAGGCCCTTAAGCTGCGCACTGACGTTTTCCCCCGTCAGCTCGCCCGAATCGATCCATTTGATATCCACCGCCACATCTTTGGCAATGCCCGCATGGGTCAGCGCCTCGGCCACGGAAAGGTAGGCGTCGTGCAGATCCACGTATTTGCCCACCAGGCCGATGGTCACCTTCTCCTTCAGCGCCAGGAAGCGGTCCACCATGGCGTACCAGTCGTCCATATCCGCCGGCGCATCCGGGAGACCCAGCATCTTGCACACCAGGCTGTCCAAACCCTCCTCCTGCATCAGGCGGGGCACTTGATAAAGCGTGGCCGCGTCGATATTCTGCACCACCGCGCCGGGCTTAACGTTACAGAACAGCGCCAACTTATCTTTCACGCTCTGGGAGATCGCATACTCCGTGCGGCAAACCAGAATATCCGGCTGGATGCCGATGGAGCGCAGCTCTTTAACCGAGTGCTGCGTGGGTTTGGTCTTGATCTCGCCGGCCATCTTCAGGTACGGCAGCAGCGTTACGTGGATGTAGAGCACGTTTTCCTGCCCCACTTCCCACTTCATCTGCCGGATGGCCTCTAAAAAGGGCAGGCCTTCGATATCGCCCACGGTGCCGCCGATCTCGGTGATCACCACGTCCATATCCTTTTCCTTGCCCACGCGCATGATAATATCCTTGATCTCATTGGTGATATGAGGGATAACCTGCACCGTGCCGCCCATAAAATCGCCCTGGCGCTCGCGGTTGAGCACCTGCCAGTAGACTTTACCGCTGGTCACGCTGGAAGAGCGCGTCAGGCTCTCGTCCGTAAAACGCTCGTAATGGCCCAGATCCAGGTCCGTTTCGGCACCGTCATCGGTCACGAAAACCTCGCCATGCTGCAACGGGCTCATTTTTCCAGGGTCCACATTGATGTAAGGATCCAACTTTTGATTCGCTACCTTCAGTCCCCTGCTCTTGAGCAGCCGCCCCAACGCCGCTGCCGTAATGCCCTTGCCCAATGACGAAACCACGCCACCGGTGACAAATATATATTTGGTACTCATGCCCAAACGGCCTCCCTCTCCATACACATATTCTTGTCTATTTTAGCTTTTGCCGGCCGCGTCTGTCAAGGCATCCTGTCAAGCTCTGTCGAAAAATTTGGAGGCCGGCTGCAAAAGATAGACGCCCGGGGCCGTTTCGCCGCCCAGCACCAGCTGGCTGCACTCCAGTTCCACCGCCCCGCCGATCTCGGCGATAAACCGCTGCGGCCCGGCAATGGGCAGGCTGGTAAATTCCGTCGCGTAATGCATGGGGATCACGATTTCCGGCGATAGCGCCCTGACCTGGCGTGCCATAAGCTCCGGCTCCAGGGTAAAATACCCGCCTACCGGCGCCAGCAGCGCGTCCACCTGGCCGATGGCCGCAAGGGTTTCCTCGTCCAGTTCATGCCCCAGATCGCCCAGGTGGCAAAGGCGCACCCCGTCGGCCTGGTAGATAAAGATCAGGTTGGGCCCGCGCTTTTGCCCCTGCACCTCGTCGTGCCAGCAGGGGATGGCCGTCACCGCCACGTCCTTTACCGTATACCGCCCCGCCTTGTCGATCAGCTCGTAGGGCTTGGCTAGCCACTCCACCGCATTATGGTCGTGGTGCCCGTGGCTGGCCGTCACGCAGTCCGCCGCCACGCTGCCCGCCTTGGGGACGGGATAGCCCACCGACGCGTCGTACGGATCCATTAAGATCCGAGTACCTGCCTTGGTATGCATCATAAAACACGCATGTCCAATATAGTTGATCTTCACTTTTCCTTCCCCCCATCTTTTTCTTGTGCTATCGCCAGCGCCAGCGCTTTTGCCGCCAGCGCAAAGGTGATCGGGTCCTGCCCGCCCCCCGCGGCGTCTACCAACGCCGTCCGGGCAAGGGGTTCGGTCAGGCGCATCATCCGCTGCAGCCACGCCCACCCCTTTCCCTTGGCCAGGGCTTGCGGCAGTTGCAGGGCATGCCACAGGCAGTCAGGCTCATTTTCTCCACTTTTCCCCATAGCTGCCTGCGCCAGCCGCCTTAGCCGCCGCGCCCGGCAAACCTGCCAAAAACACGGGTCCTCCAGCGGTACGGGCCGATCCGGCGCCTCCGGCCAGGCCGAAAACGCCTCCCGGGCCAGCTGGGCCAGCCATTGGGCGCCTACTTCAAAGTTGAGATAACCGTTTTGCGCGCTGCACTGCCACCCCTGCGGGAGGACTATCCGCCGCGCGACCTCCTGGGCAAATCCCTGCGCCTGCTCGCTTCGCGCACCTGCCTGTTGCAGCCCGTAGGCACAGGAATAACCCCGCAACCCTAAAGGGCCCGGGGTCAAAAGCGGCTTGCGGTCCGGCAGCGCCTCTTGCAGCGCTTTGGCAAGTAAAGCCCGCTCCCGCCCCGCCACGTCTAAGAGCATGGCGCCTGCCCCCGGGGCGAAAAGGATACCTTCAGGCGGTTTAGGCTGATGATCTGCTGCTCCATATCCATTTGATAGAGCAGCTCCACCTCGCCGCAATCCTGCTCCACCCGGCTTTTTACTTGCAGCGGCAGCATGCCCATCTCGATGGGCCCCAGCGGCGTTTCGTGCATGCTGACGAACTTTTTCCCCTCTTCAAAGACCATCACGCCTTCGGCCGCGCCCTTTTTGGAGAGGCGCACCTGACTGGCGTTAAAGATCATTTTCATCTGCGAACTGATTACCGGCTGCCCTTCTTGCGCGTCATTCTCCTCATATTCCAGCTGATGGATGCCCTCTTCGCAGCTATAGGTCCCCAGCGTCGTCAGCTCCAGCACCTGCTCCTGTCCGCCCGGCTCCGTCTGCGTGCCCACGATCTTGATCAGCACCGGCCTTTGCATCCCATCGCCTCCTTTTACATATCGCTATAGGTTATTATACCATTATCCGTGCAAAAAAGCAGTGCATCCATCTGCTGCACAGCAAAAAGGGACGGCCTGAAACCGTCCCCGCGTTTTGCTCATCCTTAGAGCACCATCTGTCCATCTTCAGAATCCAAGATCAGAAAACTGTTTTCGTCCTCGCCCGTTTGGGCGTTGATATAGACGATAAACTCGTTGCCGCTGGCCCGGCCGCCGATCTCCCAGCAAAGCTGCTCGCTTCCATCGTCTAAGGGGATCAGCGCTAGGCGCGTGGTCTCTACCGTGAGGAAGGACGCCACCTTATCCTGGGCCTCCTCCTGCGCGATCTCGGGCGCGGGCAGCTCGCGTTCCACATGCTCGGTCCAGTAGTTCTGCGCCTCTAACCCCAGCACTCGCCCATCGTTACAGCAGACCTGCACCTTCACCAGATCCGGGTACAGGGTCACGCCGTCCTGCTGGGCCGCACAGTTGACCACCACCATGCCGTTATAAACCTGGATATAGGTGGCCTGCATATCGCCAAAGCCCTTCTCCTCCAAAAACTGCACGGCCGCCGCCTTGCAGCGCTCGGTATCCACGGTTGGGTCCTCCTGGGGTGTAGGCGTGGTATTCATCAGCAAGGGCTTACCCCCCATTTTGGTGATGGCGATATGCCCGCTGCGCTCGTCTTCCAGCTGAAAATCAAAGCCATAATAGGGGATGCGCCCATCCGAGTCCACCGTTAAGGTCAGCTCGCCCGCCCCCAAATAAGTTACGAACTCCGCTGCGATGTCCGCTGCTTCCTCCTGGCTTACGCCCGTTTCCCCCAGTCCCTTGGGTTCGCGGTTCTGGCGCGAATCGCTAAAGGGGCCATCGTAGATCAGGGCGGGGTATTCCGTGGCCTCGTTTTGCAGCTGGCTAAAGCCATCCACTACCGCGCCGTATTCCTCCTGCCCGTCCAGCGTGGGGGCAAAGGCCACTTCGCTCCAGCGCACCTGTTCCTGTTGCAGCGATTTCTGCAGCGCCAGCAGCTGGCCGTTCATGCCGTTGCACTGCTCCCAAAGGGTGCGCAGCTGGTCGCGCTCCTCCTGGGTGAGGGCTTGTCCATCCGCCGCCTTGCGGCTGAGCATCTGGCAGTAATCCCCCAGTTGGTTGACAAAGCTGCTCACCTCTTCCATCGGCCCCAGGTTGGCGGGCAGCTGGCCCAGGTTCTCCTCCGAGATATTGGCCTGCCGGTAGATATCCGCAAGCGTAGTGGTGGCGCTTTGGGGCGTGATGGCTACCGTGGCCTTGGCCAGCTTTACCTCCAGGTTGCCCATGGCGTCGATCAGGTCAATAAAGGATTTACTGTAGATATCCTCCATGCGCGCCTGGTAGCGGGCGTGGGCGCGGTTCTCCGTCACAGCCCATAGCCCCAGGGCAAACACCGCTACCAACAGTACCAGACTGGTCACCGCGGTCCAGTGCCATTTGGGCCAGCGCATCCGCCGGCGGGGCGGCTCGTCGGGCAAGCTGCCCTTGAGGTTGATCTCCTGGTTGGTCTTTTCGTCCAAGTTTGGTGCCTCCCTTCTAAATTGCAAACAGGTGGTTGCCGATCTGGCCGGTCACCGGTCTTGTATAGATCCACTGGCTGGTCGCCTTGGCGGGGTTATAGTAGTAGAGCGCGCCGTTGGAAGGGTCCCAGCCGTTGAGCGCATCCCGCGCGGCGCGCAGCGCTTCGGCATCCGGGGTCAAATTGATCTGCCCATCCGCTACGGCGGTAAAGGCCAGCGGCTGGTAGATCACCCCCGAGATGGTGTTGGGGAAGCTGGGAGATTTGACCCGGTTGAGAATGACCGCCGCCACCGCCACCTTGCCCACGTACGGCTCGCCCCGTGCCTCGCCATAGACCGCCCGGGCCAGCAATTGGATATCGTTTTCGTTGGCGTTCACGCTGATGCTCCCACCCGTGGACCCGCCGCCCGTCGTGGTTCCGCCACCGCCGCTGGTTCCGCCGTCCAGGTTCATCCCCAGCGCCTGTGCCGTTTGCGTGCCGACGATGCCGTCCGCCGTCAACCCGTTCTTCTTTTGAAAGGCGATAACGGCGCGCTGCGTGCCGGAGCCGAAGATGCCGTCTACCGCCCCATCGTAATATCCCCATCGCTGCAATTTGGTTTGCAGCTGGATGACCGCATCCCCCCGGCTGCCCACGCGCAAGGCCGCCGCCTGGGCGACAATGCTGCTGCACAGGCAAACGACCAGCACGATCGCCAGCATCGCGGGCAGGTTCTTGTGGTACCATTTGTGCATATGCTTCACTCCTTCTTTGTTAGATCAGGATTCCGTATAGCCAGGCCATTTCCATTCCCGCAGCCAATCGGCAATATGGCTTTTAAGGGTGACCGGCGGCGCCTGTTCAGTCAATTCCAAGGTCTGATTCTCCTCCTGTTGCTGCGCATCTACAAAGCACAGCGGCGGAAACATTACGCACCACCAGTTGTGGCCGCCGCCCGTGCCCAGGTACAGGGTCAACGCCCGGTAATCCCCTGCCGGGTAAATAATTTCGCCATACCGCCGCTCGGGGAAGGTCTGCACGGCGATCTCCGCGTGCGCCCCGTAATCAAAACCTGCCGCGCGCAGGGTCTCCTGCGCCGTCTGCTCGATCTGGGGCAGCTGCGCCTGCAGCACCGCCTCGGCTTGATCGGCGTCCTGTACCTGGGCCAGCAGATGCGAAAACTCCGACGTCAGGCGGTCTCGCACCTGCAGCTTGATCCGCTGGTCTTCCACGCTGTCGCTATTGGCCCGAATGTGCAGGCGCAATACGCCCGGTACAAGTTCAGGCGTGCCGCGCATCGCCGTAAATCCACAGCAGATCATGACCATCGCCACCAGGCCTACCGTCATCCATCGTTTCAACATATTGTCCACTCCCTTCCCTTGCCGACAGGGATAGTATGGACAAAGCGGGCCGCCCCTAAACCTGTCTATAGGAAATTTATGGTGCAAAAAACCCGGTATGCAAAACATACCGGGTCGATTTTAGCTTTACAGCCTTGATTCTTGAGTGCTAAGCCCTCTATAACCAGGCGATACTGGCGCGCGCGCTCCGCGTACGGATGCAGATGGGATAGCGGCCCGACAGGGCCGCGTGCGCGGCGTCCAGCCCCGCCTCATCGGCAAACAGGCCCAATACCGCCGAGCCGCTGCCGCTCATCACACTGCCCAGCGCCCCCGCGCTTTGAAGCGCCTCGCAGGCCGCCTCCACCTCCGGGCAGAGGGCGCCCGCCGCCTTTTGTAGGCTGTTTCCCATCAGATGCGCCACCTTGCCCCTTTCTCCCTGTGTCAAAGCGCGCGTGATCCCGTCCATATCCGGGTGATACGGAAACGCCGTTTGATCCCACGCGCGGAAGACCTCCGCTGTAGGCAGCCCCTGGCGCGGTTTAACGATCAGGATCGGCCAGTCCTCCGGCGTGCAGAGCCGCTCCAGCCGCTCGCCAAATCCGCGCGCCCGCGCCAGTCCGCCGCGGATCATAAACGGAACATCGGCCCCCAACTGTGCCGCTAGCCGCTCCAGCGCCTCATCTTCTACTTCCAGCTCCCACAATTTGCGCAGGCCCACCATCACCGCTGCTGCGTCCCCGCTTCCGCCCCCCAGGCCCGCCTGAGCCGGCACAGCCTTATGCAGCGTGATCGCCACGCCGTCTTCGCGCGAAAAGGTCCTTTGCATCAGCTCTGCGGCGCGCCAGGCCAGGTTGCGGGCGTCCTGTGGAATGCCGGGCAGGTCGCACGCCAAGCTTATCCCCGCCGGTTTGCGCTCCAATTCCACCTCATCGCCAAAGTCTACGGATTGTAAAAGCAGGTCTACCTCGTGGTAGCCGTCCTCTCGCAGGGCACATACGTCCAGCGCCCAATTAATCTTTGCCCGGGCCTTTAAGCGCAGCATCGCCAGCTCCTCCTTGCATCGGGTTTTGTCCCCATTATATCCAGCCGGGCGGTAAAAATCAAACAGGCCCGCACCCATTCATGGGGCGGGCCTGTTGCGTACTTTCGGGCGCCTCTAGCGGGCCGCATCGCTGGCCGTAGGCGCCGCCGGTTCGAACTGGCGATAGAGCAGCACCCTGTCGCCGGGCTGCAGGTTCTCCGGGTCCAGCTGCGGGTTGAGCTTGAGCACGCTTTGCAAACTGACGCCGTAGCGCCTGGCGATGCTCCACAGCGTATCGCCCGTGCGGACAAACGCCACCACGATGCCGCTGCCCTGCTGGCTGCTTGGCCCCTGATGGACGATATTGTCCACAGCCCCCACCTGCGTCTCCGGATACGAGGCCACGGTAAAGCGCAGGGTAAACCGGCCTTCCATCTCCGTAGGCGAAAGCACGGTCCCAAACGATTGATCTACCGCTGCCGAAACGTCAACCTCGCCTTCCAGCCGCTCGGGCAATGTCAGCTCAATAGAAAACGGCGTTTCGGAGTTGAACCCTTCAATGCCGCCCTCTTCCTGGTCGCTCTCATACAGCACCCCGCATGTCAAGATGCCCTGCACCTCCAGCCCCTGGTCGGTCACCGCCCAATCCGTAATACAAGGGGTAGCCTGCAAAAAGCTGATGCGGCCGATATTGGGCATCCCCTCGGGCAGCGGCAGACTCTCTTTGAGCAGTTGAGTCGCCTGCTGTTCCACCGCCGGACGAGACAGGGTGATCTGCTGCTCGGACACTTCCAGCTCCTGATTGGGCGCATAGGCATCCTGCAGCACTTCCAGATCCTGCGTGGCCCAGACGTTGGTGCGCATCTGCAACAGGCACTCGACCTGCAGCACGCGCATCTCTCCATCCTCGTCGAACTGCGCGGTCACTTTTAGGTCCTGCACGTCGGCACGTCCCTCGGTCTGCAGGCCCATAAAGCTGTCCGGCAGCGCCAGGTCGTATTCAAAGGGCAGCGTCATCGCGGCCTCCTGCAAGGGCTCTGCCGGGTCCTGGCAGCGGTACAGCAAGGAAAGCTGCACATCTCCGCGCATCCGCACGGCCCCCGCCATCGCGGTGATTTCCGTCACGCTGGCATCCCCCCAGGATTTCAGCAGCTTGCCGATAGGCAGGTTGCGGCTGGGCAGCGTCACCTCATCCCGCAGCGTCGTGGTCTCGTTCGCGGTCCCCAAAATCCACCCTGGCGTCAACTGCTCCTGCTTGACCTCCAGCCCAGGCAGCCCCTCTACCGCGGAGACCACAGCGTAGGTCTGCTGGGTTTGCGGCTGGCAGTTTAGCTCTGCAATCGCGCGCACGCGGATAACGGTTCCATCCACCACTTCGCTTTGCACGTCCTGTACGCTGCCGCTGACCAAGACCTGTCCGCCGGCCTTAAGCCCCGCAAGCTCTACGCTGTGGGTGAAGCCGCAAGCCGCCTCCAGGCCCTCCACCTGGCCGCTCTGTTCGCCCACATAAAGCAGCGAGAAGACCACGCTTCCCTCCATATTCACCTTGTCCTGCAGTGCCTCCACACCGCCTACCACCAGGCGCCCCGAAATGCATAGCATCCTGGCGATGGCTTCCGCGCCCCCTTCTAGTGCAATTTCCCCCTCCACCAGCGCTTGAGAGTTCACAGCCTCTCCCAACCGGTTAGCGCGGATATTTACCTTTTTCAGCTCCAATGCCATAAACATTTCCTCCCATCTGTACCCCGTCAATGCGGCTGGTACAGTCTATGGGTTCTAAGGGACGGATATGCTTCAAACTTAAAATTGTGTAGAATCTGTGGATAACTTAAGATAACCATGGGGGTTTATCTCAAAAACCCGCACACAATTATCCACATTATCCACAGCTTATCCCCAACCCCTTGAAAACATGCGCTTTTCCGGCTGTTGATATCCTTCCCTAGAAATCCACAGTTCTGTGTCATTCTATGCAAAAGCACAGCTATACTAAACCAGGTCAAGCGCATTTTTTATAAATAATTTGCCAGCCGGCTTTCCGCCCTCAAAAAAAGCTGTACATCCCCTGCACCGGGATGTACAGCCCTTTTATCGGCATAAATGCATCAGCTTGCCGCCAGTTCAAGAATGATCTTATCCGCGATCAGCGCAATAAATTCTCCGTTGGTGGGTTTATCGTTTTCAGAATAGATGTTGTAGCCAAAAACCTGGTTGATGTTCTCGATCTTGCCGCGACTCCACGCCACCTCAATCGCATGGCGGATCGCGCGCTCTACCTTGCTGGCTGAAGTATCAAAATGTTGTGCGATCCTCGGGTACAGTTCTTTGGTAATGCGATTGATCATGTCCGGTTCCTCTACTACAAGGCGAATTGCCTCGCGCAGATAATGGAAACCTTTGATATGCGCCGGGATGCCAACAATCAGAAAAATGCTGCTGATCTGCTCATCCAGCGATTTCTCGCGGACGGCCGGCGCCGCAAGCGTATTTGCCACCGGCGTATGGGTCGGGAACAGGTTGAGCATTTCGCTGATGCGCTCTTCCACCAGCGACATTTCCACGGGCTTGATCATAAAGTACTTCGCGCCCAACTCGATGGTCTGGCGGATGATGTTCTCAATCCCCATCGAAGAGATCATAATAACGTTGGGCATCTTGCCATAGCCGCCAGCCCGCAGTTTTTTGAGCACTTCTATCCCATCCAGTTTCGACAGGACAACGTCAAGGATCACCACATCCGGCTGATACTCCTCGATCATTCCCAACGCCGATAGTCCGTCCGCCGCTTCACCGCACAGTTCGTAACCCTCTAAATCGCCGAAATAGTCCACGAACATCCCGCGGATCACCGCATCATCGTCCACTACAAGTAGTTTGACTGGATCAGCCATTTCAAAGTATCCCCCTCTTAAGAACTTCTTCGTTTGTAAATGAAAACTTTATTGCTTTTGACACAAATCTAGAATTGCTCTTCAGTCGCAAAAACACATTGCTTTTCCGGAAATAACCTGCTTTATTCGACCACATGTGAATTATATCACACTATATTGGGCAGTACAATGGCCGTATTTTGTCGACTTCTCTGTTTTTTTGCCATAAATTTACGATTGTATCTATATTTTTTTACAACTCAGATGTAAAATCAGCAAAATAACTGAGCTGCCGCTGCACTTGTCGAAACGGGTAGTTACCGGCCGCCGCCAACTATATAGAATTTAACTGCAAAATTGATAATAAAGAGGAGATGGCTCCCGCCACATTCTGCGGGCCGCCATCTCCATTATTTCTACTGTTCAGCCCATCCCAGCGATCGTTTAACCGCACGCTGCCACAGGCGATACTTGCCTTCCCGTTCCTGCTCTGGCATTTGGGGGTCAAAATGCGCGCTGATCGCATAGCGCGCCTTCAGCTCTTCACGGTCCTTCCATACGCCGGCAGCCAATCCGGCCAGACAGGCCGCGCCCAGCGCCGTGGTCTCGATAATCTTCGGCCGCTCTACCGTAACGTTTAGAATGTCTGATTGGAACTGCATCAAAAAGCCATTGGCACTTGCGCCGCCATCCACCCGCAGGGTGTTCAGCTTGATGCCAGAATCAGCCTCCATAGCCGTAAGCACATCCCTTGTCTGATAGGCGATCGCTTCCAACGCCGCGCGCACGATATGTGCGCGTCCAGCTCCGCGGGTCAACCCCACAATGATGCCCCGGCTGTACATATCCCAATGGGGTGCGCCCAGGCCCGTAAAGGCCGGCACCAACACCACGCCATCCGTATCCGGCACCGAGCGGGCCACCTCCTCGGAATCCGAGGATTTTTCGATCAGCCCCATCTCGTCGCGCAGCCACTGTACCGTAGCGCCGCCCATAAAGATACTGCCCTCCAGGGCGTACTCCACCTGTCCCCCAATGCCCCAGGCGATGGTGGTCAACAGGTTGTTTTTGCTGTTTACCGGCTCGGTACCCGTGTTCATCAGCAGGAAACAGCCCGTGCCGTAGGTATTTTTAGCCATACCCGGTTCAAAACAGGTCTGCCCGAACAAGGCGGCATGCTGGTCGCCCGCAACGCCAAATATCGGCACCTCGCCACCCAGAATACTGGTATTCATCACCCCAAACAGGCCGCTGGAGGGCAACACCTCCGGCATCAATTCGATGGGGATATCAAATGCGCGCAGCAATTCTTCATCCCAGCAGAGATCGTGAATATTATAGAGCATCGTACGCGAGGCATTAGAATAATCCGTTACATGCGCACGGCTGCCGGTCAGGTTCCAGATCAGCCAGGTATCCACCGTGCCGAACATCAGCTCGCCCCGGGCTGCCCGTTCGCGGGATCCCGGCACATGGTCCAGAATCCATTTGATCTTGGTCCCAGAGAAATATGGGTCTAAAATCAAGCCCGTCTTTTCCTTGATGGTGCCGGCCATGCCGTCCTTTTCCAGCTTTTCGATCTCAGAAGCCGTCCTGCGGCACTGCCACACGATGGCGTTATAAATCGGCTCGCCGGTCTTTTTGTCCCAAATAATGGTCGTTTCGCGTTGGTTCGTGATCCCTACCCCGGAGAGGTTAGAGGCATTGAGCCCTGCGCGCACCATGACCTCCCGCAGCACCTCCACCTGGGTGTTGAGGATATCCATCGGATCGTGCTCAATCCAGCCGGGCTGCGGGTAGATCTGCTCAAACTCGCGGTTGGATACCGCGACAATCTGCCCCAGCTCGTCGAATACAATCGCCCGGGAACTGGTCGTCCCCTGGTCTAACGCCACAATATATTTCCCCATCGTGCTCCCCCTTCGCTGCATATGCTAATTATTATAAATCGTTAATATACTTATTGTACTATCTAAAAACCATGCTGTAAAGATACGGACACTTCTATTTAAATGCGCATATATTGGTAATTGAATAAAACTGCAAGGAGGGCCTTTATAATGATTCGCAATGCTGATCGGTCGCCGATTCCTTTTACGCCTTTTTTCACGCCGGGCGATACGCCCACCTATCTATCCCTGCGGGACCGCATCGCGGCAACAAGCGCCGCGGACCCCGCTCCAAAGACTGCTGAACAAACGCAGGATGCGCCACAAAACGAAATGCCTACACTAGAGCCTCAATACATAACGCCCGCGCCTCAGGTCGCATCCCAAGTCAGGGCCTATAGCGCCTATAAAGCCGTCCTGGCGCGGCACGATGTAGCCCGTCACTCCGCCGGCACCGAATAGATTTTACCATCCCATCGGCTGATTGCAAGGTCTACGTGGCCGTTTGCCAAAAAAACAACGCCTTCATCTTCCAACATTTTTTGCTGCAGCCCCTGTCCGCCAAACGCATCACCTGGCGCCATGGAGCCGTCCGCGCGTATCACCCGGTGACAGGGCAGGCCTGCCGGCGCATGCCGCATCGCCTGGCCTACCAGCCGCGCGGCGCGCGGATGGCCGCAAAGCAGTGCCAGCTGCCCATAGGTCGCCACTTTGCCGCGCGGTATCGCCGCGCACAGGGCGTAAATACGCCCGTATAGACCCGGATCAGGCACGTTTTTTCACTCCTTTTTGTCATTATAGCACAAAGGGCCTGCCGCAGTTGCGGCAGGCCCTTAGCTTTTACAGCGCTTACTTGTCGTATTCGCCGTTCATCAGCTTATCGTATTCTTCAAACAGTTGCTGTACGCGCCATTTCTCAATGTACAGCCCGGTATCCGCGCCATTCTTGCGGACGGCATAATCCTTCACGCCGTAAGGAATATACTCAATGGTCTCTACGTGGCCATCATTGATGGTGAACTTGAACGTGATCTCGGCGTCGCCTTCCACCACGGCGCCCTCCTCCAGCTTACCATCTACCGATACGCCTACCAGCGTTTGGTAGAAGCTGCGGAACCCGGCCTCCTGCAGGTCTTTCCCATCGGACTTGGCATTTTCATGCAGGATCTCCTTGCCCTTGCCATCCAGCTTGGGTTCACCGTTCTCGTCCATCTCTTTCTCGTGGTCCATCGTGATCTCAAAGCTGCGATCCGCCGAAGTCGCCTCAATCTTATCCACAACGTTGATGTTATAAATCTGCGTGAACCGTGCGATCAGCTGGAACGGATCCAGATCGTTCAGCGTCGTCAGCGAGCTTTCCAGCATGGCGTATACCGCTGGGTCACCAGGCGCCTGCACGTATACGTTGCCATTGCCATCGCTAGAGCCGATATTCAACTCAAATACCTGCCCGTCAGAATCTTCCATATACAGGTTCATCTGCGGATCGTCCAACCCATATTGAGTCAGGTCCTCCGGCTTATTATCGATCAGGTACAGCGGCGCCAGCATGGTCAGGTTCGAGAAAAACTGGTTGCCCTGGTAGGAATCCAGCGAGGCATAGTATGGCTCGCTCATCACCCAGTTGGAGTAACCCAGCATCTCATCATCGCCCAAATCGATGATCAGGTTATCGCCATCCTTACGGGTCACGTGGAACTTGAGCAGCTGCTCGACGTTCACGTAGTTGCTGGGGATATCCCAGTAATCCTCCAGCTTGTCAGAAAACAGGCTGGCCGTGGCATTATCCACCAGAAAAATAGCGTTGCGTCCCTCGCGCATCATGTACATAGAGGCGCTATCTGGCGAAGCGTTGCCCACCTCGCAGGTGATCGTGCTGCCATCATTTTTAGTGATCAACACAGAGGCGGAAGGGTTGTTAAAGCCAAATTCAGCCATCCGGTCCTCAGAGGGGTTCTCCTCTACTACCTCAGTACCCATCAGGATCAGCGTGGTAGAAACAAAACTTTGGATACTGCTGGAGTTAAGCTTACCATCCTCCGCACCCTTTATCGTCCAAGTACGGTTGCCCTCGTCATCCTTTTGGGCATAAAACTCCAAAGAGCCGTTGGCACTGGTGGTCTTGATACTGGCAATGTCCTCTTCCTTTTCTGCCACCAGCGTCAATTTTGCCATATCGCTGATCTGCTGCTCGGTCAGCTGGTCGCTTTGCCCGCTATTATCCTGGGTCAAAAGCACTACAGCCACCGTCGCCCCCGCCAAGAGCACCAGTACAACCAGCATGATGATCAGGTTGCGGGTCTTTTTGGTCATCGGTTTTTTCTCTTTTTTCACGGTTGTCTCTTGCGCCATTACAGGTGCCTCCTTCTGAGATAAACCGTCAGGCCGATCACCAGCAGGATCACTGGCAGGGTGATAATGCTAACCGCCATCAGCGTGTACAACTGCGCCTGTGTCGTAATATTCAGCGTGCTGCTTCCCAGCGACTTGGAGGAGATCGTAATATCGCTGCCCTTTTCCGTCTGCATCCAGCTCAGCGAGTTGAGCACCAGATCCTGGTTGCCGAACATCGACAGGAAATCGCCGGACTGCACGAAGGACGAGGATGCAAACCCTACGAAGTAAGCGCTGTTATCGTCGTTCATGGCGTCTACGCGCTTGGAGGTGACACCCAGATTGAACGGGCCAGACGGGTCGCCTTCCTCCCGGGTAGTCGTCATATTTTCATTGGCAACGTCAGTCTTGGCGTATGAATTCGCAGAGCTGGTCAGGAATACCTCCGTCTCGATATCCGTACGCTCGATATCCGACAGGGTGATACTGCCGCTTACCGGAAGGATCGCCGGACGGCCATCGCGCGAGAGCTTGTTGGTGATCTCATGCGTCCCATAGGTCGGCACCAGATAGAAAGGACTGTTATAATACGCGCCGGTATCTTCTTCGCCCACCAGGTCATTATTAAAGGTCACATCAAACATCGCGGCGATGGAGTCAAACCGCTCCAGCGAAGCCGCATCGATCACCGTATCCCGGAACATGATGACGCGCCCGCCCTCATTTACGATGAACTTCTCGATCTTCAGCCGCTCATCCTCGCTCAGGTCGATCTGCGGGGAAACGATCATCAGCGTATCGCCTTTTTTCAGCTCCACATCGCTTTCCGCCAGGTTCAGCTCTTCCACCTGATAGTTATTATCCTCCAGGCTGGTGCGCAGCGTAGTCAGATTGGAAAGCTTGGGTTCCTGATGACCCTGTAGCAGATAGATCATCGGGGTATCCTCATTGGTGATGTACACCAGCGCCGAGATGATGCGCTGCTCGACCTGAAGGCCGGAGGTCTTTTGCTGATAGGTCTGATAGTCGATCGTAGTCTCGTACAGATCATCCTGCGAATACACCTTAAAGCGCGTCTTCTCAGGATTGGTGACGATCAAAGAGCCACGAGCGATAGAAGTCGCCTTATCGGAGTTAAACTGCTCCGCAAACGAGGGGTTCTTGATCGGGTCCACGTTCTGGATACTGATCCGGCTGGAAGCAGCCTGGATCTTTTGCAGCGCATTTTCGATCGTAGTATCTCCGTTGCCCGCCTCAAAGGTGGTATAGATTACGATATCCTGATCCAGGTTATTGATGTATTCCTGCGCATCGGCGGACAGGCTGAACAGCTGATTTCGCGTCATATCCAGCGTCAGGCCGTACTTGTCGCTGAGCGTGCCCACCAATACGTTGATGACGATTACGATCGCAATGACCACCGCGGTAATAATGGCGGCATAGGAACCGTATTTAAGCCGCGTTTTATTGAACTTATGCTTTTCGTTTTTAGCCATTTTCTCCGCCCCCTTCCTAGCTCTGGCTCCATCTTCTCTTCTCGAGTACGCGGACGGTCAAGAAGACGAAGATTGCGCTGAAGCTGATATAATATATAGTAGAAGAAAGCGAAACCACGCCGTAAATATAATCCGTCAACCGGGAACCGATGGAGAACCAGCTCAGGATGTTGACCAGCCAGTCCACCTGGATGCTGGGCGTGACTACATCCAGCAGATAAAACACCAGCAGCAGCGCAAAGGTGGAGGCCGCCGCGCTGACCTGGTTTTCGGATAGAGCGGACATGAACAGGCCCACCGAGATAAACGAGCATCCCATCAGGAAAAAGCCGATGTATCCGGCAGCGATCTCGCTGGCGGAAGGATCGCCCAGTGCGCTTAGGATAATGGGGAAAATAAAGGTCAATACGATGGTGAGCAAGAACATGCACACCGCCGCCAGATATTTACCCACCACCACCGAAGAGATCGGAAGCGGGGAGGTGAGCAGCAGCTGGTCCGTTTTGCTTTTTTTCTCCTCAGAAAGCAGCCGCATGGTCAAAAGCGGAACGACGAACAGGAAAATCAGGCTGATACTGCTGAGTACCGAGTTAAACTGTGAACTGAGCGAAGCTAAGTTGGTGAGTGCGAAAAACAGGCCCACCACCAGCAGGAAAAAGCCCATAAACACATAGCCGATGGGCGAAAGCAGATATGCCTTCAGCTCTCTTTTTAATACCGCTAGCATTTTAGTTGGCCCCCTTGTCTTCGTTAGTCAGCTGCAAGAAGATATCTTCCAGCGTCATATCCATCGGGCGCATGGTCAGAATCGGCGTATTCATACGCGCCATGGTATTAAACACCATCTTGCGTACATCCGTATCCTTATCGGCCTCCAGGATGAAATCATGTGTGCCCGGCTCCATGGAGCCGACCATCTCAACATAGCGCACGCCAGTAATATCATATAGCGCTTTGCGCACCTCTTTTTCAGCCCCCAGTACGCGCAGCGAAAGCCGGGAGGACTCGCTGATGCCCCGGGTCAGGTTCGCCAGAGTGTCCTGCGCTACGATCTCGCCTTTATTGATGATGACCAGCCGTTCGCACACATCCGCCACTTCAGGGAGGATGTGCGAGGAAAGGATGACCGTATGCTTTTCACCCAGGTTTTTGATCAGCTTGCGGATCTCGATGATCTGCTTGGGGTCAAGGCCAACGGTAGGTTCGTCAAAAATCAGCACCTCCGGGTTGCCCACCAGCGCCTGCGCCAGGCCCACGCGCTGTTTATACCCTTTAGAGAGGTTCTTGATCAGGCGCTTGCGCATATCGCTGATCTTCACCAACTCGCAGATCTCTGCCATATGTGCCTTGCGCTTGCTGCGCTCCACACTTTTGATCTCGCACACAAAGCCTAGATACTCGTCTACCGTCATATCCATATACAGCGGCGGCTGCTCGGGCAGGTAGCCAATATGGCGCTTGGCTTCCTGCGGCTCTTTAAGCACGTCGTGCCCGTCGATGGAAACCGAACCTTCGGTAGCTGAAATATAACCGGTGATAATGTTCATAGTGGTAGACTTGCCCGCGCCATTGCGGCCCAGAAAGCCCAGGATCTCTCCCTTTTCCACTGTGAAGCTTGCGTCTTTTACGGCGTATTTCTCCCCGTAACGCTTAGACAAATGATCAATCTGGATCATGTCCTGCCCCCCTTAATGAGTTTCGCCTCTGATTATAGCATGGATAGGGCCTAAATGTGTAAATAATTTGTGAACAATCCCCCCCAACGGCGGTTTTGTAAAACCCTTCAAACCCGCATCACCAAAGGATTTGAAGCTTGTTACATCTTGATAACGCAATGTGCGGAGCTCTGCATTTTACAAAGCTCCGCACCAGGATGGCATTATATACTTTTACCGTCAATTACTAACTTCTCGGTTTCTGGACCAGCACCCAGCAGCCCGAGGCCCCATCTCTCGTAGGCGCCCAAAAGGCCTGTTCCCATCCGATGGGCGGTTTATCCGAGGGCGCCCCCTCCAGCAGCCAGCAGCGTGCCCCGTCATCCGCTTTCTTGCCCCGCCAGGCCCGTAGCCCCGCCGAGGGCTTCAGCGGTTGGAAACGCCATTCCCCATCAGGCAGCTGGATATCCGGCATGTCGTCATACCCCTCCTGCCCGGCGGGTTCCTCTTGTAAAGGTACATCGAGCCGCTGGGGCTCCGCCTCTAGGGCGGCTGTGTCTTCCTCACTTTCTGCCCGCTGGGGCGTTTCATCCTGCGTACCCGGTTCCGCTTCGGGCTGCGCCTTTAGTGCTTCTGGTTCTGTTTTCGCTTCAAAGGTCTCCTGCACAGGCTCTTCCTCATCCTGCACAGCCGCCACCTCCGCTTTCTCCGGCGCCGTAGGCTGCGCATCGCCGGCCGCTATCTCCTCCTGAGGCTCAGCCGCTTCCACATTCTCTTCGGGAAAGGGCTGGTCTTGCGGCTCTTCAACCTCAGGCTCCGGCTTCTCTGAGGCATCCACGGCTTTTATGGCCGCCGCCTTTTCCGCGCGCACAGGCGCCGCCACGCGCGGAGCCATCCCCTTTGCGCGCAGCGCTTCCATCACCAGGGCGTCTAGCCCACCTGCCACGCCATTGCGGGTGGTGCCGGCCACTACAGTCTCAGGCATCCGGGCCTCACTAGGCGACAGGCAAACTACGCTGCACCCGCCAAAAGGCTGGTGTACCGCTTTTTCCAGCACCGTATCCAGGCCATACTCCCCACGCGCATCCCGGTGAAGCTGCCCCAGTACCACCGGGGCCTCTTTATCATTTGCAAAACAGAGCACGCCATAGTACTGTCCCCGATCCTGCGCCAAATGCCGGATCACGCAATTACAATGCCATTGGTCCTTGCGATTCTTCACCAACCGGCAATAGCCGATGGGGGCGCGGTTGTCGCTTCCAAAGCCCTGCACCTGCTCATGCATTACAATAAGCTGGTTATAAACATGCTGCATTCTGCTCCCTCCCTCTTGTAGGGAATTATATGCGCCGCCTGCTTAAAAAAGTCGAAAAAATTGCAAGGCGTGGTATAATAGCCTCATAAAAAATCGAGTTGGAGGGACGCCATGCAGTCTTTTACCGTATCGCCTAAAGAGGATGGCCAAAAACTGGACCGCGTGATTCTGCACGCCTTTCCCGGGCTTTCCTATTCAAAGCTGCGTGCGGCCCTGCGCAAAAAAGACGTGCGGATCGACGGCCAGCGGGTCAAAGCGGTGGCGCCCGTTCACGCGGGGCAGACCATCGCCGTGTATCTTCCAGATGCGGAGCTGGCGCCCCGCCCACGCGCCGATATTCTTTTTGAGGACGAAGCCGTCCTCCTGGCCCATAAACCCCAGGGGCTGCCCGTGCAAAGCGATAGGCCAGGCGAGGATTCGCTGGAGGCGCGGCTGCGCAATCCGGCGGAAGCTTTATTTCCCGCTGCCTGCCACCGGCTGGATGTGCAGACAGCCGGCCTTGTGCTCTTTGCCAAGAACCCTCAAAGCCATGCCGCCGCATTGGAAGCCTTCCGCGGCCAAAAGATCGGGAAGCATTACCAGTGTTTTACCACCCGCCCGCCGCAGGCCCCGCGGGGCGAACTGCGCCATTACCTCTATAAAGATGCCGCCGGTGCCCATGTACGGGTAGCCCAGCATCCCGGCCCCAACACGCGCCAGGCGATCTTACAGTATGAGACCCTGTCTTGCGGCGATAGCGGCGCGCTGTTGCACGTACAGCTGCACACCGGCCGTACCCATCAGATCCGCGTACAGCTGGCGCAGATTGGCTGCCCGCTTCTGGGCGACGACCGATATGGCGACAGGGCCCGTAACGGCGCGCTGCACCTGCGCACACAGGCGCTTTGGGCGTGCGCGCTCCATTTTGCTCCGGCGCTGCCCGCCCCGTTACAGGCGCTGTCCGGCCGCTGGTTCTATGCGCCGCAAAAGCTGTGGCGCTATCCGCCGGTAGAGGGGCTGCGCATGTGCCCACCTGAAGAACTAAAAGACCTGATCTCCACCCCGAATTGATCGGCCATCTCCAGCATCTCATCCGCCGCAAGGATATACCGCTGTAAACAGCAAAATCCTCCTTGACATTAAGAAATATAATTTTATAATTAAAGATGATTTCCCGTAATTATGAAATTATATTTTAACTTTGGGAGGATTTTTCTATGTTAATGACCATGAAGGATCTGTTGCAGGTAGCCAACACGCACAATTTTGCCGTTCCAGCCTTCAATATCAGCAGTTATGCCATGTTAAACGGCATCATGGCCGTCAGCAGCGAGCAGCGGGCTCCCGTGATCATCGCCATCCATCCAGACGAACTGCGGCATATCGGCACTGATATGCTGGAATCCATCGTGGCCAAGGCGTACAAAGCAGATATTCCCGTGGCGATCCATCTAGATCACGGCGCGTCTTTTGAACAGGTCGCCGTTGCCGTGCAAAGCGGCTTTACTTCCGTGATGATCGACGGCTCTTCGCTGCCCTTTGAACAGAATATCGCGCTTTGCCAAAAGGTGGTAGCGCTGGCGCATGCGGCAAATGTATCGGTAGAAGGAGAGCTGGGCACCATCGGCTCCACCGATCCGCAGGCAGAGGCCGGGGCCGATCAGATCATTTATACCGATCCGGATGACGCCGCGCGTTTTGTAGCGGAGAGCGGGGTAGACTGCCTGGCCATCGCCATCGGCACCTCCCACGGCCTGTATCCCGCGGGTATGACGCCCAAGCTGCGGCTGGACCTGCTCGGCCAGATCAAAGCCAAGGTCTCCATCCCACTGGTATTGCACGGCGGCTCGAACAATCCAGACGAGGAGATCGCCGGCGCCGTGGCTGGCGGCGTCAACAAGATCAACATTTCCAGCGACATCAAGGCCGCTTATTACCGCGCCATGCGCGAAGTCCTAAAGGATAATGGCCTGCGCGAGCCGAATATGATCGAGCCGCCCTGTATCGAGAAGATGAACGAGGTCGCCCGTCAAAAGATCGCCTTATTCCAGGCGAACGGAAAGGCCGGGCTGTATTAAAGATAAGGCAGGATATGAAGATGTGCAAGCACGCCTTGTTCGATGAGAAGTATCGGGCCGCCTACGCGCGTATGGCCACAGATATTGCCGCGCGCATATCCGCGGGCCGGTATGCGGCCATGGGTTACACCACCAATTACGATTTGATCTGTACCCTTGAAGCGGATGCGTTGAATGCTTTTGTCCACAAGGCCGCGCCGGAACTGACGCGTGCATCCTTACGCCCTGTGGAGCAGATCGAAACGCCGCAGGATCTGGCATGTACCCTGGCCTACCACTGCCTGACGGGGCTGGGCGGAGAAATGGATATCGCGCAATTACAGGAGCTGCGCCAGGATTTTTGCTGGCGCGCCGCCATCGGCGGCACCGCGCCGCAGGCCGCAATGGCGCTGGCCGCCGTGGGGTGCCCCTCTGCGATCCATATGACGGATCATTCCCCGGAGGTGCGCGGGATACTATCTTCGCCCTACATCCATACGGTAGACGGGGATGGCCATCTTGTTCCCGTCAGCAGTATTCCTGCTGGAACGATCCGGGAGATCCATTGGATCTTCCAGTTCCAAAAAGGCGGGCAGCTCGCCTTGGCAGATGGCGCTTACGAAATTTCCGCCTCCAACCGCATCATCCTGACGCAGTCGGAGATCAACCGTCAGGTTCCGCTGCAAGCGCCCTATCTTCATTATGTCGAAACGCATGCCAAAGCTTTTACCAGTAACGTGTTATCCAGCTTTAACGCCATGACCGATGAGGCCCTGCTTGGCCAACGGCTGGAGAGTATACTGCGCCACGTAGCGGCGTACCGGCAGGGCAACCCCTGCGGGATCGTATATTATGAAGATGCACACTATCACAGTGCCGGCGTGCGCGCCCTTTGCCTGCGCCAATTATTTCCGCTATCGGATATCGTAAGCATGAACGAGGAGGAGCTGGCCCAAACGCTGGCGGCTATCGGCTTTGTTTTAGATTTTGAGGATATCCACTCCTATGTAGCGGGCGCCTATTTGCTCAAAGAACGTTTTGGCGTGCGAAAAGGGCTCATCATACACACCAAAGATTTTGCGCTCTATGTTGGGGAACCCTTAAGGGCCAATATCGAAACGGGCCTGCTCTACGGCAACCTGATGGCTACGGCCAAAGCGTTAAACGGCGATTACGGCACGTACCCGCAATTGGCCGATGTGCTGACGCTGCCGCTTAGCGAAAAGGGCTTGCGCGCGCATGCCGCCCTTGCCGCCAAGGCAAAGGATATGGGCGCCGTTTTGGTTCCCTCGCGTTATATTGCCAGGCCCAAATATACCATCGGTTTGGGCGATTCCTTTATGGCTGGCGTTCAAATTTGCTTTTAAAATCCATGAAAGGTTTTTCTGATAAATAATGGATTCACCTTATGGCAAGACCGTTATACAAGCCATCCGCGCCGCCTATGCCGGCTTATCCCAGGCTGAAAAGCGGATTGCCGATGTAATTCTAAAAAATCCGGAGGCGGCCGTGGGGGCCAACGTTTCAGCCCTGGCCGAACTTAGCGGCTCCAGCGACGCCACGGTCATCCGCTTTTGCAAACATATTGGGTATAGCGGGCATTATCAAATGCGGCTCTACCTTTCCCGCGACCTGGGGCGTACCCAGGCCAGCGCCCAGGCCCATCAGGCCGACAGCGTGAACGCATATTTCCGCCAGCTCGGGGAGGAATTATCGCAGATCGGGCCGATTATCGGACAAGAGCGCATGGAAAACTGCGCCCAAATGCTGCGGGCCTGCGGCCGCGTACACATCATTGCCGCCGGCAATACCAGTCCGCTTGCGCTCTATCTCGGCTTTCGTCTGGAACGTCTAGGGATCAAAAGCAGCTATAACCTGGCCGCGGAATACGCCCTGAACCATATTAACCTTTCCGAACCGCACGACGTGGTGCTGGCGATTTCGCAATCCGGGGCCTCCCGTCAGGTCATCCAGGCGTTGGAGCTGGCAAAGGCCCGCGGGCTGAAGATCATCGCCATCACGGCCTACCCGCGTACCCCCGTGGCAGCATTGGCCGACTGTCTGCTGCTCACCAGTGCCGATGAGCCTTCGGCCCCCCTGGAAAAATCCTATTCGCATTTGCGGGAGATGGCCGTAGCAGACGCTGTCTTGCACTTTGTCACCAACCCGGCGGATATCGCCGCCCGCGAAGCGGATAAGCCCGAGCTGATCCTTTCCGAGTATAAATTATAAATACAAGGAGGCCTTACAAGTGAATCGTTCTGCCATCAATCAAGTGATACGGGATATGGAGGCGCTTATCGCCACCTATCGCTTTGCGCTGCCGCCCTTTGCCACATGGTCGCCCGAGGACTGGGCAAAAGCCGGCCCGGCGTACGACGAGCTGCGCGATAACCTTTTGGGGTGGGATATTACCGATTTTGGCTCCGGAGATTTTCGGAAAGTAGGCCTGGCGCTTTTCACCCTCCGCAACGGCAACCAGGCCTCGCCAGAGCGGTACCCTAAGCCCTATGCCGAAAAGCTGTTGATGCTTTACCAAGGGCAGCGGGCGCCCTTCCACTTTCACTGGTACAAGATGGAGGATATCATCAACCGCGGCGGCAACGACGTCACAATCACCCTTTATAACGGCGATACAAATGGCGCTCGGTTGCAAACCGATGTGGTCTACAGCCTGGATGGCTGCAGGCTCACAGCGCCCGCCGGAACCCCGGTCGTTCTGAAACCCGGGCAGAGTATTACGCTCACGCCCTGCCTATACCATGAAATCAGCGTCCCTTCTAAGGGCGGTAGCGTACTGCTGGGCGAGGTTTCCATGTGCAATGACGACCGGAATGATAATTGCTTTTACGAAAAAGCCGGCCGTTTTCCCGAGATCGTGGAAGACGAGGCCCCCTACCGGCTATTGTGTACCGAATATCCGGACCGCTAAATGCTCCATTTACAAGGCCGCGCCGGAAATACCGGCGCGGCCTTGTTTATTCTTAGCAGGATCGGATCCCTCGTTTTTTCGCCCTGAATACCCGCTAGCGTTCCAGCGTGCCTGGCCAGGCGGATATCCCGCCCAGCTCATACAGCGCCGCGTATCCGATCTGATCCAGCAGCATACAGGCCCGGCGGGCACGTATCCCGCTTTGGCAATACACCACCAAGGGCATCAGCAGATCTTCCGGCAGCTTGTCCCGCTGATCGGCGATCTCCCGCACGGGGATATTGATGCTGCCCGGAATGTGTCCGGCAGCGTATTCATCCTCATCCCGCACATCCAGCAGCACAAAGGCCCTGCCCGCCTCCCGCCAAGCGATCAGCTCCTGGGCCGTGATCCGTTTCAGCATAAAAAATCCCCTCCTCTTTCCTAACAGTATAGCACAGCCCTTTCCCTTATGGCGGCCTTGCTTAATCCCGCTTCGCGCTTTATACTATCCTTAAAATAAGCGTTTGAGGAGTCAACCATGCCCAAAACCGTTTTGGTCACCGGCGCTTCCCGCGGGATCGGCGCGGCCATCGCCCGCCGCTTTGCCCAGGAAGGGTACCAGGTGGCGCTAAACTTCTGTCAGAATCAGTCCGCCGCTCAGGCGCTGGCCGGTGCGCTGGCCGCCCAAGGGCACAAGGCCCTGCCCTTTCAGGCGGATGTGGCCGACCGCGCCCAGGTGCACAACATGATGCAGCGCATCGAGTATCACCTAGGCCCGGTGGACGTACTGGTCAACAACGCGGGCATCGCCCAGCAAAAGCTGTTTTGCGACCTGACCGCGCAGGATTGGCAGCGCATGGTGGCGGTAAACCTGACCGGGCCGTTCAACTGCTGCCAGGAAGTGCTGCCCGGGATGATCGAAAGGCAGTGTGGGAAGATCGTCAACCTTTCTTCCATCTGGGGGCTGGTGGGCGCTTCCTGCGAGGTGCATTATTCCGCCGTTAAGGCCGGCGTGATCGGCCTGACCCGGGCGCTAGCCAAAGAGATGGGGCCCTCGCACATCCAGGTCAACTGCGTGGCGCCCGGGGTGGTGGATACCGATATGAACGCCCTGCTGGACGAGGACACGCTATCCATCTTAAAGGATGAAACCCCGCTGGGCATGCTGGGCCAGCCGGAGGATATCGCCCAAGCGGTATATTTTCTGGCCTCCCCCGCCGCCGATTTTATTACCGGGCAGGTGCTCAGCCCCAACGGCGGGTTTGTGATCTAACCCCATAAAAAAAGCCTCCGGCATAGCCGGAGGCTTTTTTGCGTCTATTTTTTCTTTTTAACCGTGCGGCAGAAGGGTTAAATGACCTCGATCTTGGCGATCTCCGCGCACATCGCATCCAGAATCGCCTGTTTTTCCGCCGCGCTCTTGTCCCTGAAGGGCAGGCTGAATTTCTCATCCCAGATCTTTTGCAGCTTGGCCTCCGGGAAATAGGTCAGCTCCGAACTCATGGACTCATCCGAGAGCAGGTGCGCCGGGATGTACTTTTTCATGGCCTCTACCACCGCGGGGTTGGCCATGATTTTGCCGATGGAGCAGTTCACGCCATAGCCAAACGGGTTGTAACCCACCGCCTTAAAGCGCACCGCGCCCGCGATATCCCGGGAAGAGGTGCCCACCAGCGCCTGATAATAGCCCGGCTCGCTGCCCCAGGCCTTGGCGGCCGGATCGTAGCTTGCCAACTGATCTTTGCCGATGGCAATGGTGACGACCTTGCTCTCCCCCGGCTGCAGGGCGACCTTCTGGAAACCTTTCAGCTCCTTTAAGGGCTTGGAGAGGGTGGATACCTCATCGGAAATATACACCTGCACCACCTCTTTGCCCGCCACCTTGCCGGTGTTGGTCACCTTGACGGAAACGTTCACGGTCTCGCCCTTATCCATGTCCATCACGTCCCGGTCGATGGCGATATCGCTCAATTCAAAGGTGGTATAGCTCAGCCCATAGCCGAAGGGATAGAGCGGCTCCACATGCTTCTTATCGTAATAGCGGTAGCCCACATAAATGCCCTCGCCGTACCACACCTCATCTCCATCGCCGGGGAAGTTGCCATAGGTGGGGCAATCGTAATAATGTTTGGGGAAGGTCAGCGTCAGCTTGCCCGAGGGGTTGACCTTGCCGGTCAAAATATCCAGCGTGGCGCGTCCGCCCTCCATGCCCGGCAGCCATACGCACAGCACGGCATCCACCTGGTCGAGCCAGCCTTCCATCTCCACCGGGCCGGTCACGTTCAGGATCACGATGGCCTTTTTGCCATTGGCATGCGCCTTTTTCGCCGCATCCAGGATCATCTGATCGTCGCCCGGCGCCAGCAGCAGGTCGGCCCGGTCGCTGCCCTCCTGCCCATCCACACTGACCACGATAATGGCCGCGTCGCTGTCGGCAGAAACGTCGCCGTATTCCACCTTATCCGCGCCTAAGGTTTCCACCGCGCAATCGTAAAGGTTGGTGGCCTGGTCGGTATCGATAAAGGCGCTGCCCTTGCCGCAGATGATATAATCTTTGGCGTGCTCGCCGATCAGCGAGATCTTGGCGCCCTCGTTCAGCGGCAGCGCGCCCTCGTTCTTGAGCAGGATGCTGCCCTCAGCCGCTACATCGTATGCAGCCTTGCGGGAATACTCACGGTCGATATGCGCATTTTTGCGCCCCTTCATCACTGGCAGCTCTACCAATACGTTCAGGTAATTGGCCACGCGCTGGTCCAGCGTCTTTTCGTCGATCCGTCCATCCTTCACCGCGGCCACGATCTTATCAAAGGTCAGCGGGCCGGGCATCTCCAGATCGTTACCGGCGTTAATGGCATCCACCTGGTCGTACACCGCGCCCCAGTCGGAAACCACAAAGCCCTCAAAGCCCCATTCGCCCCGCAACACGTCGGTCAGCAGCCAGTGGTTCAGGGCGCAGGCCGTGCCGTTGATCTTGTTATAAGCGCTCATCAGGGTCTTGACCTTGCCCTGCTGCACAGCGGCCTTAAAGCCGGGCAGATAGATCTCATAAAGCGCCCTAAGGGGAATACGCTCGTCGATCTCCTGGCGGTGGGTCTCCTGGTTGTTGGCCGCAAAGTGCTTGGCGTCCGCCGCCACGCCCTCTGCCTGCATGCCGCGGATGTAGTACGGGGCCAGGGTAGCCGTTACATACGGATCCTCCGAATAGCCCTCAAACAGGCGGCCATTGAGCGGGTCGCGGTGGATATTCACGTTGGGGCCCAGGCATACGTCCACCTTATAGGCGTCCATCTCCTTGCCCACGGCGCTGCCCTCTTTTTCAATCACTTCCGGGTTCCAGGTAGAGCCCTGCATAATGCCCGGCGGGAAGCAGCCCGGGTACATGCCGTCGGGCATCAGCTCATCCACCTTATCCAGCACTTCCTGCACCAGCTTCTGGATAGACGGAGCCATTTTGGCGCGTTTAGCCGGATCCTTAGCGTTGGTGATCACCGTACCAAAGCCCGAGATCGCCGGGCCGCTCATCTCGCCCAACTCGTCCACGCTCTTGTTCGCCAGGGTCTTGCTGGCCATATCGCTGCGCAGCTGGCCCATATTGATACCGGTGTGCCCATCCAGCGGCCGCATGGGCGGGATGCCCAGCCGCTTAATCCCCGCCGTGGTAAACGGGAACTCGCCCGTCACCAACCGCGCCTTTTCCTCCAGCGTCATCTCGGCGACCACCGCCGGCACCGAAGCCTTATCCGTCAAGCGGATACTCATCACAGATTCCCCCTTCGTATAATTTGCGTTTTATCCCCATGCGGCCGCAAATTTACAGCCGCTTAGCAACCTTTTTTGGGCGCCACCTTGTCCTCGTACACCTCAAGCAGGGCCATGGCGCTGTCCAGATCCACCGGGAAGTGCTGCTTGCCATCGGCCGCCACCGGGTACTCCGCCTCGCCGTTTTGCCGCACGCGCTTGCGGTACTCTGTGGCGCTGCACGCATAGCGCTTTTGCACCAGGCGGTTTAAGTACTTCACATCCGAAAACCCGCAGGCAATGGAAACGTTGAGCACGCTCATATCGGTATTTTTAAGCAGCGTCAGCGCCTTTTCCAGGCGTACATTGCTGACAAACTCCTGAAAGGAGATGCCCAGTTTATCTTTGATAAAGTGCGATAAATGATCCTTGCTGATATATTCCTGCTGGGCGATATCCTGCAGCGTGATCTTGCCCATGTACTGTTCGTTGATCATCTTGATGATGCGGCGCAGCCGGTTTAAGCCCACGTATTCATACCGGTCGCTATCCTCGCTGCGCTGCTCAAAGGGCAGGTTCTGCAGCAGCATCCCGAAAATCTCATTGATCCTGGCCATTACAAAAAAGGCGTTGGCGCTCTCTTTCCCGCTGATGCGCTTCATCACCTCGGCCATGGCGCGGCCGATCCGGGCCGCCAAAGGATCGCTGGATGGGATGTGGCTGTTTTTGAACCTGACACCGGAAAGCTCTGGGTGATAATTCTGGCAAAAGCGCGGGTCTACCTGCAGGGCCAAAAAGAGGTTATCCTCACCCGTACGGGCCAGACTGTGCACCTCGTTGGCGTTCAGGATATACACGTCCCCTTCTTTCAGGCAGAGCTCGCTGTCGCTCTTTTTGAGCATAGCGGACCCTTCCAGCACCAGCAGCAACTCCAGCTCCTCGTGCCAGTGGTGGGTACGCCACCCGATGCTGACGAAAAACGCCTGTACCGGCAGGCTCTTCATATGTTTTACGATCTCGTATTCGTAATACATCCCGCGCCACCTCTGCCTCTCTACCCTTATTATAGCGGGTAGCGCGCTTTAAAACAGCCTCAATTCCTGGATTTATCTATGACAATCCTGCGGTTCTTCCGAAAAAGGGCACATTATCCGCATCTAAACAAAAGGCCGCCCGGCCCGGCGGGCTTTTCCCGCGGTCCGGACGGCAAGGTGTATCTGTCCCTACTCCAGCGTATCCAGCTGCGCAAGCAATGCCTGCTGCATGGCGGTGACGCGCGCAAAGTCCATATGGGCGATATAAATCTTCTCCAGATCGTCATGCAGGCCTTTGGCCCGGGTAACGGACTGGGCCGCCTGCTCGATCAGGCTGTCAAAGGTCTGGCTATTATACAGCCGCCGTGAAACGGCGGTGTTCAGCTTTTCCCGGTCCAGCGCGGCCTCCAGGTCGATCACCCGCTCGGGCGTCTGGGCCATCATCTGGTAGCTGTTGGCCGTGGTAATCAAAAGCCCGGTTTCAGGGATCAGCAGATGCTCGATGCGCTCCGGTTCCATAGGGCAATAGAAGCCCTCGATATCCACGCCGCTCTCCAGCAGCCCCGCGCGCACCCTCGACAGGATATCCTGCGCCGGCATGGCCCAGGGCCCCTCCAGGCGCCAGACCCGCTGGGCCCCCAGCTCATTTAAGTAATGGATGCAGCCAAGCGGCGTAACGGCGCCGGCAAACAGCCTGCGCTCTTTGCCGGGCCGGGCGGCGATGCTGTTGGCGTCCAGCCCAGCCAACAGCTCCGCCGTGACCGCATTGATCTTCCCGGCATCCAACGCCCCGCGCAGGATGATCTCCTCATCCTCGCGCAGCGGCGCCGCTGCTGCTAGGTAGCGATAGGCCTGGGCAAAACAGCCCGAGATTGCCTCTCCGATCTCTTCCACTTCTCTGACATGTTTCGCCATGCCCGCCTCGTCCAGCGCCACGCCCAGGTTCAGTATCCCGTCCGCCGCGCCGGGCAGCACGGGGTCCACAATATGGGGCTTGGTGCCGTCCACCAGCGCCAAGCCTACTTTCGGTATGCGCACGCCGTCCAAACTGCCCGGGTCGCTGGAGCAATGCATCCATTCCACATCATAGCCCTTTTTTACAAACGCGTCTCCCACATGCCGCATCAGGGTGGATTTGCCCACCCCCGGCCCACCTTTAAGGATGATCACCCGTTTGTCCAGCCCGGGCCGGATCGCATGGGCATAATAACTGTAAAATCCCCGGACGGTATTCCCACCGGGGAAAAAGTGCCGTTCGCCTTTCATAAAGCCATCCCTCCTTTTTTCTCGCTTTAAGGGTATGCGCCGGTATAGCTTTTCGTGCCTGTCTTAAGTAAATTTCACACCTTTGGGCACCTCGACATAGATTGAGGAAACGGAGGTGGTATCCCATGCAATGGCGTATCGACTTAACCGACGCGCGGATGGAAGCGCTTTTAACGACCATGACCCGAGCCGGCTGGCAGGCGGCACCCTTTGAGCGGGACCGGCAGCAAACGGCGCAGCAATACGTGTTCGCCCCCAATTCCAAGGGGGATGCGTTTGTGCGGGCGCTAAAATCGTTGCCGCTGGGCGCAGCCGTTTACGCAGGCGCCCCGCCGCAGGAGGGAATGGAAGTGATCAAGGCGCGGGCGCTCCAATGGCATAACATGCTGGAGGACGAATGTTACGCGCTGCAAAACGCCGCGCTGACCGCAGAAGGCGCATTGGCCCTGGCCATCCAAAGCACGCCGCGTACCCTGCGCGGCATGCCGGTCCTGCTTTTGGGCTATGGGCGCATCGGCCAGCCGCTGGCAGCGCAGCTGCAGGCCCTGGGCGCACGGGTACATATCCTGATCCGCGATCCCGTAAAGCGGGAGAAGGCTCGCGTCGCTGGTTTTTATGCCCTGCCCGATCTGCTCTCCCTTTCCCAATCTCAGGCGATATATCCCCTGACCCTCAACACCGCCCCAGCGCCGGTGCTGGATGCGCGCCACGCGCACCTGTTCGCCGCACACAGTGTGTGGATCGAACTGGCCTCCAGCCCGGGCGGGCTTTCTGACGCGCTGGCCTTCCCCGGCAAACAGATATCCGCGCCCGGCCTGCCCGGCGCGGTCTCCCCGCAATCCGCCGGTGAAAGCATTTACGATTATCTGAAGCGGTACGCGCCCTTATCTCCCTCCAATCCTTAGGAAAGGCAGGTCTTACCATGTTGTACAAAACGCTGGGCTTTGCCCTTACCGGCTCTTACTGCACCATCGAGCGCACGCTACCTGAGATTGAAAACCTGGTGCTCAGCGGCGCTACCGTGGTCCCCATCCTGTCCGAGAACTTTGCCACAGTCGATACCCGCTTTGGCCGCGCAGCAGACTGGATCGAAAAAATCGAAAAAATCTGCGGCCGCCGTAGCATCCGCACCATCGTAGAGGCCGAGCCCATCGGCCCCAAAAAGATGTTTGACGCGCTGATCATTGCCCCCTGTACCAGCAACACCCTGGCCAAGATTGCAAACGGCATCACCGATGGCCCCGTCACGATGGCTTGCAAAGCGCACCTGCGCAGCGCTCGTCCGGTGGTGCTGGCCATCTCCACCAACGATGCGCTATCGGGCAGCGCCAAGAACATCGGCCAGCTGCTCAATACCAAACACTTCTACTTCGTTCCCTTTGGCCAGGACGATGTAGCCAAAAAGCCCAACTCCCTGGTCTCCCACACCGAGCTGATCCTCCCCACAGTAGAAGCGGCGTTGGAGGGGCGCCAGCTCCAGCCCCTGCTGGCGCCCTATATAGGATGATAAAAAGGCGTGCGGAATTAAAACCGCGCGCCTTTTTTATCATCCATCTTAATGCTTGGCTTTTTGTGGCGTTATGCCTCGTATCCGCTTAAATACTTCCGAGAAATAGCTAACGCTATTAAAGCCGCAGGCCATGGCGCTCTCTGTTACTGTGGCACCGCGTGCTAACATCTCGCTACCTTTCTCCACTCTAAAGCACATCAGATATTCAATGGGCGTTTGCCCTAATATCTCTCTAAATAAATTGTTGCAAGTACTTCGGCAAACCGCTCCAGCTCCAGCAATGTCGTCTACACCAATTTTGTCAGTATAATGATTCTGGATATAGTCAATCATGTGTTTTACCGTATTGATATGCTCTTGTTTTATGGCTCTCCCCATATCAGGCTGTAGTGGTAGCGTTTTCGTCAGCGTTTGCAAAGCAGTATATAGGCAGCGTAGCACCTCCAGCTCATATCCATCCTCGGCAAGGCTACAAGCATCAAACGCTTGCTCCATACTATCCTTAAGTTGATGATGCCACTTTTGGCTACCATCAATCAATACGGCAGCCAACGCGCTACCCGTAACCCGTTCTATATATTTATGATAGATATAATGATTCTCCCTAAAAATCTGCGGACTAAAAAATAAAATTTTAGATTCGCACGTCTCACTGCAAACACTGCTGTGCAGTGCATTAGAATTAATCAATATCCCTTCCCCTGGCATAAGTTTATAATGCTGGCCATTGACAATATAATCGATCTCACCGCTAAGCAGCACCACCGCCTCAAAAGCAAAGTGCCAATGACTTGGAAAGGGTACCGGTGAATATTTCGTTGTACTAAATCTTATCGTTTTAACCGATAGAAATCCTTCGTCAAATTCAATTGTTTGAGACAAGTCTTTATCAATATCATATTTCACCTTATCCCCCCAAATACGCGATAGTGTAATTTTTATGGCCATTTACGGTAGTTTAACGCATTAAGTTTAGTTAAAATTATAAATAAAGACGCACTGATTCTCAAGGGGGGTATAAGATGAAAAATATTCACTGGGCCTTAAACCGAAACGGTTGGACGTTAGAAGACCTTTTGTTTTTAAAATACGAACAATGTCAAATCGTCTACGCCAGTCTGCCTGCGCCCAAGCCAGACGAATTAAACGGCGAATACAGCGGGCATACCTTGATTTATATGCAGCCAGTCATGCTACAAAAGCCCTATGAGTTTTTAGGCAAAGCCTTTCGCCCAAACCCCATCAAGGAAGGCGCGCAAGGGGATGGCTACATCATTTGGCGAGTCAACGGTGCCATCGTGCGTAATAATCAATTTGGATGGGCCATCGGTCCTTCAGGTATCGATGGCAAACCCGCGCTGATCATGGATTGGCAATACTTTGCTGAAGATGCTGTGCAGAATTATGGTATCGATGAAGTGCGCCGTGCAGCTCCAGGGCTATACTTATGCACTACGGTCAATAAACAGCCTACTGATACCGAACCCATTGCCGGGCGGGTAAACTATTGGCTGATGTGCGACCGTCGTTCGGATTGGATTGGTCCGGATCACGAGTATCCGTTGCGTTAAGCCTATCATAACTACCCGCAATTATTGAAAAAACGGCCGAGAAAGGCCGTTTTTTATTCATACATAAGGCAGCTGTTTTATTCCCGGATAGTGTATTTAAAGCTTGTTCCGTCAATATCAAAAGCCAGCCATAACGGCGCCCGGGTTTCATGGACCTGCTGCGGGCACTCGATGAGAAGCTTGATGCGCTGCACCTCCCCGGGCCGGATAACGGACAGGTTTGCAAGGGCGAATCCTGTATAGGCATCTTCTACGACCGTGAAAGATCTGTATTGTTGGTTCCCGTTATAGCGGGCCGTCGCCCAACCCAGCTCGTCGCAGCGCAGGTCGGCCTGGGTCCTGTTTTTTATCTCCAACGATACACAGATATACACCCTACCCGGGGCCGCCTTGTAGTGTGTAAACAGCCCGTCCTCTTTTTCCGGCAGCACATCATATGCCAGCTCTATCGCCTCGATCGTCACTCGACAATGCTCTGTGGTGATCGTATCCCCGATATCCATTTCATCTCCAGCCGACGGCTCCGCCGGCGAAGAGCGCGCGGCCTGGGTTTCCCGCACGGCTTCAGGATTAAAAAAGGCGCAGCCTGCACACCCTATCAGCAGGGCTGCCAGCATACAGCCCGCGATAATCCTTCGCATAAACAGGCTCCTTTCAGCTAAATTGACATTTAGTGAATGTCAACCTGTTTTTAATATAGCATATACTTTCTATGTTGACAATCACTAAATGTCATAAACGGTGGAACATGTTTATTAATAAGACAAAAGACGGATTAAATAACCTTTGCGGTAAAAATATCGCAAAATACAGAAAAAGCGTCAAAATTTCGCAGCGTCAGCTGGCCGACCAAATGCAGGTTTTCGGCCTGGACCTGGATAAAAACGCGATACAGCGCATCGAGGCCGGCAAAAGGTTTGTAACGGATATTGAATTGGTGGCCTTCTCCAACGTATTAAAGATGAGCTTTGAAGAGTTGCTCTCATCATAACTCAACCTAAAAAAGGGAGATCATCCCAGGATGATCTCCCTTTTGCGTTTGTCTTTAATTTTTGCCGCCGCGCGGCGCCCTCGCGCTTAAAATCCGGCCTGATCCAAAAACTGCCACACGATCTCCCGATACGCCTTCGGCGCCCGGCCGATTGACTGAGCATGCCTGGCCCCAGGGATCAGGTGATAAGCAATGGCCGGGTTGGCCTCAACGATCCTATGGCTTAGCTCCCAGGGGATGTAATCGTCCGCCTCGCCGTGGATGATCATGGCCGGCATGCCGATCTCTCCGGCGTGGGCCGCGATATCCACCTTTTTGACCCGCGCACCGGAAAGCAGGTAGATCCAAAGCCGCGCGGCGGGGATAAAGCCCACCGCCCAGGGGCCGATCTCCACTCGCGCCCGGTAGCGCAGAATCGCCATCCAGGATGGATAGGGGCAATCCGCAATGCAAAACCGCAGGCCCTTAGCCTTTTGCGCCACCAGCAGCGCCGTGGCCGCGCCCATGGATTCGCCCATAACGCCGATCTGCGCCGCGGAGAATCCCTCGTCCCTGGCCCAGCCGCGGATGCGCCCTAACCAGTTGACGGCATCCTGCTGCTCAAAATAGCCAAAGGTGGCATAGCGCCCGCCGCTCTCCCCTGCGCCCGCATGGTCGGGGATGAGCACGTTGATCCCCCGCTCCAAAAAAAGCGGCAGATACTTCAGCGCGCTGATATAGGGATAGTTGTACCCATGTAAAAACAGTACGTAGCGAGCACTCTTTTCTTTGGGCCGATAAAGGCGCGCCACCAGCGGACAGCCCCGAACCGATTGCCCGCTGACCTGCTGAAAGGGCAGCTGTAACAACGTATCGTCTTTCAGGTTGCCGCACTCCAGTTCTTCGCGCAGCACATCCTTATACAGCCGCCGCGGCGGATCGATGGCGCGGCGGGCAAAGACCAGGCCGATCCCCAAATATACCAGCGCCAATACCGCCGCGATAGCGATTGCCCAGACCATCTGCGCCACCCCCGTTTCCTATCCCTTTATATCTTTCTATCTCACAGCTTTTCATGCAGCGCGCGGATGCGCGCCATGGCCTCTTTCGTGGCTTCCCGCTCTCCAAAAGCCGTTAAGCGGAAAAAGCCCGCGCCGTTTTTCCCAAAGCCCTCACCCGGAGTCCCTACCACACCGGCCTGCTTAAGCAGCAGATCGAAATACTGCCAGGAGTCCATGCCGCCCGGGCACTTCATGAAGATATAGGGCGAGCTCTCCCCGCCGGTGAACCATACGCCCATCTCCCGCAGCGCCTGCGCCATGATGCGCGCGTTCTCCCGGTAATAGCCCAGGTTTTCCTCAATCTGTCTTAATCCCTCAGGCGTGAATACCGCCGCGGCCGCCCGTTGCACGATGTAGGGCACGCCGTTAAATTTGGTGGTCTGGCGCCGCAGCCACATGGCGTTCAGCCTGCCGCCGCAAAGCGCCAGCGGCACCACCGTATAGCCGCAGCGCAGCCCGGTGAAGCCCGCCGTCTTGGAGAGCGAGCAAAACTCGATGGCGCATTGCTTGGCCCCTTCGATCTCGTAAATGCTGCGGGGCAGCGATTCATCCTGAATAAAGGCCTCGTATGCCGCATCGTACAGGATCACCGCGCCAACCGCTCTTGCATAAGCCACCCAGGCGCCCAGCTGCTCCCGGTTGTAGGCCGCGCCCGTGGGATTATTGGGCGAGCAAAGGTAAATAATGTCCGCCTCAACCTCTTGCGGCGGCGGAGGTAAAAACCCATTTTGTTCCGTCGCATCGCAGTATAAAATCTTTCGCCCGGCCATCACATTGGTATCCACATAAACCGGATATACAGGGTCGGGCACCAGCACGGTATTGTCCCTGTCGAACAAGTCCAGGATATTGCCCAGGTCGCTCTTGGCGCCGTCGGAGATGAATACCTCGCCCGCCTCCAGCACCACGCCCTTTTGTACGTAATAGCCCCGGATGCCCTCCCGCAGGAAGTCATACCCCTGCTCCGGCCCATAGCCGTGGAAGGTCTCCTTGTTGCCCATCTCATCCACCGCCGCGTGCAGCGCATCTGTCACGGCAGGGCAAAGCGGCAGGGTAACGTCCCCGATCCCCAGGCGGATGATCTTTTGCTCGGGATGCTCCGCGCTCTGCTGGGCCACCTTTTTGGCGATGGTCGAAAACAGATAGCTGTCCTCCAGGTCCTGATAATGGGTATTAATCCGCATCCTGCATCCCTCCAAATGTCGCGGGCATGCGCAGCTTATGCAGGCTGCGCGCATGCGCGCGGGTGATCTTTTCTACATCCTGCGGCTCTCCCTGGCCCGAAAGGATGTACCGGTCAATAGCGGCATAGGTCATACCCATCTCGCCTTCGTCGGTCTGCCCTTCAAACAGCCCTGCAGAGGGCGCCTTTTGAATGATATTCTCCGGCGCGCCCAAAAAGGCCAAAAATTCATAGACCTCGCCCACCGTTAAATCCGCTATGGGGTTAAAATCGCACCCGCCGTCGCCCCACTTGGTAAAGTAGCCCACGTACCGCTCCGAGCGGTTGCCCGTGCCGGCCACCAGGGCGCCCCGGCTTTGGGCGATGGCGTACAGCGTCGCCATCCGCAGCCTGGGGGCGATATTGGCGCTGGCCGCATCGCTCACCGTGCCCACCGGGGCTATCGCATCGGTCAGCGCGGTCTTAACATCGCTCAAATCCACCGTAGTGGTCTCAATGCCGAACTGCCGGGCCACGGCCAGGCCATCTTGCATGTCCTCGCCAAAATTTCGTTTCGACTGGCAGGGCATCATCACGCCCAGCACGTCATCACAGGCCTTTTTGCACAGGATGCCCACCAGCGCGCTGTCCTTGCCGCCGCTGTTGCCAAATACGATGCCCCTGGCCCCGCTATCGCGCAGCTGGCTTTGAATAAAGGCCACCCGCGCTTCCAGCTCTTTTGCATAGTCTCTCGCCATGTTCTTTACTCCAAACTTCTCTCGCTAAATCTCGACCACGCCGTCGAAGATCTTGACGCAGTCCCCGCACAGGTAGACGGCCTCGTCGGTATAGGTCACCAGCAGCCGCCCGCCGTTTACCCGTACGGCGATCTCCTCGCCCTTGGGGCAATAGCCGTTGCGCGCAGCCGCAACCACAGCCGCGCAGGCCCCGGTGCCGCAGGCCATGGTTTCGCCGCTGCCCCGCTCCCATACCCGCATCTTCAGGTTATGGCTATCGATCACCTGCACAAATTCGGTATTTACCCGCTCCGGGAAGGCCTCGTCAAACTCGAAGGCCGGCCCAACGGTATCGATATCAAAGGTATTGAGGTTATCCATAAACACCACCGCGTGGGGGTTGCCCATCGATACGCAGGTAACGTTATACTGCCTGCCCTCGATGGTCATGGGCTGGTTGATCATCTCCTGGCCGTCAAAGCGCACCGGCACTTTTTCGCAGGCCGTCTCCGCCTTGCCCATGTTGACCCGCACCGAGGCCACCTCGCCATTTTGTACCCAAAGCGTCAGCTCCCGGATGCCGCTCAAGGTCTCAATGGTCATGACCTCGCGGGGAACGATGCCCTCCTCGTACAAAATCTTACCCACGCAGCGGATGGCGTTGCCGCACATGCGTCCCTCGCTGCCATCCCGGTTGAACATGCGCATTTTGGCGTCCGCCACCTTGGACGGGCAGATCAGGATGATGCCATCCCCGCCAATGCCGTAATGCCGGTCTGAGAGGATCACGCTCAGGGATTCCGGGCTGACCGGTTCATTTTCCAGGCAGTTGAAGTAGATATAATCATTCCCGCAGCCCTGCATTTTGATAAAGGGCTGTTTGAGCCGCTTTTTGCGCATATTGTTGATATCCACAAGCTCGGTGGAATAGGGGGAGTAGCGGCTGCGCAGGCTGTCCGCCAGGGCGTTGGCCGTATCCAAACTGGTCAGGCAGGGGATCGCCAGCTCGATGGCCTTGCGGCGGATCTTCACACTGTCCCGGCTGGGCAAGCGCCCCTTGGTGGAGGTGGACAGGATGTACTTGACCTTGCCGCTCTCCAGCAGCGTCTGGATATTATCGTCTGCCTCGTGGATCTTCTTCACGGCCGTCACCTTCATACCCGCGCGGCGCAGCCACTCGGCCGTGCCCTCGGTGGCATACAGCTGGAAGCCCAGGTCCGCAAATTTGCGGGCGATATCCATCGCCTCGGCCTTATCGCTGTTGCGCACGGTGATCAATACGCCGCCGTTTTTCTCCATCTTAAAGCCGGCGGCAATCAGCCCTTTGTAGAGCGCCTCCTCCAGCGTCTTGCCGATACCCAGCACCTCGCCGGTGGATTTCATCTCCGGCCCCAGGTGCACGTCCAGATCCTGCAGCTTCTCAAAGGAGAATACCGGCACCTTTACCGCCACATAGGGCGGCGCCTTGTAAAGCCCGGTGCCATAGCCCATCTGCGCCAGGGTCTCGCCCAGCATGGCGCGGGTAGCCAGGTCCACCATGGGCACGCCGGTCACCTTGCTGATGTAGGGGATGGTACGCGAGGCGCGGGGGTTGACCTCGATCACATAAATCTTGCCCTGGTAAACCACGTACTGGATATTGACCAGGCCGCGGGTGTTGAGCGCCAGCGCCAGCTCCCGGGTGTAGTCGATCAGCTGCCGGGTCATCCGCCCGCTTAAGTTCCATGCCGGATAGACCGCGATGGAATCGCCCGAATGGATGCCCGCCCGCTCGATATGCTCCATGATGCCGGGGATCAGGATATCCTTGCCATCGCAGATGGCGTCTACCTCGATCTCGATGCCCATCAGGTATTTATCGATCAGGATGGGGTTATCCTGCTTGTGCTGGAGGATGATCCCCATATATTCTTTAATGTCCTCATCGCTAAAGGCGATGATCATGTTCTGCCCGCCCAGTACATAGCTGGGCCGCATCAGCACCGGATACCCCAGGCGGTTAGCCGCCTCCAGCGCCTCTTCCGGCGTCATCACCGTAGAACCGCTGGGCCGGGCGATGCCGATGCGCTCCAACAGCTCGTCAAACCGCTCGCGGTCCTCCGCCATGTCGATGCTGTCCGCCGAGGTGCCCAGAATCTTGACGCCGGCGGACTCCAGGAATTTGGTCAGCTTGATCGCCGTCTGCCCGCCAAAGGCCACCACCACCCCGTAGGGCTTCTCGGTGTGGATCACGCTCATCACGTCCTCAGGGGTGAGCGGCTCAAAGTACAGCCGGTCGGCCGTATCAAAGTCGGTAGAAACAGTCTCGGGGTTGTTATTGACGATGACCACCTCGTACCCGGCTTCCTTCAGCGCCCAAACGCAATGGACCGAGGCATAGTCAAACTCAATGCCCTGGCCGATGCGGATGGGGCCGGAGCCAAAGACGATCACCGTCTTTTTATCGCTCGGGTGCTGCTCGATAAACTGGGCCGCCTCGTTTACCTCGTCGTAGCAGCTGTAAAAGTACGGGGTCTCCGCCTCAAACTCCGCCGCGCAGGTATCCACCATCTTATAGCTGGCAAACAGCGGATGGGCGATCTCCTGACCGGAGAAGCGCCGGACCACCGCGTCCGGATAGCCCATATCCTTGGCCTTGTGGTAAAGCTCGTCGGTCAGCGGCTCGCTGGCGAGGCGCTGCTCCATCTTGGCGATGTTTTTGAGCTTGGCCAGGAACCAGTGGTTGATCTTGGTGATATTGTAGATATCATCCATGCTCACGCCGCGCTTGATGGCCTCATACACCACAAACATGCGCTCATCATCGCACACGCTGAGCTTATCATATACTTCCTGATCGCTCAGGGCCTTGAGCTTGGGCATATTCAGGGTATCCAGGCCGATCTCCGCGCCCCGCACCGCCTTCATCAGCGCCGCCTCAAAGCTGTGGCCGATGGCCATGACCTCGCCGGTGGCCTTCATCTGCGTGCCCAGGGTGCGCTTGGCGTAGACGAATTTATCAAAGGGCCATTTGGGGAATTTGACCACCACGTAGTCGATGGCCGGCTCAAAGCAGGCATAGGTCTTGCCGGTAACGGCGTTGAGGATCTCGTTAAACGTATAGCCGATGGCGATCTTGGTGGCCACCTTGGCAATGGGATAGCCCGTGGCCTTGGAGGCCAGCGCCGAGGAGCGGGACACGCGGGGGTTGACCTCGATGACCGCGTACTCGTCGCTGTCCGGATGCAGGGCAAACTGGCAGTTACACCCGCCCTCAACGCCCATGGCGGTAATGATGTTCAGCGCCGCGCTGCGCAGCATCTGGTATTCTTTATCGGCCAGCGTCAGCGCCGGGGCCACCACGATGCTGTCGCCGGTATGTACGCCCACCGGGTCAAAGTTCTCCATCGAACAGATCGTAATTACATTGCCCTGGCTGTCCCGCATCACTTCAAACTCGATCTCTTTCCAGCCGGAGATGCACTTTTCCACCAGAATCTGCGTGATCGGGGACATGCGCAGCCCATTGGCCGCGATCTCCCGCAGCTCCTCTTCGTTATTGACGATGCCGCCGCCGCTGCCGCCCAGGGTAAAGGCCGGTCGGATGATCACCGGGTAGCCGATCTCGTTGGTAAATTCCACCGCCGCCTCTAGATCCGTCACCACTTTGGAGGGGATGACCGGCTCGCCGATCTCGATCATGGCGTCCTTAAACATCTGGCGGTCCTCCGCCCGGTCGATGGTCTCCGGGTTCGCACCCAAAAGCTTAACGCCATGTTCCTCCAAAAAGCCCTCTTTGGCCAACATCATGCTTAGGTTCAACCCCGTCTGTCCGCCCAGGGTGGAAAGCAGGCTGTCCGGTTTTTCTTTAATGATGATGCGCTTGAGGGTATCGGTCGTCAGCGGCTCGATATAGATCTTGTCCGCCATGGCGTTATCCGTCATGATCGTAGCCGGGTTGGAGTTGACCAGGATGACCTCCAGTCCATCCTCCTTCAGTGCCCGGCAGGCCTGGGTCCCGGCGTAGTCAAACTCCGCCGCCTGGCCGATGACGATGGGGCCGGAGCCCACTACCAGTACGCGCTTGATATTCTTATCTCTAGGCATGCTTATTCTCCTCCATCATCCCGATAAACTGGTCGAACAGGTAAGCCGTATCGTGCGGGCCTGCGCAGGCTTCCGGGTGGAACTGCACCGAGAATGCCGGCACATCGTCATAGGCCACGCCCTCGCAGGTGCCGTCGTTGGCATTTTCAAAGAAAACGTGGGCTGTTTGGGGCAGCGATTCGCTCACCACCGCATAGCCGTGGTTCTGGCTGGAGATAAATACCCGCCCGCTGCTGAGATCCTTCACCGGCTGGTTGGCCCCCCGGTGCCCGTACTTAAGCCGCATGGTCTTGGCTCCCTGGCTCAAGGCCAGCAGCTGGTGCCCCATGCAGATGCCAAAGGTGGGCACGCGCGCGGCTACGACCTTGGCGATCTCCTGGGCCACATCCATGTTATCCGCCGGGTCTCCCGGGCCGTTGGTCAGCATCACCCCATCGGGGTTCAGGGCCAGCACTTCCTCCGCAGTAGTATTATACGGCACGGTGATCACATCGCACCCGCGTTTGAGCAACTCCCGGCTGATGTTCATCTTGGCCCCCAGGTCCCATAGCACCACCTTGTGCGTGCTGTTTTCCGCCTTTTCCTCAAACACCGCCTTGCAGCTGGTGTTGGGCACGGCGTCCTGCACCCGGTAAGCCTTGATCTCCTGCAGGTCCTGCTCCATATGATCCAGCGTGCGGACGATCTTGCCGTTCATTACCCCGTGGTCACGGATGATCTTGGTCAGCTCCCGGGTATCGATCCCGCAAAGGCCGATGATGTTCTGCTCTTTTAAAAAATTGTCGAGCACGTCGGCGCACCGGTAATTACTCGGCTCTTCGCACCATTCGCGCACGACATATGCTCTAAGATAGGTTTGGTCTTTTTCAAAATCCTCTGGAATCACGCCATAATTCCCGATGAGCGGAAACGTCTGAACGATGATTTGCCCATAATAACTAGGATCGGTCAGGGTCTCCAAATATCCGGTCATTCCCGTGGAGAAAACTACCTCTCCTGTCACTTCGCCTTCGGCGCCAAAGCCCTTCCCCTTGAAAACGCGCCCGTTCTCAAGGACGAGATACAATGTCTGCTCCAAAACGCTTTCTCCTTTCTATGCCTTAACCAGGCTAACTTTCATAGGTATTGAGAATCCGCTGCGCGACTTCCCGCCGCGTCAGCCGCAAATCCATGGCCTGTTTTTCTATATATCGGTGGGCCTGCGCCTCGGTCATGCCCAGGTATTGAATAAGCGCGCACTTGGCCCGGTCCGCCAGTTTGATATCCTCTATCTTCCTTTTCAGCTTGCTGTTCTCGCTGCGCAGGCCCAACATCCGCCTGCGGGTGGCCTCCACCAACTTGACCGATTGAAAGAACAACTGGGCGCTGATGGGTTTGGGTACCACGAACACGCCGCTTTCCTCAACCTTGGACGAGATCTCGTCCGCCGCCTCCGCTTTCACGATCAGCAGCACGCCGCTCCCAGCGCCGCCGGCTACGCTCATGGCTAGCTCGTGGCCATACTCGTCCCCCAGCGGGGCGTTGATCACCACGAGGTCGTACTCGTTTTCGATGAGCAGCCGCCTGGCCTCGCTCCCCGACCTGGCTACGGCGATCTGGGCACAGCCGCTTGATTGCAGCACTTTCTGGATAAAGGCGGTACCCTTACTGGTTCCGGATACGATTAAGCCACTGTCCACAGACTCACCGTCCTTTCGCCCAGTAATCCAGCCTTAAATGCTGAGAAAGTAGAGCTCGCGCTCCATCGCCGCCCGATCTTCTGCCTGCGCAACGCGGTGCGCCTGGGCGGACTTAAATTCCAGGTACTTGTCCACCACCGTCTGCGGCAAGACCCGGCGCACAAATTCACTGCCTCCGGCCAAAGCCAGCGCCTCTTCCAGGGTTGCGGGCAGCTTGGGCAAGCCCTCCACCCGCGCGCCCGGCGCATAGGGGTCAAAATCCATCGCGGGGCCCAGCTGTTTTCCCTGCGCAATCCCCTCCATGCCCGCCTCAAGCAGCAGTGTGTAGGCCAGGTATGGGTTGCACGCAGGGTCGGGCGAGCGCACCTCCATGCGGCTGTGCTCGCCCGAGCTCGTAGCCGGAATGCGAACCAGCTGCGCCCGGTTCATGCGCGACCAGGCGATAAACCTTGGCGCCTCAAAGGCGCCAAACCGCGCATAAGAGTTGGTAAGCGGGTTCAAAAATGCGGTGATCTCCGCCGCCCGGTCCAGCACACCCGCGATAAAGCTGGCCGCCACGCTTCCTTCCTCTTCTAGGTTCTGAAAGAGATTCTCTCCATCCCTGCTTAACGAAATATTGATGTGCAGCCCGCTGCCGCTCTGGTCGGCAAAAGGCTTGGGTAAAAAGGAGGCAAAAAGCCCGTTGCGCAGGCTGATCGCCTTGACCACGGATTTGAACGTGATCAGATCGTCCGCCGCAGTGCACGCATCGCCGTAATGGAAGTCGATCTCATTTTGCCCGGGGCCCTGCTCGTGGTGCGAGCTTTCGGGCCGCAGCCCCATCTCCTCCAAGGTCAGGCAGATTTCCCGGCGCACGTTTTCCCCCTTGTCCAGCGGCGAGATATCGAAATACCCGCCTTTATCGTGAGGCACCAAGACCGGCTCGCCATCCTCATTCAGCTGGAAGAGGTAAAATTCGCACTCCGCGCCGATCCGGCAGGTATAGCCCATATCGGCGCACCGCTGCACCGCATTTTTGAGGATAAACCGCCCATCCCCTTCAAAGGGCCGGCCATCCGGATAGCGAATGTTGCAAAAAAAGCGCGCTACCCGCCCCTGCATCGGCCGCCACGGTAGGATGGATAGCGTGCCCGGGTCCGGCTGCAAAAACAGATCCGACCGTTCTACGCCCATAAACCCGCGGATCGCCGAGGCGTCAAAGGAAATGCCGTGTTGAAAAGCCCGTTCCAGCTCATCCGGCATGATGGAGATGTTTTTTTGCATGCCAAAGCTATCGCAAAAGGCCAACCGGATAAACTTGATGTCGTTTTCCTCCACAAAAGCCAGTATTTCCCTTACCGTTTCGTTCACCAGTCTCGCCTCCTTTTAGGCCCTGGACCCGCCAAGCTCCGCGCTTTTAAAGTCCACCAAACCTATTATATTATTTTACCATATACGGGCGCCGCGCCACAATGGCCCAGTGCCCGTATTTGCATATACCCCTGGTCGATTTGATTATAGCACCACGTACTGCTCGCGGGCCGGCCCCACCGAAACGTAGCGCACCTTACAACCCACAGCCGCCTCAATATAGGCGATATAGGCAAGCGCCTGGGCCGGCAGCTCCTCTTTGCTGCGGCAGCCGCTGATATCGCACCCCCAGCCCTCCAGGTATTCGATCACCGGCTGCGCTTCATCCAGCGCATCGGTGAAGGGGAACGCTTGCGTCAGTTCTCCATCCACCCGGTAAGCCGTGCATACCGGGATCCGCTCGAGATAGCTGAGCACATCCATCTTGGTCAACGCCAGCTCGTCCGCCCCCTGCATGCGCACGCCGTAGCGGGAGGCTACCACGTCGAACCCGCCGACCCGGCGGGGCCGCCCGGTGGCCGCGCCGTATTCGCCGCCGGCCTTGCGCAGCGCCTCCGCCTCGGCTCCGAACATCTCGGCGGTAAAAGGCCCTTCTCCAACGCAGGTGGAATAGGCCTTCATGATCCCGATGGTCTTATCCAGCTTGCGGTTGGGGATGCCCGCCCCCACCGGCGCATAGGCCGCGATGGTGGAAGAAGACGAGGTGTAGGGATAAATGCCAAAGTCGATATCCCGCAGGGCCCCCAGCTGCGCCTCAAACATGATATTTTTGCCCGCTTTTGCCGCTTCGTCCAAGTAAAGACCGGTATCGCAAATATAGCTTTTCAGCGGTTCTCCATATTTTTTCAGCCAATCCAGCATTTTTTGCAGGGCCGCTGCCTGACCGCCATAGACCTTTTCAATGGTCAGGTTCTTCCATTCCAATATGCCCTTCAGGCGCTGCGCCATGCGCTCAGGGTGCAAAAGCTCTCCCATTCGCAGGGCTTTCTTCATATATTTATCGCCATATACCGGCGCGATGCCCCGCCGCGTGGAGCCAAACTTGGCATCTCCCAGCCGTTCTTCCTCCAAGCAGTCCAGCATCACATGGTACGGCATGCAAATCACCGCCCGGTCGCTGATCTTCAAGTGCTCCGGCGTTACTTCTACGCCTGCCTTCCGCAGCCGGCCGATCTCCCCGGCCAGGTGCTCTAAGTCGATCACCATTCCATTGCCCATTACGTTGACCACGTCGTCGCGCAAGATGCCGGAAGGCAATAAATTAAGTATAAACTTGCCCTTGGGGTTGACGACCGTATGCCCCGCATTGTTCCCGCCCTGGTAGCGCACTACGATATCGTAGTCCTCCGAAAGCAAGTCTACCATGCGTCCCTTTCCTTCATCTCCCCAGTTAATGCCCGTTATCGCCGTTAACATCCCTTCACCCTTTCTGTTTGAAAGTCCCATTCCGCCGTGGTATTTGCCATCGGGCGCGGTTTTGCCGCACCCCCAATCCGGGCTCAAAATAAAGGCGTTCATCAAGAAGCAAACCATCCCTCCTTGTCAAACGCCTTTGTTTAACCGGAATAATTATATGATTGATTGCATAACTTGTCAAGTTTTAACTGCGCACCAGGCCCTCATTTTGTCCCGTTTCAGCGCCTTGGCGCAGGCTGCGCCGCTATGCCGGCGGCCTGCATGCCCCCGGCCAAAAAATTGCAAAACCGCTTTGACCTATCCGCTATCGTCTGGAATCCGCTAACCACAGTGGTTGCAACCGTCTATGCACGCCTTGATCTGCTTGCGCAGTGTGCAGTTTGCACACTTATTGCATGTTCACGCCCATAAAATTTGCAAAAAAAATCCATCCAACCTTCAAAAATTTATGGACAGATGCCGGAATTGCGATTATTATATTTATGTAACTTTATCCTTCATGTGGAGGCGCAATGGCAGAGGGCGGCGCAAATCGTATAATTATACAATTTGCAGGCTGCGAAATCTCCCGTTCCCTCCAAATGAATAGATCCAAATCTATCGCAAAGGAGATTGATCGTATGTCTTATGTAGACGAGGTACTCAGCCAGGTTGCTAAAAAGAATGCCAGCGAGCCGGAGTTTCTCCAGGCCGTTAAAGAGGTGTTGGAGTCCCTGCGCATGGTAGTCGAAGCGCATGAGGATGAGTATCGCCGCGATGCCGTACTCGAGCGCATCGTCGAGCCCGACCGGCAGGTCAAATTCAAAGTGCAGTGGGTGGATGACAAGGGGCAGGCCCAGGTCAACACCGGTTACCGCATCCAGTTTAACAACTCTATCGGTCCCTATAAGGGCGGGCTGCGCTTCCATCCTTCGGTCAACACCGGTATCATCAAATTCCTGGGCTTTGAGCAGATCTTCAAAAATTCGCTCACCGGCCTTCCCATCGGCGGCGGTAAGGGTGGTTCCGATTTTGACCCCAAGGGCAAGAGCGACCGCGAAGTCATGGCTTTCTGCAAGGCCTTTATGACGGAGCTGTACAAATACGTGGGCGCGGATGTGGACGTACCGGCCGGCGATATCGGCGTAGGCGCCCGTGAGATCGGCTATCTGTACGGTCAGTACAAGCGCATCACCAACCTGTACGAGGGCGTGCTCACCGGCAAGGGCCTCACCTACGGCGGCTCTCTGGTGCGTACCCAGGCTACCGGTTACGGCCTGCTCTACCTGGTCGATGAGATGCTCCGCTACAACGGTATGGACTTAAAGGGCAAGACCTGCGCGGTCTCCGGCTCCGGCAACGTGGCCATTTACGCCACCGAGAAAGCTACCCAGCTGGGCGCCAAGGTCGTCACCATGTCCGATTCTACCGGTTGGATCTACGACGAAGAGGGGATCGATCTGGACGCGGTCAAGCAGATCAAAGAGGGACGCCGCGGCCGCCTCAAAGAGTACACCCAGTATCGCCCGAACGCTAAGTATTCCGAGTCTGGCCGCGTATGGCAGGCAAAGGTCGACATCGCCCTGCCCTGCGCCACTCAGAACGAGTTGGATCTTGAGGATGCCAAAATGCTGGTGGCCAACGGCGTACAGGCCGTGGGCGAGGGCGCGAACATGCCCACCACCATCGAGGCTACCGAGTACTTCCAGAAAAACGGCGTGCTGTTTGCCCCCGGTAAAGCTGCCAACGCCGGCGGCGTAGCCACCTCCGCCCTGGAGATGAGCCAGAACAGCGAGCGCCTCAGCTGGAGCTTTGAAGAGGTGGATGCCAAGCTCAAAGATATCATGACCGGCATCTTCCACAAGATCGCGGACGCCTCTGAGCGTTATAACGCCAAGGGCAATTATGTGATCGGCGCCAACATCGCCGGTTTTGAAAAAGTGGTTGAAGCCATGCAGGCTCAGGGCATCTAAGCCTGGTCCGTATAAAAAAAACCCCCTGCATCTTGCAGGGGGTTTTTTTCATACTCTTTCTTTAACCCGACGCTTTTGCTTTACTTTTCGGGTTCAACCGGCGGGTCGCAGTCACTCTGCGCCGCTTCCGGCTCTTCTCCGATGGGATGCGGCTCGACCCGCACTTCCTCCTCCACGGGCATCATCAGCCCATCCACCTTAGCCCGGCGCCGGCGCGAAAGCTTGCGCATGCTGTGATACATCACGATGCCGCCGCCTACCAGCAGGCAGGAATAATAGGTGATGCAGCGCCAAACCAGCATCATGGAAAACTGCAGCTCCCTGGGGATGTTCTGCCCAAAGAAAGCGAAGAATCCCGCCTCCGCCGCCAGCGAGCTGCCCGGCGTGGGGGCGAACGCCACCGTCATATAGTGCAGCAGATGGTCTACGATAAAATCGATCTGCCGGGCGCCGTACAAGCCAAAGCCCCGGTAGACGTAATAGACGATGGAAAAATAAAAAATCAGCTCCAGCACCGTCAGGCCGATCATCACCGCTAGGTTCTTGGGGTGCTTTTTCATAAACCCAATGGACTGCCGGTAGTCGGCCAGCACCTTATCCACATGGGTGACCGCCTTTTCCTTATGGCGGATAATGCGCATCTTGCAACAGAGGTTCAAGATGCCGTGCACGACCCTGACCACCGTTTTTTCGCTGACCATAATCATGATCAGGATAAACACCATCATAAAATTAAAGAGGAAGCCCAAAAGCGTGATGACCAGCAGCCGCTGATCAAACCGGGCTACGATGCTGCCGATCTGCGCCAGAAAGAGCACCAGGCACCCGGTCACAATCGTGGTCTGATAGGCGATGAACTTGACCAGCAGCGCGCTGGAAGAAACGCCTACCGGGATGCCGTCTCCCGACATGTAAAAGACCTGCAAGGGCTGCCCGCCGCTGGAAAACGGCGTCAACGCGCTGTAAAAATGCCCCAGCATGGCATTCCGCAGGGAAACGCGGTAAGGTATGCGCGGGGCGTATAGCACGCCGATCATATAATGCAGCAGGCAGGCATCCGTCAACCAGTATAGCAGCAATGAACACAACGCCACCATCAGCCAGCCCGGCTGAAGCTGCTGCCAGAGGATCTCCTGCCCGCCGTTGTTCGTGTCCATCACGATCAATACCACCACGATACTGACCGTAAAGATAATGTTAAACCAGCTTAAAGCTTTTTTAAATGACTCTTTTTTCATTATCCACCTAGCTCTTTTTACCTCTCCCTCGTCAACTCGTTTATTCTATCACAACACTATCTTAATGGCAACCGGCGTAATTTCGTCCATCACAGGCCATGTAAGGATCGTGTAAAAGACTTTCGCGGGTAAAGCATTCCCCGGCGGGCTATGCTATACTGGTGTAAAACAAACCAAAATTGGAGGGCAGTTATGCGCGCGCATATACAATTTCCCCGGTCTACCCAACGCCGTCACTTTAAAATCCGGCCCCTTTGGGTCATCCTGGCCATTTCGCTGGCCATTCTTCTGGCAGGAGGGGTACTTGTGGCCCGCCAGATCCCCGAATGGCTGCGCAAAGCCCCCAAGACCAGCCCTGCCGGATGGCTGGAAAATATTTCCGCCCAATCGCCCGAACCGCTGACCATCGCCTGGGCCTACCGGCCGCATACCTATACCGGCCGTCCCGAAGGGCTGGACGTGCTGGCCCCCACCTGGTTCTACGTGGAGGGCACCGCCGAGAAGCCGGAGCTCAAGACCATCGCGCAGCTGGGTGAATCCTGCGATTTTGCCCAATTCGTTTCCCAGGCCCATGCCGATGGACTCAAGATCTGGGGGACCGCCGTCAGTATGACGCCCGAGCTTTCCGCGGCATTGGTCCACTCGCAGGAGCATACCGCGGCCTTCGCCGCACAGTTGGCGCAATACGTCACCGATTATCAGCTCGACGGCGTCAACTTCGACTTTGAAAATATGGACCCCGACGATAAACTGCTTTATTCCGACTTTATCGCCCAGTGCCGCGCCGCCCTGCCCGAGGGAACGGTCCTGTCGGTCTGCACCAATATCCGCATGCGCAATCCGGACCCAAACAATTTCTGGCAGTGCTACGATCATGAAACGCTGGCCCAACATGCGGATTATCTTTGCGTAATGGCCTACGATCAAAACGGTTCTTTCTCCCAGGAGGATGGGCCGGTGGCCAGCCTGGAATGGGTGGATGCCTCCCTCCAGACCCTGCTGGAGGTGGTCCCCTCCGATAAAGTCCTGCTGGGCGTGCCCTTTTATGGGCGGGATTACACCTATACCCAGCAGGGCGGCGAATACCTCCCCGCCTGGAAAACCGATAGCAAGATGACCGTACCGGTCTACGACCGGCACATCCAGCGCCTGTTGGAGGAGGGCAGCTATCAAGATCTGCGGGGCAATACCGTCACCGTCAGCCAATGGAACGCACAGGGGACATGGATGGAACCTGAAGCGGCGCGCTATTACGAGTTTGTGGATACGGATAACAACCTGCATAAAATGTGGTTTGACGATGGGCAGGCGCTCTCCCTCAAAAGTAAGCTGGCCCGCCGCTATCACCTGGCCGGCAGCGCCGTTTGGGAGTATGCCTACGCCTCGGACAGCCTATGGCAGGGTCTGGCCCAAGGCTATACGCTCTACACCCCTGGCGGCGCCCAGGTAGCCGCGCTGCAAGACTTGCTGGATCAGGCCCAGCAGCTGCAATGGTTCAGCGCACAAGGGAATTGGATGGGCACCAGTGCGGATGCGCCCGCCGCGCTGCGCCAGGCGTTGAACACGGCCGGTTACAACGCCCAAAAAGATGAGATGACGCCGGGAGAATATCTCCTCCTGACAGCCGGGGACGGAACCGAATACCGCATCGATTTTGCAGACGACGTCCTCTGGCCGGATGCGGCCCTTGGCGAAAAGCTGGGGCTGGCGGACGGGCAGATCGAGCTGGTGCCCGGCAGCCTGCGCGCACAGGTCGCCCCATTGTTTGCAAAGTAAACCGCCCTTAACTTTTAAAGCCGGCCTTTTGGCCGGCTTTTTCAATTTAATAAAACAGGCTCCAGACCGCCTCTGACACCACGGGCTGCAACAGTAGTGGGAAAAGCCAGCAAAGCAGCAGAATCAGCCAGGGTTCCAGCCCCACGATGCCCGTTCGCCCGCCCTGTATCCTGCAATGATCCACAAATCGCGGCGCCGTTTTTCGCAGTCCGCGGAAAACCGCAAAGCCGATCAGCGCGCCCAGCGTATTCATGATCCAATCGTCGATATCCGTGGCCCGCCAGCAAAACAGCTGCGCCACCTCGATCGCCAGCGACATGCCCGCCCCGTACAGCAACACCCTGCCCCAGCTGTCAAACCTTTCCCACAGCAGCGGGAGAAAAAAGCCAAAGGGAATGAACAGCAATACGTTTGGCAGGTACTGCACGCCCGTATCCCCTGCATCGATAAAGGGGATCAAGCTGATATTGGGGCTAAAATGGATCTGTCCGACGGAGGGCACCCCCGTGACCCCTAGCATCCCTACCAGCGCGATGCCGAAAAACGCCGCCCCCAGCGTATGTACGGCGTATATCTTGCCGCCCAAGCGCCTTACTTTGCGCCGCTGCCAGAGCCAAAAGATCGCAAGCAGCGGGAAAACGCCAACCAAAAATCCCAGCACAGCCTCTAAAACAAAGCTCATCATATAGTACATCCAAAATCCTCCAAGCCTTCTTAGAATATTGATTATATCATCGTCTGCGCAAATCCGGCTTAAGGCTTTCTTAACTTTTTCTGTCGATTACAGATAAAAAGAGCGGCCCGCCAAAAAGGCGGGCCGCGATAGCCTGTATTTTACACCCGGATGCCGAAAAGCTTCTCAAAGTTCTGGTGGAAGATCTTTTCGTTCTGTTCCCTGGAAAGCTTCAAGTTCATAAAGCGCGCCAGTTCCTCCTCGTGATCCCACATCGGGTAATCCGTACCGAAAAAGAACCGGTCCTCTCCCATATGGGCGATCATCGCCCGCGCGTCCTCGGGAGAGAGCTTAAATAAGCTGCTGGAAGTATCAAAGTACACATTGGGCACATGCAAGTACCGGTCCGCCTCCTCCCAGCGCCGGTAGCCGCCGAAGTGCGCCGCAATGCTAACCATGTCCGGCACCTCGGACATGGCATGGTATAGCCTTTTGGGCGCCGAATAGTCATACCGGTCGTCCCCTGTATGGAATAAGATCGGCAGCCCTCGCTTGGCGATGGCCTTATACATGGTTATCGCCTCGGGCGCGTCAATATCAAAGGCCTGAAAATCCGGATGCAGCTTGATGCCGTGCAGCCCTTTTTGGGCGATCCGGTCCAGTTCGCGCTCGATATCGGGATAGGCCGGATGCAGCGTGGCAAAGCCGAAAAATTCCGGATACTGCTTGCACTTGCTTTCCACAAAGTCGTTGATGCTTTCGACCTGTTCGGGCTTGGTCGCCGTGGAGCAGACCAGGTATTTGGATACGCCGATGCGCCTACCGCTCTCCACCAGCGTGTGCGCCATGCCGTCATAGCGCATGGGAATATCGTAAAAATGGCCGATATTTTTGCTGGCCTTTATGGCGATCTTTTCCGGAAAAATGTGGGTGTGCGCGTCGATGATCTTATAAGTTTCCACCTGCTTCATAGCTCTGCCTCCGTCCTTTTGTCTGCGGCAAGTTTGGATATAAATACCGTAGGATTTGATTATTATACAACGCTCTCCTTAAAATTTCAAACCCTTCTATCCGCTATAAGCGCGCATCCGCCCCTAAAAACAAAAAAGCTGCGCAGCTTACGCTGCGCAGCCCTTTGCATAAATTCTTACACCGGCGCCTCTTGCCGCTGGGCGATCATGGATTTGACCTTCATCAGCCGGGTCAGGCTGCCCCGCTCGTTTTCATCCAGCTTCATGGTGATGTAGCGGATATTTTCCTCCATCTGCGGGATCATCACATACTCCAGGGCGTTGACCCGCCGCCGGGTCTTTTCGATCTCGTCCGCCAGGCGGTTACAGGATTTTTCGATCTCCGCCAGCTGCAGCATCTTGGGCAGTATCTCCGCCATGGTGGCGATAGCCCCGTCCAGCTCGGCCGAGGTAAAGGCAAAGCCGTAAGGCAGCGCGCCGCTTTTCTCCCCCAGTTCCTGCAGTTGGAGCTTAGGCACCTCAACGCTCATCACGTTTTGCAAGCCAGCCTCTACGGTGATCTGCCGCGCCGGGTAGAGGATCGCCTCCTCCAGTGTCTCCGCCGGCATGGTCCCCCTGGCGATGACGAAACCTTTCAGCGCGCTTTGCAGCTCACGCTCCACGTCCTCGCGCAGCTCCTTATTCTTGCGGATCAGCCCGATGAACTGGCGCATCATCTCGTCGCGCTTATCTTTTAGCAGTTTATGCCCCCGCACGGCGGTGGCCAGGCTGCGTTTGAGCCGGGTCAGCTCCATCCGCGTGGGGTTTACACGGGTTTGCGCCATAGCTTACTCCCCTTCCGCTTTGGGCAGGTACTTATCCAGGTATTCGTCGCGGATACGGCCCAGCTGGTTGCGCGGCAGGATGCTGAGCAGCTTCCAGCCGATGGTCAGCGTCTCCTCAATGGTGCGGTTGGTCTCATATCCCTGGTTGACGTATTCCGCCTCAAAAGCGTCCGCAAATTTAGCGTACAGCTTATCCACATCCGTCAGCGCCGAATCGCCCAAAATGGCGGAGAGCTCTTTGCAATCCTTCCCGCGGGCGTAAGCGGCGAACAGCTGGTTCATGGAATCGGCATGATCCTCCCGGGTCTTGCCCCGGCCGATGCCCTTATCCTTTAACCGGCTCAGCGAGGGCAGTACGTCTACCGGCGGTTGGATGCCCCGGCGGTACAGCTCACGCGAGAGGATGATCTGCCCCTCGGTGATATAGCCCGTCAGGTCGGGGATGGGGTGGGTCTTATCGTCCTCCGGCATGGTCAGGATGGGGATCTGAGTAATAGAACCCTTCTTATCCTGCACGCGGCCCGCGCGCTCGTACATAGAGGCCAGGTCGGTATACAGGTAACCGGGATAGCCCCGGCGGCCCGGCACCTCCTTGCGCGCAGCGGACACCTCACGCAGGGCCTCAGCATAGTTGGTGATATCGGTCAGGATGACCAGCACATGCATATCCTTCTCATAGGCCAGATACTCCGCCGCCGTCAACGCCATGCGCGGGGTGGCGATACGCTCGACCGCCGGGTCGTTGGCCAGGTTCATAAACAGCACCGTCCGGTCGATGGCGCCGGTGCGGCGGAAATCCTGAATAAAGAAATCCGCCTCCTCAAAGGTGATACCGATGGCGCCGAACACCACCGCGAAGCGCTCGTTTTGCCCCAGCACCTTGGCCTGGCGGGCGATCTGCGCCGCCAGCTGCGCGTGCGGCAGGCCCGAGCCGGAGAATACCGGCAGCTTCTGCCCGCGCACAAGGGTATTGAGCCCGTCGATGGCCGAGATGCCCGTCTGGATAAACTCATCCGGATAGGCCCGGGCCGCGGGGTTCAACGCTTGGCCGTTGATGTCCATTCGCGCATCCGGAATGATCTCCGGCCCGTTATCGATGGGCCGGCCCATGCCGTCAAACACGCGCCCCAGCATATCCTCTGAGACCGCCAGCTCGATGCCCCGGCCCAGAAAACGCGCGCGGCTATCGGATATTTTAAGCCCTTGCGAGCTTTCAAACAGCTGTACCAGCGCCTTATCGCCGTCGATCTCCAGCACGCGCCCGGCGCGGATCTCGCCGTTGGCCTGCTCAATCTCCACCAATTCGTCGTATTTAACGCCTTCTACCTGATCCACCAACATCAGCGGCCCTACGACCTCGCGAATCGTACGATATTCTTTCAGCATTCTTTACACCCCTTCCTCGGAGAGCAGCGCCGCGATCTCGCTTTGCAGCTGCCGTTCCACCTCGGCAAAGGAGCCAAGCTCCTCCTCCGGCACGTATTTAAGCCGGCTGATCCGCTCGCGCACCGGCAGAGCGATCAGCGCCTGCAAGCTGGCGCCTTCATCCAAGGCTTCCAGGCCCTGCTCGTACCAGGCCAGGATCATCTTGAGCATGCCAAACTGCTTAGGCAGGCTGGAATAGGTGTCTACCTCATGGAATGCGTTCTGATGCAGGTAATCCTCACGGATGGAGCGCGCCGCCTCCAGTGTCAGCCGGTCCCTAAAGCCCAGCGCGTCCACGCCTACCAGCCGCACGATCTCGTCCAGCGAGGCCTCATCCTGCAATATGCCCATGGCCTTTTGCCGCAGGCTATCCCATTCCGGGCTGACGTTGGCGTTATACCAGCCTTCAATCCGGTCGGTATAAAGCGAGTAGCTCTGCAACCAGTCGATGGCCGGGAAGTGGCGCTTATATGCCAGGCTGGAGCTTAAGCCCCAGAACACCTTGACGATGCGCAGCGTAGCCTGGGATACCGGCTCTGAAATATCGCCGCCCGGAGGGGATACCGCGCCGATAGCCGTAACCGCGCCGGTGCGCCCATCGCCGCCCAGGCACTGCACCTGGCCGGCCCGCTCGTAAAACTCCGCCAAGCGGCTGGACAGGTAAGCCGGGTAACCTTCCTCGCCCGGCATTTCCTCTAAGCGTCCGCTCATCTCGCGCAGCGCCTCCGCCCAGCGCGAGGTGGAATCCGCCATGATGGCGACTTTATAGCCCATATCGCGGAAGTACTCCGCAATGGTGATCCCGGTATAGATGGAGGCCTCGCGGGCCGCCACCGGCATATCCGAGGTATTAGCGATCAGCACCGTGCGCTTCATCAGCGGCTCGCCGGTGCGCGGATCCTTCAGCTCCGGGAACTCCATCAGCACGTCCGTCATCTCGTTGCCACGCTCGCCGCAACCTACGTACACGATGATGTCCGCATCCGCCCACTTGGCCAGCTGGTGCTGTACCACCGTCTTGCCGCTGCCAAAGGGGCCAGGTACCGCGGCCACGCCACCCTTGACCACCGGGAAGAAGGTATCGATCACGCGCTGCCCGGTCACCATGGGTTCAGAGGTAGAGATCTTGCTCACATAAGGCCGCCCGCGCCGTACCGGCCAGCGCTGCATCATGGGCAGCTCCACGGTCTCCCCACTGTCTTTTTTCACCTTCAGCACCGGGTCCATAATGGTGGCCTCGCCGCTGAAGATCCATTCCACGGTGCCTTCCACATCATAAGGCACCATGATGCGCTGCTCCACCACCGGCGTCTCCTGCACGGTGCCGAAGATATCGCCCCCGCTCACCCGGTCGCCCACCTTAATGACCGGGTTAAAGGCCCATAGTTTTTCGTGGTCCAGGGCGTTGACCTCGATGCCGCGGCTGATCCGATCCCCCACCATCTCGCGGATGACCTTGAGCGGACGCTGGATCCCATCGAAGATCGATTCGATCAGCCCTGGCCCCAGCTCTACCGAGAGCGGAAAGCCCGTGCTTTCTACCGGCTCGCCGGGCCCCAGGCCCGCCGTTTCCTCATATACCTGAATGGAGGCCATCTCTCCGCGCATTTCTATGATCTCGCCGATCAAGCGCTGCTCGCTTACGCGCACAACGTCATACATTTTGGCCTCGCCCATGCCCGAAGCCACGATCAGCGGCCCGGAAACCTTGACGATTTTCCCCTCCATTTACCTTACCCTTCCTTCCCGAAAAGAATATCCGCCCCCACGGCCTTTTCCACGTTGCTCTTTAGCAACTGCATGCCCAGCCCCGTCGTTCCCTGGTTCCCGGGGATGGGGATGATCGCCGGATACGCCTCGGCTTTATATTTATCGATGGTTTCGCCCATTTGCGTCGCCATAGTTTCCGTAATGAAGATGACCGCAAAGCCCTCCCGGGCCATTTTATCCACCGCACGGGCGGCCTGGGTCGGGGAGGATGCCTCCACCACATACAGCCCCAGTGCCTTAAAGCCCATGACCGAGTCCCGCTCGCCTACTACGCCCAAATTAACCATAGGTCTCACGCAGCCTTTCGCGTATCGCGTCCGGCGCGATACCGTTCAATTTGCCGATCATGATCTGGCGCAGCTGCCGGTTCTGGCTTTCCTTGGCCAACCAGTAGCCCAGGATCGGACGAATACTCATCAGTTCGCCCTTGCCCTCCCGCGCCAGCGCCATCAGGTAATCGTCCATCGCCCGCTCATAGCCTGCCAGCGTTCCGGTCTGCTGCAAAGCTTCGATGCCGCCCACCACCACCGGCCCAAAGGGGCGAAACTGCCATAGCTGGATCAGCCCCTCGTCGGATTCCTCCAGCGCACGGGCAAGCGTTTGCTCGCTCTCCCCGCCGCCCGGGATGGTCAGCTGCTCCAGCGCGGCCCGGTCGCCCCCGGCGCGCCGCAGCCGCAGCACCGTGCGGATGTTGATAAGGTCGATCCACGCGGTAAAATAATCCCGCAAAAAGCCCTTTTTAAGCCCCTCCAGCGCCGTGGCAAAGTAGGCTCTGTCCAAAATCGCGCTCAGGCGCTGCGGATCCACCGCCGCTTCCAGCAGCATGTTTTCGATTCCCGCGCAGCCCTGTGCAATGGCCCCGGGCAGTTCCTTATAGTCCTTTTCCCGCACTTTGCGCAACAGTTCCTCCGGCGCGATCTCGCCCAGCGGGGAAAGCATTTCCTCGCCGTCCTCCCGGCCCAGCGCACGCAGCTTAAAGAGGATCTTTAAATTTTGGCAATCGTACTGGTAAAAGAACCGCGCCGTGGTTTGCGGCTCCGGCGTGATGGCGCGGATCAATTCCCGCGTTTCCAGTAAATCTTCCCGCAACAGCGCCTCATACTCGTGCGCAGAAGCAACCTGCAGCGCGCCGCCGATGCCCCCTTCAACGAGAATCCGCAGCGCCTCCGCCGCGTCCTGCGCGTCGACGATCTGCATCAGTTTTTCCCGGGGCAGCAGCCGCGCTTCCAATACGCGCAGGCGGGCTACAGCATAAGCATAGCTTGGCTGTGGCATATGCAACTCCTCCTCACTGCCCTAAAACAGGATTTCCGCCACCTGGGCGTCATATTTCCCCCGCGCCATGCGCATCAGCGTCTCCAGCGCACAGTTGATCTCCATCCCTCCGGTGCGCAGGATAAACCCGCCCCGGATCGGGGCAAAACCGCCGGCGCGCACGGTAGCGCCCTTGGCAGCCAGCGGCCCGGCGTATTCGTCTAAAAACGCCTGGCCCAGCCGGTCCGCATCCGTTTGGGCGATAAGCAGCTCGTGCTCCCCCTCCGTAGCGGTTTCCAGCAGCATTTTGCCAATCAGCGCGCGGTATTCCTCTACCGGCAGCGCACAAAGCGCCTGTAAGGCCCCCTCCCAAGCTTGGGCGATCAACTCCTGCTTAACGGCCAAAATGGCCTTACGCCCTTCCAACTGCGCCATGGAAAGCTGGCGCCGCCGCCCCTCCTGGGCATCCTGCCGGGCATCTTCCAGGATCTTTTCCCCATCCTGCTGCGCGCGGGCCTCATACTGGGCCTCCAGCGCGGCGCGGCGCTCCTCCAATTCCCTTTCGGTGTTTTGCACATCCGTCCGGGCATCGGCTAGAATCTTTTCAATTATTTTTTCGGCTCCCGTCATGGAAAGCACGCCCACCCTTCATTTAGTCCTCTTTAACCGATTGCGATGCCGTTCACCATCAGGAAGGAAGCCAGCAGCGCCAACACGGCGTACGTCTCAACCAGTACCGCAAAGGTGATGGCCTTGCCCAGCTCGCCCGGGCGCTTGCCGATCAAGCCAATGCCCGCTACAGCCGCCTTGCCCTGCGCGATGGCCGAGATCAAGCCCACGATGCCGATAGGCAGGCACGCCGCGAAGATCAGCCATCCCTGGGTCTCGGTCACCGGCTTTAAGCCGCCCAATACGCCGATGTTCATCATGACGATAAAGCCGATCAGCAGGCCATAAATACCCTGCGTGCCCGGCAGCGCCTGCAACAACAGCGCCTGGCTGAACTTGTCCGGATCTTCACTGACAACGCCCGCGGCTGCCTGGCCCGCCAGACCTACCCCGATTGCCGAACCAATACCCGCGAGAATCACCGCTACCGCCGCGCCCGACAGCGCCAAGATTTGACCTAGTTCCATAATCCCATTCCTCCTTAAATTTACGATGCCCTTATGTTTTTTTAAAATAATGATCGTCTATTTAGCTGCCTGTTTTTGGCGCGTCAGGCCCACGTTCTTTGCCCGGTAACGCAACGGGTCAAAGGCGTGGCCGCCGCCAGTATAGAATTTGCCGAAGAATTCAATATACTGCAACCGGCTGGCATGCACGAACGCGCCCAGCACATTGATCAGCAGGTTGAAGGCGTGGCCGCCGATCAAGACGGCAACCATAAAGATACTGCCGATAAAGTTGCCCCCCAGCATGGTCGCAATGGTGTTGATGACCATACCGATTACGCCCGTGGCCAGGCCCAGCGCAAACAGGCGCGAATAAGATAGGATATCGCTTAGTACGCTTGTGATATTATAGAGACTGCCGATGCCGCCGATCAGCTTGGCAAAGATGTTCTTTTTGGCCCGCCCCTGGGTCAGGATCAGGGTGACCACCGCCGCGATGGACAGCACCATTCCCACCATCTGCGTTGCCGGCAGCGCCAGCATCGGCAGGCCGATGATCAGTACGATCCAGGTCACCTGGTCAAAAATCGCATCCCATACCTTGCCCTCTTTGATCAGGGTGTAGGCCTTGACGCCCATGCCCGTCATAATATGGATCGCGCCCAGGCCAAAGCACAGCGCCAGCATCATGATCGGCTCCTGCATCGGGACGAACAGCAGCGGCGGCAGCTCAATACCAAACCAGCCGCCAAACAGCGCCCCCCACATAAAGGTGGAGATGCCGCCTGCGATCATCAGCCGGGCCAGCTGCCCCGCCATGCCCCGCGGCCGCATGAATTTGTTGGCCAGCGTGGCGACGATCGCCATCACAATGCCGTAGCCCGCGTCGGAAACCATCATGCCGAAAAAGGCAAAGTAGAACGGCGCCATCAGCGCATTGGGATCCAACTCCCGGCAATCGGGCGTGGAATAAAGATTTGTAATCAATTCAAAGGGTTCCACGACCTTGCCGTTATGCGTAGCCGTGGGGAAGACCTCGCCCTCCTGCGGATCCCGCAGCTGCAGTTCAAAGGTCTCGGATATCTTTTGCAGTTCACCGCGTAAAAGTTCTTGTTGCGGTACGGGTACCCATCCTTGGGCGATGAAGGTCTGCTCGGTCTGTAAAAAGCGGCCCGCTGCCTGCGCCCGGTCGTTATGGGCGGCCAGTTTATCTTCCAGCAGCTTCAGCGGCTTAAGCTGTGCCGCCAGGTTGCCGGCCTCGCGCTCGATCTCCGCCTGGCGGGCGGCCAGCTCGTCCAGCTCTTTGTGCAGCCGTTGCAATGCTTCCCCGGCGGTCCCCGTCAGCTCCGGGAAGCTGGCACGCACAAAGCCCAACGCCTTGAGCAGGTCAAAAAACGCTTCCGCATGCTCTTTATGCGCCGCGGCCAAAAGGCATACCCCTTCGCGCGTTTCGGATACCGTATCCAGCTGTGCCGCCCACTGCTGCAACGCCAGCTTTTCCTGCAACTCCGGCAGGTTCGCCGGCGGCAGCGTGCCGATCTGCACCGCCGCATAATGGGTATCTCGGATCTGTTCAAAGGGGATCTTCAGCCCCTCCCAGGGTTCAAGGGAGGCCATCGTCGCCCGGATACGCAGCCGTGTAGCGGCAATATCCCCCAATTCCGCCTGCATTTCGCGGGCTTCCCGCGCGCCCTCCCGCGCCTGCGCATCATCCATGGCCTCAAACTCGCCCATGGCCATCAGATCGCGGTCCGGCAAAAATCCTTTTTTCTTGGGCGCATAGGGCGTCAGGAACCGGATCGCGGCGCGAACCGCAGCCAGGTCCTCTTCCTGCCCGGCACTCCCCACCATCTCTCGGGTCCCGGGCAGTTCTTCCTTATCGCCTACGACGACCTCGACACAGCCCAATTCCTGCATCAATCGCACCATGGCCTGCTGGTCGTCCTTCATGGCGATCAGGGTCAGTTTTTTCATCGGTACGATCGCCATCTAACTCATCCTTTCTACGATGAACGCGATGGCTTTCGCCATGTTCTGCTCCGCACGCTGGCGCAGCGCCTCTCCCTGCTCCTTGGCCTGTATGCCGGCCTGGCGGCAGGCGGCGTCTGTCTCCTTTTGCGCGGCCGCGGCAATATCCTGGGCCTGCGCCGTAAAGGCAGCGAGCTTTTCACTGTAGGCGGCCTTCATCTGCGCCTCCGCCTCGATCAACGCATCCCGGCCTTGCGCAGCGGCCCCCCGCCGCATCTGCTCAGCCTGGCTTTCCGCCTCCAAGATGGATTGTACCAGTTGTTCAGCCAATCCAAATTCTCCCCCTTTTTGCCCGTTCTTTTTTTATTTCGTTCCGAACAGACGATCCCCCGCGTCCCCCAGTCCGGGCACGATATAGCTATGGTCGTTGAGTTTTTCATCCACCGCCGCCACGAAAATATCCACATCCGGATGGTCGGCGCGCACCCGCTCAATCCCCTCGGGCGCGGCGATCAGGTTGACCAGCTTGATGCTCTTGCAGCCGCGCTGCTTGATAAATTCGATAGCCGCGCTGGCAGACCCGCCCGTAGCCAGCATGGGATCGACCACGATCAGGTCTCGCTCCTGGGCGTCCACCGGCAATTTACAGTAGTATTCCACGGGTTTAAGCGTTTCCGGGTCGCGGTACAGGCCGATATGGCCCACCTTGGCCGCCGGCACCAGCCGCAAAAAACCGTTGACCATGCCCAGCCCCGCGCGCATGATCGGCACCACGCCGATCATCCTCCCGGCCAGCACCTTGCTTTTGGTGGTGGTGATCGGCGTTTCGATCTCCACCTCCCGCAGCTGCATATCCCGGGTGACCTCGTAAGCCATCAGCATAGCCACTTCGTCCACCAGTTCGCGGAAATCCTTTGACGTGGTATCTTTATCCCGGATCATCGTCAGCTTATGCTGGATGAGCGGGTGGTCAAATACATAGAGTCTGCCCACTTTACCGTCTGCCTCCTTCAAGCTTGTCCCGCCTATTTGGAATACATCTTTTCGATCTGCGCGATCTTATCTACACGGCGCTGGTGGCGTCCGCCCTCAAACTCCGTTTCCAAAAAGGTCTTTACGATCTCCAGCGCCAGCCCCTCGCCCAGCACCCGGTCGCCCATGGCCAAAATATTGGCGTCGTTATGCAGCCGCGTGTACTTGGCCGAATATACATCCCCGCACAGCGCCGCGCGGATGCCCGGCACCTTGTTGGCCGAGATGCTTATCCCAATGCCGGTGCCGCAAATCAAAATACCCCGATCAGCCTCGCCGGCCACAATCGCTTGCGCCACCTTCAAGGCTTGGTCAGGGTAATCCACAGAATCGGTATTAAAACAGCCGTAATCCTTAAAGGGAATCTGCTGCTCCTCTAAATATTTTCGTACGACTTCCTTGAGCGGAAATCCTGCATGGTCACTTCCTAAAGCAATCATGCTTTCACCCCCTTTTATTCGTTAGACATGCTAAAATGGCTTTAGCACTCCTAAAATATTATAACGTATTTAAAAAGGGGGTGCAACCGCAATTATTCCTGCATCAATATCTTTTTGACGAATTTTTTGATGTATTTTTCCAATAATACGGCGCAATTTTCATAAACCTGCTCATCCCCGCCATACGGGTCGGGAATATCCTTGGTGCTTCCGCAAAAAAACTCACGGAAGGAATAGATCTTGCGGTCCAGGTCCGCCTCCTCAAAGGCATCCCGCAGCACCTCGGCCTGGCCCTGCTCCATACAGATCACCAGATGCGCCCGTTCGATCATCTCCCGGGTCACCTGCTTGGCCTCATGGTCGCTTAGGTCAATACCCCGCCGCTTCATCGCCTCCACCGCATAAGGGTTGGCTTCCTCGCCCGGAAAGGCCGAGATCCCGGCGGAGGCCGCCGTTACACCGGGCAGCAGCTGCGCCCCCAGCAGGGCCGCAGCCATAGGACTTCGGCAGGTGTTGCCAGTACAGATAAACAAAATTTCCATGGGTCGAACTATCCCTATCCTTTCACGATCTTATAGCCCGCGGCGCGCACCAGCCGGTTCATGATGGCCAGACCGACGCCCTGGGCCTCTACCGTTTCACAAAATACCGCATCATAGCCGCGCCGGTCCATCTCCCGCAGGGCGGCAAACAGGTTGTGGGCGATGCTCTCGGGCTGGGCACGCTTGCCCAGCGGGTAAAACGCCCGCTCCCCGTAGATATCCTTGAGTTCCTCCGTCCCCAAAATGCAGGGGCGATTCCCCTTAGCCAATGCTTCGTCATACAGCTGTGCAGCGCGGCGCGCCATGGCCTCGGGCGCTCCTTCTACCAGCACCACCTGGGCCTTGGGCGCATAGTGCTTATACTTCATCCCTGGGGAACGCGCCTCCCCTTCCAGGGGCTTTAACGCCGCCTGATGCACCCGGACCGGCATGCCCAGCGCCTGCTCCAGCATCCCCTGCGTTACGCCGCCCGGCCGCAGGATCAGCGGCCCATCGCTTACATCCAGCACCGTGGATTCTACGCCTACCCCGCACGCGCCGCCATCCAGAATCAGGGGCACGCGCCCCTGCATATCCGCATAAACGTCCTGCGCGTTGGTCGGGCTGGGGCGCCCGCTCCGGTTGGCCGAGGGCGCGGCGATGGGGCAGCCCGCCCGCTCGATCAGCGCCTGCGCTACCGGATGACTGGGGAAGCGCACCGCTACCGTATCCAAGCCCGCCGTCACCGCATCGGGCACTGCGCCGCTTTTGGGGAATACGATGGTCAGCGGGCCGGGCCAAAAGGCCTCCATCGCCCGCCTGGCCAGCGGCGGTATTCGCGCCACCAGCGGCTCCACGCCCCTCATATCGCACACGTGCGCGATCAGCGGATTATCCCCCGGCCGCCCCTTGGCCGCAAAGATCTTTTGCACCGCCTGGCCGCACAGGGCGTTTGCCCCCAGCCCATATACCGTTTCGGTGGGGAAAGCCACCAGCTCCCCCCTTCGGATCAATTCCGCAGCCGCCAGCATCGCGCCGGGTGCGTCATACGCCAGTATGCGCGTTTGCACTTCCGCTTCCCGCGCCCAATTTTCCACCCTGAAAGCCTCCTTTAAGGCATTATAACAATACCGCTACTGCCAACCCCACAGCCAGCCCACCGGCCAGCGCCAATCCGTTTAGCGGCCCGCGCGCGGCCTCTATGCCCTCTGCCAGCAGCGCCGTACAGATGATATAGACCATCGCCCCGCCGGCAAAACTCAGGCACAGCGCCACGAAATAGGGCGAAATACCGCCCAGCGCGTCGCCGATAAAGGCGCCTGCCGCCGTGGGCGCGCCCGCCAGCAGCGCCATGCCCATTACGCGCCACTTGCCCATTTGGGCCATCCGCAGCGGGATGCCCAGAATAAGCCCCTCGGGCAGATCGTGCAAAGCGATCAGCATCGCCAACGCAAAGCCGTATTCTATCTCCACCTGCATCCCAGAGCCAATGGCCAGCCCCTCAGGCAGGTTATGCGCCGCAATGCCCAGCGCCATTAATAGCCCCGTCCGGCCGATGCCGCTATGCAGCTTTGCCGTCGCCTGCCGGCGGTAAAGAAACGAGTCGGCGCCCGCCATGCAGAACGCCCCCAGCAGGATGCCTGCGACCCCAGTCCACAGCCCGCCCAGCGCCATGGCGCCGGGCAGCAGGTCAAAGCAGGAGACCGCCAGCATCAGCCCAGCCGCTCCGCTTAAGGTAACGGCCACCAGCCGGTTGCCCGGCATGCGGCGGATCGAGAAAGCCAAAAGCCCGCCTAATCCCGTGCCGAACACCCCGCTAAAAGCGCCCAACAGCGCCGAAAAGCCCTCTGTTTCCATACCAGGCCCCCTTCCTCTTAAGGAAGGTATATGGCCGGTCCCGCGGGGTTATACGCGATTAGTCCTGGGCGCTGTTAAGCGCCTCCAGCTGCGCCTGCTGGTCTGCCAGCGCCAGCGCGTCTAGCATCTCATCCAGGTCCCCATCTAAAAAGGCTTCCAGTTGGTAGACCGTCAGGTTGATCCGGTGGTCGGTAATGCGCCCCTGGGGGAAATTATAGGTACGGATGCGTTCGCTCCGGTCGCCCGAGCCGATCTGGCTGCGCCGGTTTTCACTGTAGGCGGAGTCCTTCTGCTGGCGGTAATAATCCAGCAGCTTGGCCCGCAGCATACGCATGGCCGTTTCGCGGTTTTGTATCTGGCTGCGCTCATTCTGGCAGGCCACCACGATCCCCGTGGGCATATGGGTAATGCGCACGGCGGATTCGGTCTTGTTTACGTGCTGGCCACCCGCGCCGCCGGAACGGTAGGTATCGATCTTTAAATCCGTTTGGTTAATCTCCACATCCACATCCTCCGCCTCCGGCAGCACGGCTACCGTAGCCGCCGAGGTGTGGATGCGCCCGCCGGATTCAGTGGAAGGGATGCGCTGCACCCGGTGTACGCCGCTTTCATACTTCAGGCGGGAAAACGCGCCCTTGGCATTGATCAGCACCACCGCTTCCTTCACGCCGCCCAGCTCGGTCTCATTCAAGGCCGAAACCTCGTATTTCCAGTTATGCCGCTCCGCATAGCGGATGTACATCCGCATCAGATCCATGCCAAACAGCGCGGCCTCCTCGCCGCCCGTGCCCGCGCGGATCTCCAGCACCACGCTCTTGTCGTCCTGCGGGTCCCGGGGCAGCAGCATGCGCTGCAGCTCTTCCTCCATGGGGGCCACCTGGGGCTCCAGCTCTTCGATCTCGGAGAGCACCATCTCCCGCAGTTCCGGGTCATCCTCAGCCTCCAGCATCTCCCGCGCCTCCTGCAGGCTGGTTAGCACCGTCCGGTACGCCTTGGTCTTTTCCACCACAGGCTCCAGCTCGCTCATCTCCCGCATCATGCCCCGCCATTCTTCCTGGTTGGCGATCACTTCGGGTTTGGCCGTCTCCTCGCTTAAAAACTGGTACCGCTCTTCAATTGGAATCAGCTTGTCTAACAACTTGCCACCTCTGTATCAGGGCCGCTTATTCGGCCGTATTTTTCCATTGTCCCGCGCAGCCGCGCAGGTTTCCCGACAGGTCGGGGAAGTTTTCCACGTTCTGAAAGCCGGCCTGGCGCAGCATCCGGCAAAGCAGGTCGGCCTGCCCATCCCCCGCCTCCAGCACGAGATACCCGCCGGGCGCCAGGTGTTGGGCGGCCTGTTCGATGATGCGGTGATAAAAATCGAACCCGTCCGAGCCGCCGTTGAGCGCCAGCTCCGGTTCAAAGTCCCGCACTTCTTTTTGCAGGTGCGGAATCTGCGAGCGCGGAATATAGGGCGGGTTGGATACGATCAGGTCAAAGGTCTCCCCCTGCACCGCCTCCCAAAGGTCGCCCTGGGCAAAGCGCATCAGGTCGGATACGCCGCACTTGAGCGCATTGGCCTTGGCCATTTCAATACAGGATGGGTCGATATCCGCGCAGGTCACCCGGGCCTTAGGCAGCTGTACCGCCATGACCACGCCGATGCAGCCCGAGCCGCAGCATAGATCCAATATATGGGGCTGGTCTATCTCCAGCTTGTCCGCGCAGCCCATCGCGTATTCACATACCGATTCGGTATCCTGCCGGGGGATCAGCACCCCCGGGCGCACCGAGATATCCAGCCCCATAAAGGCCTGGCGCCCGGTAATATACTGCAGCGGCATGCGCTTGCAGCGCTGCTCGATATAGCTGTCAAATACCTGCTGCTGCTCGGGGGTCAGCACCTCGCCCGAGTGCATGCGCATGGTCATCACATCCGTGCGCAGCGCAAAGGCCAGCAGCTCCCGCGCATCGTACAGCGGCGAGGGTACGTTCTGCGCGCGCAAAAGCGCTACCGCCTCTAAAATCGCCTGTCTGCGGGTACTCATCTATACACCTCCGGTTTGTTCCAGTTCCATTCGCATATCAGGTCGCGGGCTGGCCGCCTCCGCAGCGCATTGCGCGGCCATAAATGCGTCGTAATCCTCCGTTGTTTCCGCCTGCCCATCGGCCGCTTTAAACGCGGCGATGGCCACCTCCAGCATGCTATCGTCCGGCACACGGGTGGTCAGTCGCTGCAGCTGCATCCCCGGCCAGCGCAGCGCCCTGCATACGGGGTTTTCATGCTTAGCCAAAAACTTTAACACTTCATAGGAAATGCCCGTTACCACCGGCAGCAGCGCCACCCGGCCCACCACCTGTATCCACAGCTCGTCCGAGCGGATGACCGAGAATACCAGAATGGAGATCATCATCACAATCAGCAAAAAGCTGGTGCCGCACCGGGGATGCAGTCGGCTTTGCTTGCGGGCGTTCTCCACGGTCAGCGGCAGCTCGTTTTCATAGGTAAAAATCGTCATGTGTTCTGCCCCATGGTACTGAAAAACCCGCTGGATCTCCTTCATCCGAGCCGTCAGCCACAGGTAGAGAAAGAAGATGACCAGCCTGACCGCCCCCGTGCACAGGCTGCGCACCATGGGGTCCACCCATCCCGCCATCCATTGTGTGGCCAGCGAGGGCAGGATAAAAAACAGTCCGATGGCCAGTGCCAGCCCTAGGACCATGGCCGTCCCCATCATAATGCTGTCGGCCGATTTACCCGTCTTCCCGGATATCCACTGGGAGAAACGCCCCGGCTCCTCCTCTTCCAGGCCCAACATACTGGTCGCCTTGGTGAAGGTAAACACACCCATGCGCAGCATATCGATAAAGTTGATGACGCCCCTTACGATAGGGCACTTCATCACCCAACCCTTACGCGTCTTCGTCTCCGAAACATGCAGGGCAATACGGCCATCCTCCTTGCGTACGGCAATGGCCAAAAGTTGGGGCGAGCGCATCATTACGCCCTCCAATACGGCCTGCCCGCCAATTGAACTTACCTTTTGCATTTGCTCCCCTTTCAAACCCGGACCCCGGGTTTGTCACCATCTGTAATCTTCATCTTTTTATCATAGCACAAACAGGGGAGGATACAAAAGAGGCCACGAATAAATTCTATCCACCTTTGGGGATACGACAAAAAACAGGCCGGGAAAAATCCCAGCCTGTATTTCCGTCCAACGTGCATCTTACAGCCCGTAGCGCTTTTTGAAGCGATCTACACGGCCGCCGGTATCCACCAGCTTCTGTTTGCCGGTGTAGAACGGATGGCACTTCGAGCAAATTTCAACTTTCAGTTCCTTTTCGACCGAGCCGGTCTCGAAGGTCTCGCCGCACTGGCAGCGAACAATCGCCTTCCCAAACTTCGGATGAATGCCTTCCTTCATCAGAACTCACCTCTTCCGCGCCACAGGTAATGACGTGTAACAGCACGTCCTAAATGGCTGCTTTGATATTATACCATATGCCGGTCAAAATGCAAGCAGTTTTTTTATTTATTTCGGGATCGCGTAGCCTTCCTTTTCCATCATGCCCACCCAGTCGTTCAGTTTGACCAAGAATTCCTCATTATTACGGGTCTTTTCCATCATGGTCAACAACTGCTCGGCGGCCGAGGCGTTGTTGCAGCCCGAAAGCAGCTTGCGGATGCGCAGCACGCCTTCCAGCTCCTTAGGCGTAAGCAAAAGCTCTTCCCGCCGGGTGCCCGAGCGGTTCAGGTCGATGGCCGGGAAAATGCGCCGCTCCGAAAGCGAACGATCCAGGTGCAGTTCCATGTTGCCCGTGCCTTTGAACTCCTCGTAGATGATATCGTCCATACGGCTGCCCGTATCCACCAGCGCAGTGGCCAATATCGTCAGGCTTCCTCCGTTTTCGATATTGCGCGCGGCGCCAAAAAACCGTTTGGGCCGGTAGAGCGCGCCCGGGTCCAAGCCGCCGGAGAGCGAGCGCCCTGTAGGCTGTATGGTCAAGTTATACGCCCGCGCCAGACGCGTGATGGAGTCCAGCAGGATCACCACGTCCTGTCCCTGCTCTACGCGGCGCTGCGCGTGTTCTAAAACCATCTCCACCACCCGCGTGTGGTGTTCTGGCATCTGGTCAAAGGTGGAATAGATCACTTCGCCCCGGGTGGAGCGCTGCATATCCGTAACTTCCTCCGGCCGCTCATCGATCAGCAGCATCATCAGGTGCGCATCTGGGTGATTGTCGCTGATGCCATTGGCGATTTTTTTAAGCAGCGTGGTTTTGCCCGCCTTGGGCGGGGATACGATCAGGCCGCGCTGGCCCTTGCCCACGGGCGCGAGCAGGTCCACCAGACGCATGGCCATATCCTTGCTGTTTTTCTGCTCCAGGGTCAGCCGCTCCTCCGGGTAGATCGGCGTCAGCTGCTCGAAAGGCCGCCGCCCGCGGATGCTCTCCGGGTCCAGGCCGTTGACTGATTCGATATACAGCAGCGCCATATACCGCTCGCCCTCTTTTACCGTACGGGCCTTTCCACAGATCAAATCCCCTGTTTTAAGCGCAAATTTACGAATTTGCGCCATGGAAATATACACATCCCGGCTGCCGGGCAGATAGTTGTCCGACCGCAGGAAGCCGTACCCATCCGGCAAAATCTCCAGCACGCCTTTGGCATCCCCGCACTGTCCGGTGCGGATCCAGTTTTCCACCGGCCGCTGCAGGCGGTTGGCCTCTTCGCCGCCTTGGGGCTGCTGGCTGGCCTCTTCCGCGTACTGGTTCTGTACTGGCGGCCGGGGCGTATAGCGCTGCGAAGGGGCACGCTGGCCCTCTCCGGCATTGCTCTGCCAAGCGTCATTTTGCTGCTGATTATAGCGCGGGGCATACCGCGTATTGCTGTTTTGCGGACGCATGCGGCCCTGCATATCGCTGCGCACATAGCCTCGCTGTGCATTGGGGCGCATATAGGTGCGCTGTTGCAGCCCGCCATCCAAGCTCCGTTCACGTGGTGCGGGGCGGCGCTGCGCAGACCTGTAAGGCTCGCTAGGCGCATACCGCTCCACCGGAGTATCCGCTAATTGCACCGTTTCCTGCTCACCGGCAGGCACAACCTCCTCCTGAATCCCTTCCCGCTCGACAGGCGCAGCCTCTACCGGCTCTATCGTCTGGGCAGGTGCAGACGCCTCAGGACTCTCGGTCTTTCTGGGTCGTCCCCGGCGCTTTACCGGAGGGACGGCCGGCTGATCCGCCTGCCCCTGGATAGGGGGATTGTCCGCGGCAGATTGTACTTCCATCAATTTATCAATCAATTCTTGTTTGCGATAGCGCGTAATCGAGCGGATGCCAGCTTGTTGCGCTAACGCGCGCAGCTCTTGCAGGGATTTCCCGCTAAAATCATTTTCCGCCATAAAGCACTCCTTTCGCCGAAAACGCCATGCACACCCTTTTTTCAAGGGTACCACAGCGCAACGCTGTCCTCCATACCGTGTAGTCACAACTCATAAGCCATGAGGAAAGAGGGAACGACCGCCCTCAGCGTCATTCATTGCCAAACATTTAATTTTAAAATCTTTGACGAGAAGTAGAAAGATATGCCTGCTTTTATGCAGGAACCATTCATCTTTCATAAATAATAGCAAAAAGGATCAAGTTCCGTCAAGGCACAAATAAGCGAAAATTATATCAAACGTTAAGGGAAGTTGTCAATTCTATTAACTTTCTGTTAATTCTAATGCAATCTTATAAATATCGTCCTTTTTCACCTTGCGTGCACGTGCCAATTGCTTGATCGCTTCCTTTTTCTCCATCCCGCGATCTAGTAAAATTTTCAGTGCTTCTTCCACAGGCAACGCATCCAGTTCCGATAGCGGCGGCCGCTGCGGAGCGCCCTGCAACACGAGAACAAATTCCCCTTTGGGCGGATTCGCCTCAAAATATGCCGCGGCCTGCGCAACCGTTCCCCGGAAGACAGACTCATGTATTTTAGTCAGTTCCCGCAGCACGGCAATCCTCCGCTCACCGTCAGCCTCAGCCAGCGCCGCCAGCGTCCGGTTCAGCCGCTGCGGGCTCTCATAAAAAATACTGGTGCGCGTCTGCGCGAGCAAGTGCTCCATGGCCTCGCGCCTGGCCCGCCCCTCTCGTGGTAAAAATCCCTCAAATACAAAAGCGGTATTATCCATACCTGAGAGGACCAACGCGGTTAACGCCGCGCAGGCGCCCGGCAGTACGGTAAACGGCACGCCATGCTCAATACACAGCTGCACCAGTACCGCTCCGGGGTCGGATACGCCCGGCATACCTGCATCGGATACCATCGCCGCACTCTCTCCTGCCTGCAACCGCGCGACGATCTTTTCAGCGCTGGCGCGCTCGTTATGCTCATGGCAGGATAGGAGCGGTTTTTTAATTTCGTAATGGTTGAGCAGTTTGAGCGTATGCCGCGTATCCTCACAGGCGATGAAATCGACCTGCTCCAGCGTATGCAAAACCCGCAGCGTGATGTCCTCAAGGTTGCCAATAGGGGTCGCGCACAGATAAAGCCACCCCGGTGAAACCATATTACGCTCGCCCATTCTCTCACTCCGATCCATATATTTTAACCATTTCAGGCGTATAATTTCCCTGCGCATCATATAAGATGAGCGGAGCTTGCCAAACGGCGTCTTTACCGCCGCCGCGGGTGCCTTCCAACAATACAAGGCTGGGATCTCTTCCCGCCCTGGCCTGCACAATGCGCACGCGCTTAGGGGACAGGCTCGCCTTTCCCATGGCAATGATAGCTTCTGCCGCGCGCTGTGCCGGCAGCACCAGATCTAGTGCGCCCCGCGGGCATAGACATGCAGCCGCCAGCGCTATACACGCTTCCAAGGTCATCCCGCTCTCAAACCGGGCCAGCCGCTGCGCGGGGTCTTCCGGCATCGCACGCCCGTCATCCGGCCAATAAGGCGGGTTGCACACGATCAATTCGTAATTGCGCAGCGCTTTATGTGCCGGCAATTCTCTGGCATCCGCCTTTACGATATGCGCCTTCAAATCATTGCCCGCCAACGTGCGCGCTAGCATATCACAATTCTCCTGCTGTAATTCCAGAAAGGTCATCTCTACCCCAGGACAGTGCGCCATCAGCAGTAGCCCAACCGCGCCATTGCCTGCGCAAAGATCCAAAACACGCTTTGCCCGCATACGCCGCGCAAAATGTGCCAGCAATACCGAATCGGTACCAAAGCAGAAGCGATCCGGCCGCTGGATGATCTTTAGCCCATCGGCCTGCAAGTCGTCCAGCCGCTCGCCCGGCAACAGTTGCCAATCTTTATCTGCCATGTCGCCACCCCGCTCCCTGCACGCCTACTATAGGTCAGTATAACAAAATCGCCCAAGGGAATCTATACCCTTGGGCGATCAAAGTTGTTCGATTAGGTTTTACAGAACGCGCCGGCCCCAGCTGAAGCGCTGCTGATAATAACCAGAGGACAGGCTGCTGATCACCACGCAGCGGGCCTTACCGGAGCTGCAATGGATGAACTGGCCGCCGCCGATGTAAATACCGGCGTGATCGCTCAGGTCGTTATCGTCAACCGTGTTGAAGAATACCAGGTCGCCGGGCTGCAACGCAGAGGCGCTGGAGATCTTCGTGCCGTAATCAGAATAGCCCTGGCTCTGCGCGGTGCGCGGCAGAGAGATGCCATACTGACGGAACACATAGCACGTGAAGCCCGTGCAGTCAAAGGTATCTGGACCATTTGCGCCGTAAACATAGGGCCGTCCCAAGAACTTCTTCGCCGTGGCGATGATGTTCTGCGCCGAAGAGCTACCGGAAGAGCTGCTGCCGGAAGCCGTGTTGGACGGCGTTTCATCCTTCTTCGCGCTGGAGTCGTTCTTGCTGCTCGAGCTAGAAGAAGACTTATCCGTGTTGGAGCTGGAACTGCTGGCATTGCTGTTCGAGCTGGCCGCAGGCGTCTTAGAGGCATTCTGCTTGGAAACAGCCTTGGAGCTGTTCAGCTTGTCCTCCGTCTTGGGACCTACGATACCATCGGCCACCAAGCCGTTGGCGCTCTGGAACTGCTTGACCGCTTCCGTGGTAATCGGGCCAAAGTAACCCGTTACACTGGAGTGGGTATAATAACCCAGCTCTTTCAAACGGGACTGGACGCCGCTTACGCTATCGCCCCGGTCGCCCAGCAGCAGCAAATCATCACTGCTCGCCGCGCTACCTTCGCCGCCCACGCTGTTGATGAAATCACTGTAACTGGAGCCAAAGAGAAGCTTCAAGGTCTTCTCGCCAGCCACACCGTCAATCTCCAGGTCGTTATATTTCTGGAACTGAGACAGGGCAGAAGTGGTGATCTCACCATAATAGCCCGTCACATCCGCGAAATAGTAGCCCTTCTTGATCAGCTGTTGCTGGATCTTTTTAACGGCCTCCCCCTCGCTGCCCAAGCGGTACACGGTACCAGCCGCCTGCGCCGGAGCGGGCGAGAACCCTAATAAGCTGATAGCGCATGCGCCCGCAAGCAGCAGACTCGTTATCTTCTTACAATTCAACTTTTCACACCTGCTTTCCCCGAATTTACTGTAGCATGATTGATCATGACGTTATTATAGCGGATAAAAGGCCTTGTCCGCAAATCTTTTAACTCCGTTTAAACCCGATTTGGGCTTAAATTCCGGGTTTTATTACGTTTCCGTAATAAAACTATTAATATTTTCTTCGATTTCCTCTGTTTTCCTCCGGTTTTCAGGCTATTTATTACGCAATTTTAATAATTTATTAAATTTACGTAATAAATAGCTTCTCTTTCTGTTTGTAGCCCCTACATCTATTCTCTACCGAACTTGGCCTGAATCGGCCGTTCTTGCCGCCCCGGTAAACATCAGCTCCATCTCGGTGCCGACGCCGTACGCATTCCATTCTACCACAAAGGGCTCCGATAGGCCAGCAGAACAGCCATCGGAGCCCTTGTTCTTTTCCTTTGCTACAAAATCAGCGTAAGGGATATTCCTCGTAAAGGGACAGCGCCTGCGCCAAGGGACGCATCCCCTCCGTGCTGCCTTCTGCAGACAACGAGCAGGCCGCACTGGCAATGCCATAACGGATCGCCTCTTTTAACGGCTTACCCTGGTAAGCGCCATAAAGCACACCCGCGCAAAAAGCGTCCCCAGCGCCTACCGTTCCCTTGATATATCCCTTCGGGAGCACCAGGCTCCCCATCTGCACCAATTCCCCGCTTATGCAATCCAGCCCGAAAGCCCCTTCAGTGGCGTGGACCACGACCCATTTAGCAACGCCCATATCCTGTATCATGCGCAGCGCATCCGGCATATTCGCAGCGATTAACGCATCGCCCGCGCGCAGCGGGATCCCTGTGGTCTGTTCAGCTTCAAGCTCGTTGATGATGCAATAATCCGTGTATTTCAGCGCCGGCGGCACCAGCGCCTGGAAGCGCCCGCCCGCACCGCTGACCACATCGATGGAGGTTTCGATCCCCTGCTGGCGCGCCTGGCAAAGCAGCTGCGCCATCTTGGTGCCGTAGTCCGGGTCGGGCTGATCCAACGCCCCCAGCAGCAGGATATATCCCACATGCAGCAGGCTGATGTCCAGCTGATCCCAATTCATATGTCTTAAGGAAAAAAGATCGTTCGCGCCGGGATAGGTAAAAAAGGTGCGCTGTTTGGTCTGCTCATCGCTCATCACCGCCGTGAAAGCCGTGCGCCCTTCAAAGGCGATCTGTGAACAATCGATGTTAGGATAGGCGGCCAGGCGATCCATAATCAGCTTTCCGCCCTCATCCTCGCCCACAACGCCGATAGCTTTCAGCGCGAGGCTGGCATCCAACTTTGCCAGGTCCATAATCACGTTGCATACCGCGCCGCCGGTGGAGCGGATGATCGGCTCTCCAATCGTGGCAAGCTCCCCACTTTGCGGATAACGCGGGATGGGATAGATGATATCCTCTACCAGGTTGCCGGCCACGCCAATGCCCTTCGCCACAACGATTCCCCCTTATTTCGTGATTTTTAGCGGAGTTTCTACTATATATAGTATACTTCCTGGAGAAACGAAAGGCTATAACTCTTTATAAAAAGTTATAGCCCTTGTCTCCTTAGTCCATATCTATGCTAGAGCTAGCCGCGCATCAACAGCTCCATCACGTACATCTCCAGGCCCTCATAGTCCCGGTTCTTTACAAACTCGTCGCGCAGCGCATAGTCAAATTTCTCCGCCTTCTCTTCCAGCATCTTGGCGATCTTCAGGCTGTTCTCCAGGTGCTTGTAGCTGTCGGCATCCTTCGTGGTGCGCATTGCTTTCACATCCAGGCCCACATATTCGCCATTGCTGCCGTAGTTATTCTCTTTCAGAATACGAATCTGGTTAAAGGCCTGACGCAGGTTCTCCACGCCGAAGGTCTTATCCTGATCGAACTTGATCCCATTCTGATCGTTCAGGTGGACGCTCCACAGCTTGCCCATCGCAAGGCCAAAGCCGATCTCATTGGCCGGGTCCAACCCCGCCAGGATCGCGTGCGCGCTCTCCAGCAGGCCGCCTACACGGGAGGGATCTTTGGTCGCCGCGCTCAGCCCCATCACGTGCCCGATCGTACCGCAAAAGCTCCGGTCTACGGGCTCATTGGGCTTGGGCTCTACCAGAATCTTGATATTCTTATCATAATCCAACATCGCGTTGATGGCGTCGATCGTGTAGCGGATCCCATCTACCGCGCTCTTGCTCTCTGCGCACACCGTGCCTTCCCGCGCAAACCACAGCACCAGCTTGTCGCAGCCCAAGGCGTTTGCAATATCAATGGACCGCAGCGAACGCCACAGCGCAAACTCGCGGTCTTTAGGGCAATTCGCCGTGTATCCGCCGTCGATGGTGTGCGGATCCATCCACAGGCGAGGCGCCACAAACTCGGCTTCCAGCCCGTTTTCATCTAGCAACGCCTTAACTTTTTTCGCCTCGGCAATGATCTGCTCCTGCGTCAGCTCGTTGATATTGGGTACCGCATCGTCATCGTGGAATTGCACCGCGGAAAAGCCCAGTTCTTTAAACTTTTTGATCTTATCCGCTAAAGAGATATTCGCGCGTACCGCAGGGCCATAACTGTCCGCTCCATCGTGTACGTTCCACGGGCCCACAGAAAACTTGAATCCAGACATTGATTCTTCCCCCTTCAAATTGATTGCTTAACCGCCGGCCGTACAGCCGCTTGTTCTACTAATTGCAGTATAGCATTTTCTCCATAAAAAAAAGACGCCAACTCTGTTGTGTTGGCATGCCGATCCTGCGGTCTTTACAGCAAAAGGGACCTGCATGATCTGCAAGTCTCTTTCTAAAGGGGGGCATCTATATAAATGTAAATTAAGGGGGGCGATGTTGTGTAGCGTTGTATCGCTTACACTTATTATAATAATCATTATTTTAAAAAATGCAAGCGTTTTTGACTTTTTTTCATCTTTTTTTACATTTCGTTTAAAAATTAACAACCTTTCTCTCTAAAAAACCCTTGCCGCTTTCATTTACCGCGGCAAGGGTTTTGTTTTTAAACCTTTTCCACCAATTTATTTACTTTTCCTGCAACCATACCCGCATCTCTCCCTCGCCCCGGTTCGCCCAGGCGAAGTAGGGGATCAGCCTGATCTCCTGGGGGATAAACCGCGGCGGCTGAGTCGTATACAGCGCATCATCCGCCCCCTCCCGGCGCAGGCCCTCTGTTTTAAGCGTCATCACGCCGCCCAAGCAATTTTCACAGTATTCCGCATAGATCGCAGCGCCGCTTGGCAGCACCAGATTGTGCAGATCCTTGCCATTATCGGCCTCTTCGGCACAATAGACCATAGGGCCGTACTGTACCGCTACAAGGCCGGCATCATGGTGGACGGCGGCGTTTGCGTACATGCGCACAGGCTCCAGCGCAAGGACGAGCGTCACCTTATCTCCCTTCATCCAATCCCTGTGCAGGTACAGATATCCGTCCTCCACCGGCGCCTTGACCGCCTCTCCATTGACGCATACCGTGTATTCCTGGCACCAGCCGGGGACGCGCAACGCTAAGCCATAATGACCCGGAGAACGTATTTCGATACTGATCTGCCCGCCGTAGGGCAGGGTGCTGTCTACGCGCAGAGCTGCCAGCGTCCCATCCCCAAGCGTCACATCCAGCGTACCGCCGATATAGAGGTGGATATAAAGGTTGTGCGCATCATAACCATAGGCATATTGACCCAGCGACGAGATAAAGCGGGCCAGGTTGGGCGGGCAGCAGGCGCAGCCAAACCAGGGCTGGCGCTGTGGCTTGACCTCTTTAAAATCATGTACTTCCCGGGTCTCCTGCGGCCAAACCTCCAGGGGATTTACGTAAAAAAACCGCTCCCCATCCAATGAGATCCCGCTAAGCACGCCATTATACAGCGCGCGTTCTAATATGTCGGCGTATTCCCGGTTCGCGCCAAATTGCAGCATGCGCGAGGCGAAAAAGCATAGCCCAATGGCCGCGCAGGTCTCGCCGTAGATGGTGTCGTTAGGGAGGTGATAATCGAAGGTGAACGCCTCTCCATAAGCGGTGGAACCGATGGCTCCGGTTATGTACATACGCTTTTGCACCGTGCTGGCCCACAAACGCCTGCAAGCCTGGTACAGCGTTGCATCCCCGGTCTCCAGCGCCACATCCGCCATGCCGCACAGCATATACATAGCCCGCACGCTGTGCCCTACCACCTCCTGCTGCTGGCGCACCGGCAGATGCGCCTGAAAATACGCACGGCCAAACTCGCTGTTGAGCGGGAAGTGGTCGTTGGGTAGCTGTTGGCGTTCCAGGTCAAAATAATAGGGTTCCCGCCCGCGTTCATCGATAAAGAACTGGGCCAGATCCAGGTATTCCTTTTTTCCCGTCGTCCGGTACAGCTTGACCAGCGCCAGCTCGATCTCCTGATGACCGGGATACCCTCGTCTTTGCCCCTCTCCCGGGCCAAATTCACGAGCGATAAGGGCGACCATGCGCTCCATGATCTCCAGCAGCTTGCGCTTGCCGGTGGCCTCATAATAGGCTACAGCAGCTTCGATGAAATGTCCACAGCAGTATAACTCGTGACAGTCTCGTAGGTCTTTAAACCGTCTTTGCGGCTCCACCAGCTGAAAATAGGTGTTAAAGTAGCCATCTTCCATCTGTCCTTGCGCCATCAGGTCGATAATTTCGTCGCAATGCGCTTCCAGCTGCGCATCCCGCTCGCTCTGCAAGAGATAGGCCGCTGCCTCGATCCATTTAGCCAGGTCGCTGTCCTGAAACACCATACCCCCGCGCTCGCCCTTTATCTTGCCCGCCGCGATCTTCAGGTTCTGGATGCAGTAGCTCTTTTCCGCCCCCGGCACGCTATCGTTAAGCGCCCGCCACTGATAAGGGATGACCGATTCGCGCATCAGCCGTTGCGCACGGGAGATAAAGCCGTCTTGAATATTTACGTGCTTCATCGGCACCGCATGGATTCTATTCATCTCATCTTCCCCCTATTTTTAAAGGGCGCCGCAGATGCCGGCGCCCTTTATGTCTATCTATATTGTTCAGCGCAGCGTAAAATCGAAAAACGGGCTGGGGTTGATCGCCTCGATTTGCTGCAGGATCTCCTGATCCAGCGTCAGCTCCAGCGCCTGGATGTTTTCATCCAGCTGCCCCGGCCGCGAAGCGCCCAGAATCGGAATCACGTCCTCCCCGCGGTGGATCAGCCAGGCAATGGCCAGGTTGGCCAGCGATACCCCCAGGCGATCCGCTATAGTCTTAAACTGTGCAACCTTTTGCAACTGTGCCTGCCGCTTGGGGTCCTGCAACTCCTCCCCCGTCAGGCGGTAGCCCGCCTGGGTCCCGCCCAGGTATTTACCCGTCAGCATGCCGCCCTCCAGCGGCGAATAGCACAGCGTCGCCAGCCCAAATTTCTTGCACGCTGGCAGAATCTCCTGCTCTACATGCCGGTCCAGCATATTATAGCGGGGCTGGTTGGTCACAAACCGTTCCAGATTCATCCGGTCCGATACCCACAGCGCCTCCATGATCCGCCACGCGTCAAAATTAGAGCAGCCGATATAGCGCACCTTGCCCTGGCGTACCAGATCGTCCATCGCCCGCAGCGTCTCGTCGATCTCGCACTCTCCATCCGGCCGATGGATCTGATACAGGTCGATATAATCGGTCTGCAGGCGTTTTAAGCTGCGCTCTACCTGGCGCATGATCCGGTAGCGGCTGGCGCCCTGCCCGTTTGGGCCGTCATCGGTATCGATCTTGAACTTTGTCCCCAGGACGACCTCGTCCCGCCGCCCCTGCAGCGCCTTGCCCACCGCGATCTCGCTGGCGCCGCCGCCATAAATATCAGCCGTATCGATAAAATTTATGCCCAGCTCCAGCGCACGGTGAATGATCTGAATGGATGTTTCCTCCGGCACGCCGCTGCCCAGCCTGCCCGTGCCCAGCGCCACCCGCGAAACTTTAACGCCGGCACGCCCTAAACGAACATAACGCATGTATTTCTTCCCCCGTCTATCGATTCTAGTCCGCCAGATCCTCCAGCCAGATCGGCTGGCTAAAGGCCATTTGATAATCCTCGTCCACGCATTGCACCCGCATATAACGGTAGCTTGCCTTTACGGGATAGCTTGCCTCATACACCGGCGCGCCGCTAACATTATAAGTAGCGATGGGCGGTATTTCCGCATCGCCCGTATAGCAGACGATCCGCCGGCAAGGCGAACTGCGCACCACCAATACCCCATCTTTCACATAGAAACTCTCGATCGATGGACCGGTCGTGGCATAAAAGCGCCCCTCGCGCAGCGCGTCCGTCAGCGCCCGCGGCGAGTTATCCGCCGCCCAGACCATCATCCAGCCGCCGTCGAACTGGTCGCTTTGATGGGCGTCGTCCGAAGCGATGCCATAGACGCGTTTGCCGCTTTTAAGCAGCGCATCCCAAGGCCCCAAGGTATAGCCGATCTCCTTATCCAGAAATATTCCGTTGTTGAATACCTCGATCGCCCAAAAGCCCTCCAGCGCTTCGTAATCATCCAGCGCCATCTGCGTCCACTCCGGATATGCGATGGCGATCAAATTCTTGCCGCCATCGGTAAACGCGTCCACCTGGGCCTGCGCCAGGGCGATGTCATCAAAATCCCCCATAGGGAATTCCTGCTCATGCCGGTAGGGTTCCTCTCCAGCGCCAATGCACAACAGATGGTGCCATACTTTTGCCTCTCCATGACGGATGGTACCGTTCATCTCCATCCCGTTTAGGATCGTGATATCCGGCGAGCTTTTTCTCCAATAACGCTGGTGATCGGTAATGGCCATAAAATCATAACCCGCCGCCACATATGCGGCAATGGTCTCCTCTACCGAAAGCGCGCCGTCCGATCTTAGCGTATGCGTATGCAGCGCGCCCCGGTAAAACTGCCCCTCTCCTGAAAAAGGATGAAAGTCCTTCACTTCCTGTCCCCCACTTTGTCCTTTTTTCTCGTACAATCAGTATAGCATCCCACCAAAGTCCCGCACAATCCAACTATATTTACTAAATAGCTACAGGAATTTGTCAAGTGGGGTATATTTCGCGCTTAGCCGCGAATTTAAGGCGTCACGCTGGTCCCGTCCGGCAGGCGTGCCGCTGTCCAGCGGGGCGGCTCATGCACGCAGGGGTACTTAGCCGCCGCCTTTTCGTCGATCTCCACGCCCCAGCCGGGCGCTTCGTTCAGATAAATATAGCCATCGCGCGTTTCGGGCGTCCCCGGGAATACCTCGCGCAGCTGTTCAGAAATATGCGGCCACTCCTGGATGCCGAAATTGCGCGTTGCCAGGTCCAAATGGATATTGGCCGCATGGCCAATAGGCGATACATCCGGCGGCCCATGCCAGGCCGTACGCAGGCCAAAGGCCTCGCAAACCGCGGCTAGCTTACGTGCCGGCGTCAGCCCGCCGATCTGGCTGATATGGCAGCGGATATAATCGATCAACCGCTCAGAAATCAGCGGCATCCACTCCGTGGGGTTTACAAACAGTTCGCCCATAGCCAGCGGTATGGCGCTTTGGGCGCGTATCTGACGGAAGTAGGCCACCTGTTCGGGCGGCAGCGCATCTTCCAGGAAAAACAGGTCATAGGGCTCCAGTGCCTTGGCCAGTTGCACCGCATACTGCGGCGCCAGTCGTTCATGGATATCGTGCAGCAGTTCGACCTGGTCGCCCAGTTGACTTCGAATATGCTCAAACAACCCCACCGTCGTTTTCATATACTGTTTTGGATCATAATACGCGCCCTCTCGCGGATTTATGGTTTGGTGCAGCCTTTGATCCCGTCCGCCATAAAGCCCCTGCTGAATGCGCACATGGGTAAAGCCCTGTTCCATAAAGCGCCGCACATTGTCCTCTACCTCAATGGGGTCGCGTCCGTCGGCGTGCCGGTAAGCCAGCACCCCCTCCCGGCATTTGCCGCCCAAAAGCTGATAGACCGGCATGCCCGCGCGCTTGCCCTTAATATCCCAGAGGGCCTGATCTACCCCAGAGACCGCGTTATTGAGCACAGGCCCATTGCGCCAATAAGGGTTGACCATGCAAATATGCCAGATGTCCTCGATCTCATCCACATTGCGTCCCAGGATCAGCGGTTTTAAATAGGTTTCCACAGCGGTTTTAACCGCGGCTGCCCTTTGCGTATAGGTCGCACAACCCAGCCCATACAGCCCCGCATCCGATGTGTCGATGCGCACCACCACCAGGTTCGGCCCGGCATAGATCTCCTTGCCCGCTTTACCGGAAGCCTCTCCCTTTTGATCCTGCGGCGGCGCGGTCATGATGACGCGTACATCCCGAATGGTAACCGGCATCCCGTTTCCCTCCTCATTGTTTTTTATCTATCTTTAAAAACTATTCTACATTCTCCGTGGATATCCTTTCATTCAAATGAGATTTTGACAGAATATTTTATTCCTTGCTCCAAAAAGAAAAAGGCCGGGGAAATTCCCCGGCCTTTTAAACCGATCAATCCAAATATTGGGCGCTGACGTAGCCGCTTACGCTGCCCGCGCGGATGCGCAACCACTCGCCCAGGTTATCCAAGACCTCGACCTTGGTCCCCCGCGGCAACTGCCCGGCAATGGGATAGTTGGTGCCCGCGCCCGTGCGCACGTTCAGGGCGGATGCCGTGACCGTCATGGTCTTGCCCACGGCATCTGTATTGATATAATCCGCGCTGACATAACCCGTCGTCCCATTATAGCGCACTTTGTACCAGCCGCTGGTCGTTTCCAGGATCTCGACCGTCGCCCCATTGGGGATACGCGTTAAAATGGAAGCGCTGGTACTGGGGGACGAGCGCAGGTTCAGGCTCGTGGCGTTGACCTTGCCCGTGCTTACCGAAGGCGTGCTGCCGCCCCCGCCTTCGCCCTCCAGAATGATATATTCGGCGCTGACGTAGCCTACTTGGCCGTTATACTTGACCTTATGCCAGGCGCCGCCCTTCTCAAGAATATCCACCTTTGCTCCCCTGGGGATACTCCCGATCCTGGATGCGCTGGTGCTGGGGGCAGAGCGCAGGTTCAAACTGCTGGCATTAACGGTGCCGGTTGTGACGACCGTCTCGCCGCCGCCCTCGCCGGCGATCTTGATATACTCGGCGCTGACATAACCTACCTGGCCATTATATCTGATCTTATGCCAGGCGCCGCCTTTTTCAAGAATATCCACCTTTGCTCCATTGGGAATACGGGTCAACACCGTTGCACCTGTGCTGGGGGCGGAGCGCATATTCAAGCTGGTAGCGTCCACCGTACCGGTGGCGACCGCCGTACCGCCGCCACCGCCGCTGGGCAGCGGGCCCGTCAGACGTACCTCGCTGGTCTTTACATAGCCTGTGTAATCTCCACACACGACATAGTAATAGTTCCCCGACTGGTAATAGACCTCTACCAGGTTATCCGGCCCCATCTCGCCGGTGGTAGGTCCACCGCCCGGTCGCGAATAAATATAAACAGGATGGGTCACCGTCGACCAACCATAAACAAAGTCCTGTTCAGGCTCCGGTGTGGGCGTAGGCGTAGGTGTCGGCGTGGGTGTCGGCGTCGGCGTGGGTGTCGGCGTAGGCGTAGGTGTCGGCGTAGGCGTAGGTGTCGGCGTCGGCGTGGGTGTCGGCGTAGGCGTGGGTGTCGGCGTAGGCGTGGGTGTCGGCGTCGGCGTGGGTGTCGGCGTCGGCGTCGGCGTCGGCGTAGGTGTCGGCGTAGGTGTCGGCTGGGCCACGTCTACAATATCTTTGATATATTGCGCAGAGGCATAACCTACATCGCCATTATAGCGGACCTTATGCCACTCGCCGCCCTTTTCCAAAATATCTACTTTTGAGCCATTAGGCATACGCGCAACGATCGCTGCGCTCGTGCTGGGCTCTACCCGCAGCATCAACGCAGACGCATTGACCGTACCGGTCGCGACCACATCACTATCCGGGTTATCCGGCGGCGTGGGCTCCGGCGCATCTGCAATATCCAAATACTCGGCGCTGACATAGCCGACTCCGCCGTTATACACGATCTTGATCCATTCGGTGCCCTTTTCCAGCACCTCGACGACAGTGCCCTGAGGAATAGTCCCCATAGAGGCATAATTCGTGCCGGGGCCCTTACGCACATTAAGCGATGATGCCGTTACCGTACCCGTGGGCAGGTTGGGCTGCTCGCCGCCGCCCTCGGGACCCAGTTCGCCATCCAATACAATATACTCCTTACTGACATATCCCAACACGCCGTTGCAACGGATATAGTACCAATCGCCGGAGGTCGAAATGATCTCTACCGTTTCACCGCGCGCCAGAGAGCCTACCTTACCGTAACTGGTTCCGGGGCCAGAGCGCATGTTCAGGCTAGAACCTTGGGATACGTTTACCTTGCCCGTACCGATGATCGTCACGTTATAATCGGGCTTGTCCGGCTGGGTAATGCCTACCGAACCGATGGAAGCGCCCACAAAGTACAGGTCAAACAGAATCTGCTTGTAGTTCTTGCCATAATCCCGCGCCATTACCTGGGCGCCACGCTGGCTCATCCCCACACCGTGGCCGTTGCGGCAAATAGTCGCCTTCCAGGCGCTGCCCGCATCCTCCAGGGTAATCATCCTAAAGTTTACCTTTGATTCAGTATATGCCGCTTTAATATCCTCTCGTACATGCAGGGAGATGGTCTTGGTATAACTCGTACCGTTAGCCGTGGCACGTATGGTCATCTGCAGTTTCTCAAACTGCCGGTCCGGATTGGTAGAAAAATTGTTACGGGGATTGACCAGCTTAATATCCTGCAACTCATTGAGCGTAACACCGCTGGTGCTGCAGCCGATAGCCTGCGCCATCTTACCCGCGATCAGGCTGAACTCCGTAGAACTGCGGCTGAGCGTAGAAATGTCTTTCGGGATCGTCATGGTATACTCCAGCCCTTTGACATTTTTCGCCGCTTCTTTGTCGTACGGATCCTCCTTTACCACAAAGCAGCTAAAATCCCTGGTTGCACAGCCGCCCGCCCGGGCCGATTCTGTCCAGCCGCCATTGGTGGAGGAATAGTATCCCGGGACTACCGCGCCGTCCAGCATAATCACTTCGCCCTGTGTCGCATTAACCGCCGTAATACAGTTTCCGTAAGAGGCGTTATACCCACCGTACATCTGCGAGCGGTCATCATCATAAAGGTCATAATAACTGTTGCCGTTGGAGTTGACGATAGCAATCGTGTACGAGCGCGCGCAGACCGCCTGCGCCTTCATGGCCTCCATCGGCCAGCTATTGCCGATCTCATAGGGCAAAACGCCGTAAAGATAGTGCTCGATATATACATGGTTGACCAGGGCTACGCCCGAACCGCTGACCCTAAACTCCATGTTGCCGGGGTATTTATTGCCTCCCGCCTGCAGCGTACCCATGGCGCCCACGTCGTACTCCTGCATGTAGAAGCTGGAGCCCAGATTAAAGGTGCCCGCGCCGGTCGTCACCTGCAGCTGCCCGCCGCTGTTGCGTACGGTAATGGTGGATCCGCTTGAAATCTTGATATCGCTGCGCCCAGCAATAGAATATACGCCATTGACCTGTACGGCGATGCTGCCCGGCGTCCCCAACTGGGTGAGCAGTACGCGTACGGTGCTGTAATCCCGCGCGGCATTCGCCTGATTGCTGGGGAACAGCGGGCAAGCAAAAAATACCGTGATCGCCACCGCCAAAAAAACCGCAATAATTTTTTTCATCCCGTTTTTCTTCATCCTCTACCTTCTCCCAAGTCATAATCTATATCAATATACATACTTTTTCAACGAAGATTACACCATATATAGAAATCTCCGCGCTTATGGGGCTTTTATTATTCGACGCAAAATTCTATTTCCCTTTAAATATTAACAAAACTTTACAAATTTGTTATAGGTTTAAAATATATCGGCCCGCTATATATTAAAAAAACGCGCCCACCGCAAAAGCGGGGGCGCGTTTCGCCTCTAACCGTAATTAGGCCTCCTGGGGAGCGTCCACCGGGCAAACCTCGGCGCACTGACCGCAGGAAATGCAGGTATCGGCATCGATCACGTAAGAGCTATCCCCCTGCGAAATCGCATTAACGGGGCACTCCGCCTCACAAGCACCACAGCTGATGCAGGCATCGCTAATTTTGTAAGCCATCTCATTTCACCTCCCTTTAGAGTAACTCTAAAGCATTAGCCTTATCAATATACAGCGCTATTATAGCAGTTATTCCGCCGAAAAGAAAGGGCCATTTTGCACATTTCTCGTTTGTTTAAATCTGGCCGCTGCGGTAGCCGCCCCGGCGCATCTCTTTTTCGCCCTGACCTTCCGTCTGGCGGGGCTGCTGCGGCCTTTCCGGCCTTGGGCGCGCGCCCTGCGTGCGCGCCTGCTGCGGATGATCCTGCCGCTTCTCAGGCGCGGGGCCATCCCTGCGCGGCGGCCTTGCCCCGCCCCGGCGGGAACGGTTGCCGCCCCGGCTGCCTCGGCGCTGGCCGGCGGTTTTTTCCTGGCGCGCCTCGCGTACTTCGCGCGCTTCATGGTTCTCCCCAGCCTCTTTAGCCGGGTGTGCCTCGCGCGGCTCCCGGTTCATCCGCTCGCGCGGCGGCCTGCGCGGCCCATCCTGATTTTGCGGCCGCGGGGGCCGTTCCGGGCGCGGTTCCTGCTCCTTTTCCCCCTCTGCGCGCCGCTCTACAGGCCCGCGGTTGATCTCGGCAATGGAATATTCCCTTAAATCAAAGGTCCCGTCCGGTAAGGGGATGCGCACCTTTACCCGCTCGCGCACCAGGTTGTTGCCCAATACCAGCCCTGCCCCGTCTGGCGTATTGATTTCAGATCCCACGCGCGGCATCTTTTTAATGGTGCGTTCGTAAGTATCCTGCTCGTATTTCAGGCAGCAGATCAGCCGTCCGCACAGGCCGGAGATCTTGGTGGGATTCAGTGACAGATTCTGCTCTTTGGCCATCTTGATGGATACCGGCTGAAAATCGCCCAGATAAGCGTTACAGCACACGATCCGCCCGCAAGGGCCCAATCCCCCCAGCATTTTAGCCTCATCCCGCACGCCGATCTGCCGCAGCTCGATGCGCGCGCGGAAGGTGCCGGCCAAATCTTTGACCAGCTCACGGAAGTCCACCCGGCCTTCTGCGGTAAAGAAAAAAACGATCTTGCTAGCATCAAAGCTGTATTCCACGTCTACCACGCGCATATCCAGCCCGTGCTTATCCGCCTTTTGCTGGCAGATCGGCAATGCTTCTTTCTCCTTACGCGCATTATCCGCCACGCGCTGCTCGTCCTCCGCCGTTGCCAGGCGGACGATCTTTTTCAGCGGCGAGGCGATCTGGCTTTCCTCCACCTCGCGTTTAGAAAGCGCCACCTTGCCCATCTCCACGCCGCGCTGCGTCTCTACGATGACCGGCTGGCCTACCTCGACCTCCAGCTCCCCCGGATCGAAAAAATAAATTTTGCCCGTCTGTTTAAAACGGACCCCTACGATGGTCGACATCATGACATTTCCTCCAATAATTCGGAAAGCATCCGCTCGGCAGCCATGCCTGCGTTCGCATTGCCGGCGATGCGTTTTTGCGTTTCATATACCGTATTCATCATACCTTTTAGCTGGCCGGTTGTAAAGAGGCGGGAATTTTTCTCCAGTTCCGCCGCGTAATCCGCGTTCTCCAGTGCCTGGATACCGATCTTCATGCACAGCATATCTCGCAGCATGGATAGCCAAAAACCCAACAGCTGCACATTCTCCTCCCTGGCACCCTTAAAAGCGGTAAGCAGCCCCGGTACATCCTGCTTTTTTAGCTGCGTCACGGCACATAGCTGCCGGTAGGCCCGCTCCCGCCGGGCAAACAGATCATCGTCGCCCACCAGCTCCAGCGCCTTGCCGATACACCCGTCCGCCATGGCGCAGGCCGCTTCCATCCGCAAGGGATCCGCCTGAGGGGCCCGCTCCTGCAGCACGGTTTTTAAAATCCGGGGCTGAACCCGCTGCATATGCAAAATCTCGCAGCGCGAGCGCACCGTAGGCAAGATCATCTGCACATTGCCGGTCGTCAAAATAAAGATCGCATATTCCGGCGGCTCTTCCAGGGACTTTAAAAGGGCGTTTTGGGCCTGCGGCGTCAGTTTATCCGCTTGGGCGATGACAATGATCTTATACCGTCCCTCATAGGGCCTGACGGGCAGGTCCTCCAGTAATGTACGGATATCCTCCACGCCATTTTTACCCTTATCAGCCGTAAAAAGCGTATAGTCTGGGTGGTTGCCGCTGGCAAAGCGCACGCAGCACCCGCACCGGCCGCAGGGGCCCTGTTTGCCCGGCTGCAGGCATAGCAGGGTCTGCGCCCACCAGGCCGCCAGCGTCCGCTTGCCCGAACCCGGCGCCCCACATACCAGATAGGCATGCACATGACGCCCGCCCGAAATCTGCCCCATCAATGCAGACTGCAACTGTTCCTGCCCGATCAGCACCGCGCGCACCATCCTTTCTTTTACAATAATACGGCCGCCATGTTTGGCGGCCGTATTTCACTTCATCGGTTGATCTCCCTTGTACAAAGGGATTACATCTTTTTAAACTGGTCTACGTTGAGCACGAAAACCGTGGCGCCGCCCACGGTCACCTCGATGGGATAGGGCACGTACATGCCGGTAATCCCCGCGACCGGGCTGGGCGAAGTAGCGATCTGCTTGCGGCTCTTGCAAACGTTCTCAATGATGGCCAGCGCGCCATCTAATTTCTCATCGTCCACGCCGATCATCATCGTGGTATTTCCTACGCGCAGAAAACCGCCGGTGGTCGCCAGTTTCGTTACGCTGTAGCCTTCGTTCATCAGCGTTGCGATAACCCGCTGGGAGTCCTCATCCTGCACGATGGCGATAATCATCTTCATATTGTTCAACCTCCCCTTTTTGCCGGTGGCAATTCTATATCCATTTTCCCTGTTTCCTACTATTATTATACGCTATGTCCGGCTTAAATGCAAATATTCCTGCACGGCCGATAGCACTTGCTGCCACACGTCCTCCAGCGAGCGATCCGCATCCACCACGCGGATTCTTCCGGGCTGGCCCTTGGCCAATTCCATAAACCCCGCACGCACGCGGGCGCGGAAGTCCTCCCCCGCCGCCTCCATCCGGTCTAAAGTCTTGCCGCCGGTTGCATTGCGCTGCATCCCGCTTTCCGGGTCCAACGAAAAATACAGCGTCAGGTCCGGCATCCATTCTCCTATAGCCTCGCGGTTGATCTGGGCCACGCGCTCCACGCCCAACCCCCGACCCGCCCCCTGGTAGGCCAAGGAGGAGTCGATAAACCGGTCGCACAGCACGATCTCTCCCCGCATCAAGGCCGGGACGATCACCTGGCGCACATGCTGCGCCCGCGCGGCGGCATATAAATAAGCCTCGCAAACGCCGTCCATCTCGTCGTTTCCGATGTTCAGCAGAATCTCTCTGATCTGCTCGGAGATCGGGCACCCTCCCGGCTCCCGGGTCATCCGCACACAGTAGCCCCTCTCCTCCAACGCCTGTTGCAAGCGCTTCATCTGCGTGGTCTTCCCGGCGCCATCCTGCCCTTCAAAGGTGATGAAGTATCCCCTCTGGCCCAATAGAAAACGCTTTAAATCTTCCACCCGTTCAAATATTGTCGTTGGATCGCAACCTTCCATCTCGCCCGGCAGCCCATACCCCCAGCGCACGCCCAATCCCGGGATCTCGTTATCCCGCGCGCCCTGCAGGTCGTCCCGGCGGTCGCCCACCATGGCACAGCGGCCGGTCACCCAACCCTGATCCAGCACGCAGCGGATAATGTCCCGCTTCTTTCCAAGGCTGGCGTCCAGAGATGCGCCCTTGACATAATCAAAATAGCGCAGGATGTCAAAATGCTCAAGAATCTGGCGGGCATAGATCTCCGGCTTTGCCGTACAAAGGATGATGCGGACACCGGCCTCTTTCAGCTCCGCCAGCATCTCCCGGATGCCGGGGTACAATTCGTTTTCAAACATCCCCTTGGGGACAAAGTATTCCCGGTAGAGCTTGACCACCTGCTCCAGTTGCTCGCCTTCCATCCCATAATAGCGCCGGAAGGAATCGCGCAATGCCGGGCCCACAAAGGCCTCCAGCTTTCGGGGGTTATCTTCCTTTATATATAGTTTATCCAGCGCGTAAAGAATCGAATGGATAATACCCTCCTTTGAGTCGGACAGCGTTCCATCCAGGTCAAATAACACCGTATCAAAAGGTACCCTCATATTTTCACCACCGCAATTTTTTGTTCCGCTACGCCAAATAGTCTCGCTCCCTGGCGCTGCTGCTCCAGCAGGCCCATTATGATCTCCCGTGTGATCCCTTCCCCCGGGCATACCGCCGGAATCCCGGGGGGATACGCGCCGAAGGAAGCGGCCGCGATTCGGCCATCCGCCTGGTCTAACAGAACATCCTCCCGCGCCGAGAGCACCGCTTCCCGAAGGGGCATCTGCCTTTCGGGCAACGGCAACGCCACGCCGGAAGGGTATTTTATTTCCTTCCGTCCGCTATGTGCGTCCGCCATTGCGCAGATGGCCTGCAGCAATTTTTCTATATCATCCGCGTCATCCACCATCGTCGTGATCGCCACCACGTGATCGCGGTCGGCCATCTCCATTTGGATGCCAAAATGCGCCCTCAGCCATTGGTCCGCTGCATAACCGGTCATCCCCAGTTCCTTTACGGATAAGACCAGCCGGGTAGGATCCTGGCAAAAGACGCCCGCCCGTCCCACAAGGCTCGGACAGGATATCCCCTCTACCTGCGAAACGGACGCTCTAAACTTTTGGAGTGTTTCCATCAGAACGCACAGGCGCGCGCTCCCCTGCATTGCAGCCGTTCGCCGGGCTATATCCAGCGACGCCATAATCAGATAATTGGGGCTGGAGCTCCCCCCCAGCGCCATGGCCCGCCGTACCTGCGCCGGATTGATCTCTTGCGTTGTGTGTAAGACTGCCCCCTGCGTTAAGGCCGACAGGGTCTTATGCGCCGAATCCACCCACATGTCCGCCCCGGCAGCGCCTGCGCTCATCGGCAGCGCAGGGTGAAAGGCAAAGTGGGAACCATGCGCCTCGTCCACCAACAGGCTAAGGTTCGCCGCATGGGCGACCTGTGCGATCTGCTCGATATCGGCACAAAGGCCATAATAATTGGGGTAAGTGATAAAAACAGCCTTAGCCTCAGGGTGTAGCCGGATGGCATGCGCCAGCGTTTCTACCGCTATAACGCCCGGCAGGCCGGATACGCTATCGCTGCCCACCGGCAGCCAGACCGGTTCAAGCCCCAGCAGTGCCATCGCATCGATCGCGCTGCGGTGTGCGTCCCGGCCCACTAGAACATGGTCGCCCTGGCGCAGCGTTACCGCCAGCATCGCGAATATCCCCAGCGAAGCGCCTCCTGTGGAAAAGAAGCTATGCCCCGCCCCGAACGCCTGTGCCGCCAGAGCCTCAGCCTGCGCAATGGGGCCTTCGCCGGCATATAAGTCGCCTGTTCCCGGCACCTCGGTTACATCCCACGCCAAAGGAAAAGCCTGCAGCGCTCCGTCACCCTTCCCCTTATGCCCCGGCATATGAAGGCGCACGCTGGCCTGTCCCGCATAGCGTTCCAACGCTTCACACAGCGGCAGCCTGTCCTGTTCCATTATATTCCTCCTCGAAATGGGCAAGAAAAAAGAGCGGCCCTTTAAGCTGCTCTTGTTTGTGCACCGCTATAAGCCCGTATGTCCTCATTCTACCGTCCGGGCCAGCCATTCGTCAAGGATACCCGGGGAAATCAGGCGATAAATCTGGCCGATCAGTTCGGGTTCATGCTCGTGGGCGCGCTGTTTAATGATCCTTCCCTCACAGCTTCTGCAGAGCCTTCCACCCGGCAGGCGCATCATATGCCCCCCGAATTTACCACAGCATGCGCAGCACCCCAGGATAACCTTACCCAAATCCAGCACCTTCCTTGTTCGCCATATGCCATTAGCCTTTACCTTTAGCATATGTTTTATACCGCGCAAGGTGCCTGTACGCCTCAATTTTAGTCATCTTCTACGTCGGCATCGGGCGTTTTACGCCCGGCACGTACGTCCTGAAGCATTTTGACCATCCGGGCGTCTGGCTGAAAATAAAACCAGCCCTCCCCTTTCTCGGCGCGATAAGAAAGATGGAACCCATTCCCCTTTTCATAGCAAAAGTATTGTCCACGGCCATTGACCTTCGCTTTTGCGCCGATGCCCGTGATCGCGCTGACCGGCAGGGTGAGCAGCGCCGTGGTTTTCTTCCCCATCGTACGGTAGATCGTCAACTTTTCGCCATACAATTCATAAGTATAATATCCCATCCGCCTACGCCCGATGAAGATCCCCAGCAGGATCACCAATGCAATTGCCACGTAGCTCGGCCAAGGCCCAAGCTGCGGCGCCGCTGCCGCCAAGACGTAAGTAAGAAAGGAGATCAGCAGGACCATGCCGGCCAAAAGCAGCGTAACGCCTATTCCCTTTAAGGTACCCAGCTTTTTGGGGTGCGCCTCTACAGTGTAATGTCGTGCGCTCATAGCATCCTCCTGTCATATGCTTGTCTGTTTCCCACTTTACCATATATGACTAAAAAAAAGCAATAAAAGCAGTAGTAAAAAAAGGAACAGCGCTGCTCAAGCGCAGCGCTGTTCCATAACATCCGGCAGCGTCCTACTCTCCCGGGCCGTCACCAGCCAAGTACCATCGGCGCTGAAGGGCTTAACTTCTGTGTTCGGTATGGGAACAGGTGGTTCCCCTTCGCCATCGCCACC
>NZ_JACRSO010000002.1:300000-533060 GCF_014384745.1 Luoshenia tenuis
CGGCGCAAAACAGGCCGCTGTCCTCCAAATTTCTGCGTGCCGCTTGCTGGGGCAGCTTGATGTGCACCATCCAATCTCTGGCGCAGGTAAAGTGTAAAAGCCCCAGTTCGTTAAACACCTCAAGGGCAAAGTACAGCTGCTCCTGCGCCCCGGCATAACCGCAGCACGCGCACAGCTGTGCAAATGGCATCGCCGCGATCTCGTGCCTTGGCAGGGCGCTGATCCGTTTCCAGCACTGGCCCAGCGCCGCACGCTCCGGCACAAGGTCCTTCAAGGCATCCCGCACAAGTTCCTGTGGCTGGTCGTGCCGCAGGGCTTCGGTCTGGCAGGTATCAAAAACCAGCCCGCCGCCCAGGGCCGCCCCTTCCGCCAGCACCAACCGTTGCCAGCGTCCATTCAAGGTAAAGAACTCCGGCAGCGGCGCCAATACAATAGCATTTTCGCCATAAGGCTCTGCCGGCGGCGCGCCCTCGTAGACCTCAAAACGCTGTAGCGCGCCTGCCTTTTCCAGCGCCTCCAGCAGCAGCGCCGCGCCTTTAGGCGTATAGCATACCGCAAGCGACCCAAACGGCGAACCGGCCGCCGCCAAAGCGAGCCCGGCTGTGCCTTGCTCAAAGGGGTATTCCCGAATCGCCCCGACCCCCGGTTTATCCATATTATAGCGAATCGCCCCTAAAATTGCACGGACAAATTTGAGCGCGGTATTCTCACCGGAGGCGAGCGCGCTGCGCGCGTTGGCTTGGGGCGCGAACGCCTTGACCTGGCAGCGCAGCTCCCGCCTGCCGCCGTAAGTATTGATCTCCGGAACGACCAGCAGCGTCGCCCGCCCCATCCGCTCTAACTCCCGCTGTCGCTCTCCCGCCTGCCAGGCGATGGCGGGCAGCCTGCCCCCCAGGCGCATTTTGAGGTGGCGGTTTTCCTTGCCAAAGGCCTGCGCCTGCTCTACGCGCTCATCCTCCAGCAAAAAGGCCGGTTCGGGGTTGCCCCAGCCAAAGGGGGATAGATGCTCCATTTCGCCGATCAACTGCTCGGTCACCTGGGGCAGCGCGATCTTAAGGTCGTATTCGTAGGAGCGCTGGAACAGCTCCGGCGAAAGCTGCGCCGCAAGCGCATTGATCTTTTCCGCAAAGGGCGCAAAGTTTTCAGGGGCCAGCGTTACGCCCGCGGCCTGCGCATGGCCGCCAAAGCGCATAAACAGCTCCCTGCAAGGCGCCATCAGCTCGTAAATGTTGATTCCTGGCACGCTGCGTGCCGAGCCTACCAGCCGCCCTTCTTTCACGGCAAATAAGATGGCCGGCCGGTGGAACCGCTCCACCATCCGGGAGGCGACGATGCCGATCACGCCCTCGTGCCAGTCGGGATGCTGCAGCAGGATCACGCCCTTTTGCGCAGCTTTCTCATCGGCCAGCACCATTTTTTCCGCCTGTTCGGAAAAAGTCATCTCCATCTGCTGGCGCTTTTGGTTCAGTCCGTCCAGCTCTGCCGCCAGCGCCCAGGCGCGCTCAGGCTGCTGGGCCATTAATAGCTCCACGCCCTTTGCAGGCGAGTCGATCCGCCCCGCCGCATTCAGCCGCGGCGCGAGACCAAAGGCCAGGTTGCCGGCGGACAGCGTTTTGCCGTCCAGCCCCGCAGCCCGCGCCAGCATCTGGATCCCAAGACTAGGCGCCTGATTGATCTTTTGCAGCCCCCGGTAGACCAAGATGCGGTTTTCGCCATGCAGCGGCACCAGGTCCGCCACGGTAGCCAGGGCGATCAGATCGATCATTTCATCGAGCATTTCCTCTCCGCCTAAGGCGCACAGCAGTTTGCCCGCCACCGCCGTCCCGCAAAGGTCGCTAAAAGGGTATCGTTCATCCGCCCGGTGCGGGTCGATCACGGCCAGGGCGGGCGGCAGTTCCTCCGGGCAGATGTGGTGATCGGTCACGATACAGTGCAGCCCCAGCTCGTTTGCCAGCGCGATCTCCGGAGCCGCGGCGATGCCGTTATCCACCGATACGATCAGCCCCGGCCCTCCGGCGGCGATGGCGCGGATGGCCCCGGCATTCATGCCATATCCCTCTTTATCCCGGCTGGGGATATAGTATTCCACATTGCCGCCCAAAGTTCTCAGGCCGCGCATCATCAGCGCCGTAGCGCACATGCCGTCTGCATCATAGTCGCCGTAGATGACGATGCGCTCGCCCCCATCGATAGCCTGGCGCAGGCGCTTTACGGCCTTTTCCATATCCTGCAGCGCCAGCGGATCGTGCAGCGAGCCCTGCTCTGGATGCATAAAGGCGTAAGCCGCCTGCGCATCCCCATATCCCCGGGCGCACAGCAGCGCAGCACAGGCCGGGGATATGTCCAGCGCCTGCTCCAATGCCTTTGCCTTTTCCCTATCCGCATCCCTGCCGATGCGCGCGCGCCAATGGATCACAGCCATTCCTCCCAAGCTAAAATATGACGGTAGGGCTGCCGCTACGGCAACCCTACCCAAAACTACCTAAACTGCAAAATCACGATCAGGCCCACTTATTCTTGCGCCGGTGCATCTTCACTTTTTTAGGCGTATCCCGGCCGCTGATCAGCCACCAGGTAGGCGCCGCAAGGAATACCGACGAGAAAGCGCCGGAGATCAGGCCCACGATGATGGGCAGCGTAAATTCTTTGATGGAATCCACACCCATGATGTACACCAGGAAGATCATGATAAACGTGGTCAACGTGGTGTTGATCGAGCGGGTCAGCGTTTCGCGGATACTGGTATCCACGATCTGCCCGCGGGTGAACTCCCGCGAGGGCATCTTATGCACATTCTCGCGGATCCGGTCGAACACCACGATGGTGGCGTTGATGGAATAACCGACGATGGTCAGCATGGCCGCCACAAAGGAGGTGTTGACCTGGACCTGCAACAGCACGACAAAGGTGAACATGATCAGCACGTCATGCACCAGGGCCAGCACCGCCACGATCGCAGAGAATACCTCAAAGCGGAAAGCGATATAGATCAGGATCAGGATGCAGGCGATGCCCACCGACATCAGCGCATTCATCTGCAGCTCCTGCCCCATGACGGCGCCTACCTCTTCCATCGAATCCATCCGGACATTTGGATATTTATCCTTCAGCGCATCCTGCAAAGCCTGGCCTACGCCCTCATCCACATCCCCGGGAGAGGTCTTAAAGCGGACGACCGCCAGCGTTTTGACATCCCCGTCGCCGGATTTGGAGACCGGCGCATCGCCCAGGTCCAGCGCCTTAAGCGCATTTTGCACATCCGCCACATCGTATTCCTGTTCCATATCCAGCGTCACGATGGTGCCGCCGGTAAAATCAATGCCCCAGTTGACCCCCATGGTGCAAAGCCCCACGATGCCCGCGAGAATGATCACGGCCGAGATCAGAAGGCAGTACTTGACGTTTTTGGTGAAGCTAAACTTTTTCATTTACTTCGCCTCCTTCGCTGCCGCTTTTTTGGCGCCGGCCAGGTAGAGCGAACGGTTGGTGATATTCAGTCCTACCGCGATGCGCATCAGGAACCGGGTGACCACGATAGCCGTAAACATCGAGGTCAAAATACCCAGCAGCAGCGTAATGGCAAAGCCCTTGATGGTGCCGGTGCCAAAGAACATCAGCACCACGGCGGCGATCAACGTAGTCAGATTGGAATCGAAAATCGCGCCAAAGGCCTTGGAAAAGCCGCTGGAAAGGGCGCTGGTCAGGGTCTTGCCCAGCCGCAGCTCCTCTTTAAACCGCTCAAAGATTATGACGTTGGCATCCACCGCCATACCAATGGACAGGATAATGCCCGCGATGCCGGGCAGCGTCAGCTGCACCGACGGGATCGTCGCCAGCAGCACCAGCATGATCAGCATATATACGCAAAGCGAAATATTTGCCATCAACCCGGGCAGCCGGTAATAGACCAGCATGAACAGCATCAGGATGATCAACCCGATCAGGCCCGCCTGTAGGCTGCGGGCCAGCGCGCTTTCACCCAGCGTAGCGCTGATGGAGCGCACCTCCACCTGATTAAGCTCCAGCGGCAGGGAGCCGCTTTGGATCAGCATTGCAAGCTCTTTGGCGCTCTCGGCATCCATATTGCCGGTGATGCTGCCCGAACCCGTGGCGATCACCGCCTCCACCACAGGGGAGGAAATCGTTTCGCCGTCCAGCACGATCTTGATGACCTGGCCCTTAAACTCCTCGGTGGCCTTGGCAAATACCTCCGTGCCGCTTTCGTTCAGCTCAAAATTGACCACCCACTGGCTGCCGTCGCTTATGGCAGGTTCGGCCTTTTTAATATCCTGCCCCGTCAAAATCGTCTCGTTATTGGGATCGACAAACTCCAGCTTTGCCGGCTTGCCGATAATATCCAGAATCTCTTCAGGATCGTCCACATCCGGCACCTCAACGCGGATGCGGCTTGTCCCCTGCTGGGTCACGGTGGCCTCCGTGTAGCCGGAAGAATCCAGACGGTTGCGCAGCACGCTCATCGCGCCGCTGAGCTTGTTTTGCAGGTCCTCCTCGCCGTCGTTGGCCTGGTAAAGCGCGTAAACGCCGCCCCGCAGGTCCAGCCCCTGCTTGATGGCCTCCGGCAATGGCTTAACACGATAGATGCCGATCTGCAACCCCGTCAGCGACAAGGTGCCCAGCACCGCCACCACCAGAAGCATCACGATTAACTTGATCAGGTTTTTCCTCTTGGCCCTCATGCCCGTGATGTCCTCCTCATTTTCACGATGAGCAATCCCCCTTAGCCTAACTGCTACCGCTTTTTATGTATCATTCATCCATTATAGTATGGCCCGCCCCTTCCGTCAATGAAAGGGCGCCCGTTTATTCGCCTTGCTGTTGCGCCCAGTCTCGCTCGATGGCGTAGATGGCCAGGGCACATTCCAGGCGCTTGCGCTCCATCTCGCAGCCCAGCTCATAAGGTTTGGCGATATCCCCGTTGAACTGATAAGCGTTGGCCGCGCAGCCGCCAGAGCAATAGAACCTGGCCCAACAATCCTTACACTCGGGCTTGGCCAGCACGTGGTTGGCCGCAAATTTGGCCTGCAAATCCCGGTCAAAGCTGCCGTCTAATACGCTGCCCATCTTAAACTCCGGAATGCCCACGAACTGGTGGCAGGGGTAGATATCCCCCTGAGGCGCCACTGCCACGTACTCGTTGCCCGCGCCGCAGCCGGTCAGCCGTTTTTTGACGCAGGGCCCCTGGCCCAGGTCGATCATAAAGTGGAAAAAGTTGAACCACTGGCCGTCTCTGCGCCTGCGCAGGTACAGCGAGGCCAGCTTTTCATACTCGTCAATGATTTCGGGCAGGTGCTCCGGGTGCAGGCTGTATTCCACCTCGTCCGGCGCCACCACCGGCTCGATGGAAATCTGCTCAAACCCCTGATCCGCCAGGTACAGCACGTCTGAGGCAAAATCCAGGTTATGCCGCGTAAAGGTGCCGCGCACATAATACTTATCCTGGTTGCGGCTCTCGGCCAGGCGCTTGGCCTTGGGCAGGATATGCTCAAAAGAGCCCGTGCCCTTTACGGTCTTGCGCAGCAGGTCGTGCACCTCGGGCCGGCCATCTAAGCTGATGACCACGTTGTCCATCTCCCGGTTGACAAAGTCGATCACCTCGTCATTGAGCCCCAGGCCGTTGGTGGTAATGGTAAATTTGAAGCGTTTGCCATTGGGCGCCTCCAGCGAGCGGCCATAGGCCACGATCTGCTTGACCGCCTCCCAGTTCATCAGCGGCTCTCCGCCAAAAAAGTCTACCTCCAGAAAATGGCGGTTACCCGAGTGGGCCACCAGAAAATCCAGCGCCTTAAAGCCCACCTGCGCATCCATCAGCATCCGCTCGCCGTGGAACTCGCCCGTAGAGGCAAAGCAATAGGCACAGCGCAGGTTACAATCGTGGGCCACATGCAGGCACATGGCCTTGACCACGCCAGGCTGGGCGCTCTCAAACACCCCATCGTAATCTTCATGGGTAAAGAGCATCCCCTCCCGCGCCACTTCCTCTACTTCTTCATAGGCCTCCTGCACAGCGCTGGCGCCAAACTCACCCTGGAGCGAGGCGACGATCTCCTCTTTGCTCTTGCTCTCAAACTGGCGGATGATCTCATAGGCCAGCTTGTCCACGGCGTGCACCGCGCCGCTGTCCGTATCCAGCGCCATATAGGTTCCGCATGCTTCAAAGGTATGTACCATAATGAACAACAATCCCTCTTTTTTACTGTTCTTGCCGGTCTGCCCGTCATTCCCGGCGATAAAAAAAGCAGTAATGCAAGGATTACTGCTTTGCCGCGTCCAAAAGCGGGGCGCGCCTTATTTCTGCTTTTTCTGGCAGCTCTGGTTCCCCACCGTGCAAGACGTTTTGCAGGCGCTCTGGCAGGAAGCCTGGCACTCGCCACAGCCGCCGGTAGCCATCGAATCTTTCAGGCAAGCCTTTTGCAGCGTCGTAATATGTTTCATCGCTTATCCCTCCCCAAGCATTTCTTTCAGTGGCATTATACCCCATTTCATACGCACTGCGCAAGTTCTTTCGCGCAGAAAGCCGCTTATTTCCCAATATTGGCTCGAATAATGCCGATCACCGCGCCGGAAACTACGCCCAAGATCACATCACTCAGCAGCGCCGCATCAAAGATCACGCGCTGCTCGATGGCGCTGAACAGCGCGACTGACAGCAGGATATACAGCACCCCGATGACCGCCCCGCGCAGCCAGCCCCGGGATACCGGCGAGCGCTTGCAGAAAAATACGCCCAGGATGATCGAAAGCACTTTGACCACCTGATTGACCGGCGCGATCACCGCATCGGCCGGATTGGCCAGTTTGATGAAAAGCGCAAAGATCAATACGGCAAGAAAAGAAAAAACGATGCCGATCATCGCCCCGCGCAGGCAGCTAAGCGCAAACCCCAGCGCGGATTCCTGACCGGCCGGCTTGGCTGATTGACTCACTCTTGGCATTTTATTACGCCCCTTTCGCCGCTTCTTGCTACACTTTATGACGGTAAATGCCGGGGTATGCTAAAAGGGTACAAAGAAGGGCCGCTACCCATGCAGGTAACGGCCCTTCCGCCATTTACATTAAGCCTTTTTCACTTCAGCCTCAACCTCGATCGCCTGACGGCCATCGTAATAACCACACTTGGCGCACACGCGGTGTGGAAGCTTGGGCTCGTGGCACTGCGGGCAGGTTACGATACCGGGAAGCGTCAGCTTCCAGTTCGCACGCCGGGAGTGTTTACGGGCTTTGGACACGCGTTTCTTGGGTACTGCCATGGTTTACACCTCCTCATCCTCATTCAAAAGCGATTTTAATACCGAGAAGGGATGTCTGTCCGCATTCTCCGCCTGGCAAGAACAATCGCCCTCATTCAAATTCATGCCGCAAACCGGGCACAGCCCCTTGCACGCAGGCGTGCAGAGCTGTTCCAGCGGAATCTCCGAGAGGACATATTCCTCCACCAATGGGTCTACCAGCAATACGTCGCCTTCAAAGACCCGCCGGTCCGGGTGATCCGGGTCCTCGGTCCTGGCGAATTCCTCCTCGAACTCAACATCCAAGGGATACTCAAACGGGCTCAAGCACCTGGCGCAATGCAACTGCAATACCGTCTGCAACCGCCCGGTCATCTCTAAAAAGTCATGCTGATTGACGATCTTCCCCTCAAAACGTACCGGCGCGGCAAAAGCATAATCCAACCCGCCAAACGTAAAGGGAGGCATCTGCTCGCTAAAGGCAAACTCAGCCGATGCGCCGTCCTGCCTTGCGACCCCAGCAATATCTAACTTCAAGCCCTACACCTCGAATCGTTAGCCATCCAATATTATACTAAGGCTTAGATGGCTTGTCAATTATTTTATTTCACCAGATCCAGCGTTTCGCGGGCGATGGCCAGCTCCTCGTTGGTCTCGATAACAACGACCTTCACTTTGGAATCATCGGCGCTGATGACAAAGTCGCCGCCGCGATGCTCGTTTTTCGCCTCATCCAGTTTAATGCCCAAAAAGTCCATATCCGCGCACACGCGCCGGCGGATATGCGCCATATTCTCGCCGATGCCAGCGGTGAACACCAGGCAATCCAGCCCATTCATAGCCGCGGCATAGCCGCCGATGTACTTTTTAATGGCATAGACCAGCATATCGATAGCCAGCTGCGCGCGCTCGTTACCGTCGTTGGCGGCGGCGGTCACATCGCGCATATCGCTGGTCACCCCGGTCAGGCCCAGCAGGCCGGATTCTTTATTGAGCATGTTGTTCACTTCATCAATGGACTTTCCTGTGCGCTGCATGATGAACTGGATGATGGCCGGATCCAGGTTGCCGCTGCGGGTGCCCATGGGCACACCTTCAAGAGGCGTCAGACCCATCGAGGTATCCACGCACTTGCCCCCATCCACCGCGCTGATGCTCGAACCATTGCCCAAATGGCAGGTTACGGTCTTAAGCGCACTGGCCGGCACGCCCAGAAAATCCGCCACGCGTTTGGAAACATAGCGGTGGCTGGTGCCGTGGAAGCCATAGCGGCGGATCTTCAGATCCGTATAGCACTCATAGGGCAGGGCGTACATAAAAGCCTTGGGCGGCATGGTCTGGTGGAAAGCCGTATCGAAAACCGCCACCTGAGGCGTGCCCGGCATCACCTTCTCACAGGCCTTAATGCCCATGAGGTTGGCCGGGTTGTGCAGCGGGCCTAAGGGGATATACTCCTCAATGGCCTGTTTGACCGCATCATCGATCACGACCGAGGCCGAGAACTTCGAGCCGCCGTGCAGTACGCGGTGCCCCACCGCATGGATATCATCCAGGCTCTTGACGACGCCGTGCTTTTCATCGGTCAGTGCAGCCAAAAGGTGCTGCATGCCCGCCACATGGTCCGGCATATCGGTCTCCAGCACAAAGGGCTCGCCGCTGCCCGGCTTATGGGTCAGCTTGCTGCCCGGGATGCCGATGCGCTCGATCTGCCCTTTGGCAATGACGCTTTCATCATCCATATTGATGACCTGATATTTAATCGAAGAACTACCCGCGTTGATGACCAGAATATTCATGAACTTATCCTTCCTCCGTAATTATACCCTTAACTCGCCTATTTACTCATCTGCGCCTGCACAGCCGTGATCGCGGTGACCGCCACGATATCCTCAGGGCTGCAGCCGCGGCTCAAGTCGTTTACCGGCTTGGCCAGACCCTGCAGGATGGGGCCGACCGCCTCGGCGCCCGCCAGGCGCTGCACCAGCTTATAGCCGATGTTGCCCGCCTGAAGGTCCGGGAAGACCAGTACATTGGCGTGGCCGGCTACCTTGCTTCCAGGGCTCTTGAGCTGGCCAACGGATTCGACCAGCGCGGCGTCGGCCTGCAGCTCGCCGTCGATCTGAAGCTCGGGCGCCTGCTCTTTGGCCATGGCCGTAGCCTGCACGACCTTGTCCACAAATTCGTGCTTAGCGCTGCCCTTGGTGGAGAAACTGAGCATCGCCACCCGGGGCTGGATGCCACACAGGGCCTCCCCCGTTTGAGCGGAAGAGATAGCAATGGCGGCCAGCTGCTCGGCGCTGGGATTGGGGATGACGGCGCAATCGCCGAAAATCATGATGCCGTTATCGCCATAGTCCTTATTGGGGATATCCATAATAAAGCAGGAGGATACCGTAGACATGCCCGGAGCGGTGCGGATGATCTGCAGCGCCGGGCGCAGGGTGTTGCCGGTGGAGTTGATGGCGCCGGCCACCATACCGTCCGCCTCGCCCTTTTTGATGAGCATGGTGCCAAAAAACAGCGGGTTCTTCATGGATTCCAGCGCCTGTTCGGGCGTCATCCCTTTGGCCTTGCGCATCTCATAGTAGGTATCGGCGTAATCCTGCAATTTATCGGAAGTTTCCGGGTTGATGATGGTGACGCCATCGAGCTGATCGCCGCCCTCCATCGCCCTAATCTCCTTTTCATCGCCCAGCATGATCAAGTTTGCCAGCCCCTGGCGCAAGATCTCGCCCGCAGCTTTAACGGTGCGCGGCTCGTTGCCCTCGGGCAGGACGATGCACTTTTTATCCGCCTTGGCCTTGTCTTTGATCTGGTCCATTAACGACATGATTCTTTCCCCTTTCCAAAAAGAAAAATTCCGTTCGATTTCCACTATTTATTACCTTAACGAATTGGCGCTTGCTTGTCAATTATTTCCCTCAAAAAGTGCAGGTTTTCCTGCTTTTATTGTGAATAACGGGGAAAAACAGTATAATAAAAGTAATAAACTCCTGTATAGAAAGGGGGCGTTGGGTTTGCGTGTGACCGGGATCGTAGCCGAGTATAATCCGTTTCATAACGGGCACCTCTATCATCTGGAGCTGGGCCGTACGCTGACGGATGCGGACTATACCGTGGCGATCATGAGCGGCAACTTTGTTCAGCGCGGGGAGCCCGCACTGGTGGATAAGTGGCTGCGCGCGAAAATGGCGCTGGAGCAGGGCGTCGATCTGGTGCTGGAGCTGCCTGTGGGTTACGCGCTGGCCCCGGCAGAGGACTTTGCCTACGGCGCTATCGCCACCCTGGACGCCTGCGGCGTGGTGACCGACCTGGTTTTCGGCAGCGAGTGCGGCGATCTGAGCAGCCTCCAGGTAACGGCGCAGCGGGCTTTGAACGAGAATGAACAGGAGCGGGCCACCATCCGCCGGTACCTGGACGAGGGGCTGTCTCACCCGCAGGCGCGCGCCATGGCTTATGGCGACGACGCCGGGCCGCTGGCCTCCCCCAACGACATCCTGGGCGTGGAGTATCTTAAAGCCCTGACCCGGCTGAAAAGCCCCATCCGCCCTCACACCATTCTGCGCACCAAGGGCTACCACGACCCCGCGCTGCACGGGGCCATCGCCAGCGCCACAGCCATCCGCCACGGCATCGATACAGGAGATGATGCCTGGCGCACCGCGATGCCCAAGGCAGCGGCCGCAAGGATCGCCAGCGCCTGGCAGCGCGGAGATTCTCCCATGCGGACCCAGGTATTAAGCACCCTGGCGCTGGGCGCTCTGCGCCGCTGCAGCCCCGAAGAACTGGCCAGGATCGGCGAGGTCACCGAGGGATTGGAAAACCGCATCGCCCGCAGCGCCGCCCAGGCCGATACGCTGGCGGAATTTTATGCCCTGTGCAAGACGCGGCGCTACCCTTTAAGCCGGCTGCGCCGCATTGCGATGAAGGCGATGCTGGGCATCCATGGCGTCTCCCATCTCAGCCCTCCGGCCTATATCCGCGTTTTGGGGCTACGCACCGATGCCGCGCCGCTGCTCAAACGTCTGCAGGAAAACGCCCGCCTCCCCATCATCACCCAGCCCGGCCGCCAGCTCGGCACGCTTCCCTATCCGGCACAGGTCCGTCTGCGTCAGGACTTCCGCGCCAGCGACCTTTACGTCCTGGGGCTGACCAGCCTGCCTAAACGAAAGGGCGGCCGGGATTATACCCAGCCGCTGGTCATTCTCAAATGATTTTGCAGTTCACTGTCCGCTGCTTTCCACTTCACCTTTACGCTGTTCCAATTCGGCGGCCCTTTTCAGGGCCGCTTTTTTGATATCCTCCACTCGCTCCCGGGCGGCTGCCCGCCCCAGCTCGATACACTCTTGCGCCTGCTTCATGGTATAGGGGTTGATGTGCCTTACCTTGGGCAGGATCATCACATCGGCAAGCTGCTCTTGCAATCGGATGATCTCCCAGCCCATCAGGTCCAGCGTCTGGTTGATGATATCCAGCGTGGAAGCGGGTTTCTCCTGCTCGCGCGGCTCGCCCCGGTAGCCGATATCCACGCCCACCAGCAGCTCGTCCCCCATCGCCCTGGCCGCTGCCAGCGGTACCCGCTGCATGGCGCCGCCATCCACCAGCAGCCTGTCTCCCATGACCACCGGCTCAAATACCCCGGGGATGGACATGCTGGCCCGTACCGCCGTATAGATCTTGCCGGTATTGAGCACCACCAGCTCCGCCTTGGGCAGGTCCACCGCGATAGCCGCAAATGGAATGTTCGTCTGGTCAAAATTTTTATCGTGGGTGAGCGTGCGGATGATCGACTGGGCGCGCACGCCTTTGACCAAGCCCTGCCGGGGCAGCGTCACGTCGATCAGGTCCCGGTCCTCCAGCGCCATCACCAGCTTTTCCAGCATGGGCATGGGCGCGCCGCAGCAATATGCCGCGCCGATGATCGCCCCGATGCTGCACCCGGCCACGTAGGCGATCTGGATCCCTTCCTGCTCCAGCACCTCGATCACGCCGATATGCGCCAGCCCCCGCATCGCTCCGCCGCCCAGCGCCAGCCCGATTTTCACACTCATATTTCCATTGCCTCCCAGCATAAATACTCTATGATCCAGTATATAAAATCCGTTGACGGGAAGGGACCTTATGCGTAGAAAAAGTTTTTCCCTCACCCTGGTGTTCCCAACACTATTGATTATACTCTTAATTCTCTATCCGCAACAGTCCCTGCAGGCGGCGCGGGAGGGATTTGCGCTGTTTACCGGCTCTGTACTGCCCTCGCTGCTGCCCTTTTTTGCCGCGGCCAGCCTGTTTGTGGCCCTGGGCGGCGCGCACTGGGTCGGGCGCATCCTCGAGCCGGTGATGCGGCACGTGTTCCATTGCCCGGGCATTGCCGGATACGTACTGGTGATGAGCTTTCTCTCCGGCTATCCCATGGGCGCGCGGCTGACGGCGGACCTGTACGCCCAGGGGCAGATCACTAAGGCCGACGCGCGGCGCATGACCATTTTGTGTTCTACCTCCGGCCCGGTGTTCATTACCGGCGCGGTGGGCGCCGGCATGCTGGGCAATTCCCGGGCGGGGCTTTTGATCTTGCTGGCCCATTACGCCGCCGTGCTGATCACCGGCTTTCTCTGGCGCGGGGGCAAGCTTAGCCAGCCGCCCGCCCGCGTATCCATCCCCAAACCGCTGCCCTTTGGAGAATCGCTGGGCAAGGCGGTCAAAAGCGCGGTGGAATCCATCTTTACGATCTGCGGCTTTGTAGTGCTCTTTGCCGTGATCATCGCCCAGCTGACCCAGACGGGCGTGATCGCCTTGTTGGCCCAGGGGCTAAGTCCGGTTTTGCAGCTGCTCCAGCTGCCGCCCGATCTGGCCCAAGCCATGCTTGGGGGGATGGTAGAGATGACCACCGGCTGCCGCCTTGCGGCCGAAACTACAGCGCCCCTGGTCAGTAAATGCGCGGTCATCGCCGCGGCGATCTCCTTTGGCGGCTTCTCTATCCACGCGCAGACCTTTGCCTTTACGGCCAAATGCGGCATGCGCCCCTGGCATTATTTTATCGCCAAATGCATGCACGCCCTGTTCGCCTTTTGCTTTACGGTGATCCTGGGCCGCTTTCTCATCCGCCCGGATGCGGCGGCCGCCTATGTGGATTATACCGGCGCATATTTTATGCCTATCCCCACCTTTGTCAATACCCTGCACATCGCCTTGCTCTACTGCGGATTTGCCGCGGTGCTGCTGATCATTATGCTGGTATTGGACTATATGGATTATCGTGCCCGAAAAAAAGGCAAATCATAACAAACGCCGCTTTGGAAAACCAAAGCGGCGTTAACCTGCTGCACTATACCCGGCCTATTCCGGTTTGATCATCTCGTTGTCCGCGTCGCTGTCCTCCAGGTTGCGAACGGCCCAGCGGGCGATCATCAACTTGGTCTTGTCCGCGCCGACCTCGACCACCAGCACATCGTCATGCGCCTCGACCACGCGGGCATAAATGCCGCCAATGGTAGTAATGCGGTCCCCCGTCTTAATGGAAGCCAACATTTCCTTGGTCTTTTTCTCCCGCTTTTGCTGCGGACGGATCAGGAAGAAGTAAAACAGCACCACCAGAAGCACGATCGGCCCGATATTAACGAGAATATTGAGGAACTGGTTGCTTTGGTCTACGGATACACCCGCCGCTTCGGCAATCGGCATAAGATTCTGTAAAAGTCCCGGCATGATATTCAAACACCTGCTTTCTATGTTATCAAGTAATTATTCTACTTGATTTTGGTAATAAAATCAACCTGATTCTTGTCGAATACCTAAAAGCGTCCGGCTTTTGCGAAATATTCTTTGGCAAAATCTGCCAAGCGGTCCTCCCAGATCGCCTGGCGGATGCGCTCCATCAGGTCGATCAAGTGATAAAGGTTATGGTAGCTGGCCAAACGGGCCCCCAAAATCTCCCCCGCCTTAAACAGGTGGCGAATATACGCGCGGGAATAATTGCGGCAGACCGGGCAATCGCAATCCGGGTCCAACGGCATAAAGTCCTCGGCATAGGTGGCGTTGCGGATGACCAGCCGGCCGCTCCAGGTCAGCACCGTGCCGTTGCGGGCAATGCGGGTGGGCAGCACGCAGTCAAACATGTCCACCCCGCGCAGCACGCCCTCTACCAGACAATCCGGGCTGCCTACACCCATTAGATACCGGGGCTTATCCTTTGGGGTATGCGGCATCAGGTCGTCCAAAACCTCATACATCAGCTCCTTGGGCTCGCCCACGGACAGGCCGCCGATGGCCGTACCGGGGAAGTCCAGCTCGCTGATCTGCTCGCAGCTGATGCGGCGCAGGTCTTTAAAAAGTCCGCCCTGGATGATGCCAAACAGCGCCTGATCCTCCGGGCGCTGATGCGCCTGCTTGCAGCGGGCCGCCCAGCGGGCGGTACGGTCCATGGCGGCGCGCACTCGCTCGTACTCGCAGGGGTAGGGGGAACACTCATCAAAGCACATCATAATATCTGCGCCCAGCGCGTTTTCGATCTCCATCACCTTTTCAGGGCTGAAAAAATGCTTGGAACCATCCAGGTGAGAGCGGAACATCACGCCCCCCTCCTCCACCTTGCGCAAGCTAGCCAGAGAAAAGACCTGGAACCCGCCGCTATCGGTCAAGATCGGCCGATCCCAATTCATAAACTGATGCAGGCCGCCGGCTTTTTTCACCAACTCATGCCCCGGACGCAGATAAAGGTGATAGGTATTGGAAAGGATGATCTGCGCGTGCATCTCCTTTAGTTCATCTACCGACATTGCCTTAACGGTAGCCGCCGTGCCTACCGGCATGAAGACCGGGGTCTCCACCACGCCGTGGGGCAAGTGCAGCCGGCCGATGCGCGCACCAGTCTGCGCGCAGGTCTTTAATACTTCGTATTCAAAAGCCATGGGGTCTCTCCTTACATATCAGTTTAAAAAGCTGCCCAGCGTCATCATAATCTTAAAGGTGACCGCATCGTCAAACCTGCGCAGGTCAAGCCCCGTCAGCTTTTGCAGCTTATCCAGCCTGTAGACCAGGGTGTTGCGGTGCAGGTACATCTGCCGCGCCGTTTCCGATACGTTGAGGTTATTTTGAAAGAACTTCTGTATGGTCTGGCGCATTTCCTCATCCAGGCCCTTGCCGCCGCCCTGCGGGGCTACGCGCTGTAAAAAGTCCAAGCTGACCGCCTGGGGCACCTGGTAAAGGTAAAGTTCCAGCGCCAGCCTTTCATAAACGTGTACGGCCTGCCCGGGGTCGATGCGGGTGCCAACCTCCATAGCCTGCCGGGCCTGGCGCAGGGCCTGCTCCAGCTCCGCGATCTGCCCGCAATTGCCGCTGAGCGAAAGGACGGGACGAATATCCAGCTCCGCCTGCAAGGTATCGGCCGTAGCCAAAAGCGCCTCTATCAGCTCCTCCTTGCTATCCTGGCGGAAGGTATGCACCAGTGCCAGCGTCTGCGCGTCCAGCTCTAAGAGCTGATCCTGCTTGCCTTTGGGAAAGATCGAGCTTAAGATGCGCTTGGCAGATGCAAGCGTTTGATCTGCCACACGGCACAGTGCCACACAGCGCTCAGCCTGCGGGACGATGTGCAGCGCCTTACACAGCTCCATGACCTCGACGGACTGCAGACGCCCGAAGAAAATATCCCTGTACAGCCCCTCTGTATCCGGCCGCTCGTTTCCGCCCCCCGTCCGCGCCAGGGGGATAAGCGCCGCCAGCAAGGCGGCATTCGCACGATTCAAGCGCCCGGCATCTTCCAGCCAAAGGTAACCGCCGCGCCCCTGCGCCGGACCCAGGGCCAGCAAGCCACCACCGCCATAGGGAACCCACTCCCCCAGCGGGACATCTTCCGCAAGCGTTATGCGCTCTGGCGCCGCCATGTCCGCAGCCGAGACTGCCAGCAGCTTTCCGTCCGCCTGATAATAGGCTATCTGCGTCCCCAGCGCCTGGGCACAGCGCTGCAAAACTTTTTTCATCGCTCTTTACCGCCTCTCCTTCCTGCGCCTATAAAAAAAGCAGAAACAATAAATGTTTCTGCTTTTTTGGTTAAAATCCTTCTTTATAAGGCAAATGCTTATTTCGTCAGGATAGAAGCCTCGGTCTCCTTATCGAAGAACTGCAGGCGGTTCGGGTCGAACGCAACCTTGATGGTATCGCCAAAGCGGCTGGTGGTACGAGGATCAACACGGGCGATCGCATTGCCTTCCTTACCGGAGATGTTCAGGTACAGGTAGGTCTCGGCGCCCATCAGCTCGACAACCTCAACGTAAGCGGATACAACATACTCGGAGGCATTCTGGATGAACAGCTCCTCATCGTGGATATCCTCAGGACGGATACCCAGGGTAACCTCTTTGCCGATGTAGGACTCATCCGTCAGGCGTTTTACCTTGCCCTCGGGCACTTTGATCTTGTTCTCGCCGAAGATGGCGTACACATCGTTGCCCTCTTTAACCAGCTGAGCATCGAAGAAGTTCATCTGGGGGCTGCCGATGAAGCCGGCCACGAACAGGTTGGCGGGATAGTCGTACAGGTTCTGGGGGCTGTCAACCTGCTGGATGAAGCCATCCTTCATAACCACGATACGGGTACCCATCGTCATAGCCTCGGTCTGGTCATGCGTTACATAGATGAAGGTGGTCTGCAAGCGCTGATGCAGCTTGGTGATCTCGGTACGCATGGCAACACGCAGTTTCGCGTCCAAGTTGGAAAGAGGTTCGTCCATCAGGAAGACCTTCGGCTCACGAACGATAGCGCGGCCCAGGGCAACGCGCTGACGCTGACCACCGGAAAGAGCCTTGGGCTTACGGCTGAGCAGATGCTCGATGTCCAGGATCTTGGCGGCCTCGTGCACGCGGCGATCGATCTCCTCTTTGGGGGTCTTGCGCAGCTTCAGGGCGAAGGCCATGTTATCATAAACCGTCATATGCGGATACAGCGCGTAGCTCTGGAACACCATCGCGATATCGCGGTCTTTCGGGGCAACCTCGTTGCACAGACGGTCGCCAATGTACAGCTCGCCGGAAGAAATCTCCTCCAGGCCAGCGATCATGCGCAGCGTGGTGGATTTACCGCAACCAGAAGGACCGACCAGGATGATAAACTCCTTATCCTCAATGTCCAGGCAGAAATCGCTAACAGCCGTAACGCCGCCGGCATAAACCTTGTAAATGTTTTTCAAAGTAACATTTGCCATTATAGATGAACCTCCTTCAAAATGCACCGATAAGGCCTTGGCCTTAAGGTTAGTTTTATTATATAGTTTCGGTCCCGTTCTGACTATGGGTATATCTCACAAATTTACCTGCGATTTTATGGATATTTTATATAAATTGCACAAAAGCCCTCAGCCCTGACGCAGCGCGGCGATGGGCTCCAGCCTTGCGGCCTGCCGGGCTGGGTAGGTGCCAAAAAAGACGCCCACGATGGCCGAAAAGCCTGCGGCAGCCAGGTAGACCGTTCCATCCAGCATCACGGGTAAGCCGATGGCCGACGCGGCGATCAGCGTCAGCCCCGTACCCAGCAGCATGCCGCCAAGGCCCCCGCCCAAGGCGATCAGCACCGACTCCAGCAAAAACTGCGCCAAAATCTGCCGGCGCGTTGCGCCAAGTGCCTTGCGCACGCCGATCTCCTGGCGGCGCTCCCGCACGGTGACCAGCATGATATTCATGACCCCGATGCCGCCCACCAGCAGCGAGAGCGCCGCAACGCTGGCGATGATCAGCAAAAATACCAGCACGATATTGCTGGCCAGCTGGGTCTCCTTAGATAGGGTGACGGTTCTGAAATATCCCTGGCCCTGGTACCTTTGGTCCAGCAGCTGCTGGGCTACCTGGGCAACCGGTTCTACCGCGTCCCCGCTGTCCAGCGTCAGGGCGATCTCGTCGATGGTGGTGCGCCCAAGGTAGCGCTGCATGGTGGTCAGCGGGATCATGCAGCGTGCTGTGCTGCCGCTGCCCAGGGCGCTGTCATCCTGCAGCACGCCGATCACCCGAAATTCGATCCCGCTGATGCCCACGCTTTGGCCCACGGCCTGCTGTTCGCCAAAGAGCTGCCGGGCTACCGCCTGAGGCAGCACGATCACGCTTCGCGCCTCCTGTGCATCCCGGAAAGAGAGCGTGCGGCCGGAGAGCAGCTTAAACCCCTCCTCCTGCTCGATCCCCCAGGTGCAGCCCCTTAGCTGTACCTGGGCGTTTCCCACCACGCCCTTGAGGCCGGCCTGCAGGTAGGCTGTGGGCTGCACGCTCTCCACGCCTTTAAGGGTCTGCTCCAGATAACTGGCGTCTTCCATCGTCAGCGCCGGCGCCTGATCGTTCTGGTCGATGCAGCTGTAGACCCAAACCCTCTGAATGCCAAATTTTTGTAGCTCATCCCGGATGCGCCATTCTCCGCCCCGGCCCAGCGCGTACACGGCGATCAGGCAGGCGGTGCCGATGATGATGCCCAGCATGGTCAGCAGCGTCCTTACCGGGTTGCTTTTGATATTAAAAAAGGCCATCCGAAGATAGTCCGCCTTATTCATGCCCTTACCCCCTCGCTTGGGGAAGGCTGTAACCTTCCATCCCGCAGAATATATTGCCGATCCGCATAGCGGGCGATCTCCGACTCATGGGTGATCAGCACCACCGAGACCCCGCTTTGACTAAAATTCTGTAAAATCTCCATGATCTCGCTGCCGGCGCGGCTATCCAGATTGCCCGTAGGCTCATCTGCCAATACCAGTTTGGGGCTGTTGATCAGCGCGCGGGCGCAGGCCACCCGCTGGCGCTGCCCCCCGGATAGCTGATCGGGCCGGTGATGGGCGCGCTGGGCAAGGCCCATGCGGCGCAGCATTGCATAAGCGGCCTCCCTGCGCTTGGCCTGGGGCACGCCCCGGTACATCAGCGGCAACGCTACATTATCTACGGCGGTAAGTTTAGGCAGCAAAAAAAAGGATTGGAAGATAAAGCCGATCCGGTCGCGCCGCACAAGCGCCATTTTCTCGTCGCTCAGCTCCGTGGTCAAACATCCATCCAGGCGGTAAGTCCCGCTGTCGGCATGGTCCAAGCACCCCAGAATATTCATCAGCGTGGACTTGCCCGACCCGGAGGGACCCATGATGGCGATGAACTCCCCCGGCGCCACCTTCAGGTTGATATCCTTAAGCACCTCGATGCCGCCGCTGCAATCGGTATAAGTTTTGCACACATTTGTAAGCTCGATCATTGGCTCAGCCTCCCTGCCGGGATGTTGGCCTGTCCATTTTCATCCGGATACAGCACCAGATGTTCGCCCGGCGCCAGACCGCTTATGACCTCGATATAAAAATCATCCTGCAGCCCGGTCTCGATTTTGACCCAGTGCCGGCTCCCATCCGCCTGTACCACGCAAACAAAGCTTTCGCCTTCTCGCTCATAAAGACATTCCAGCGGCACTTTGACCACGTTTTCCCGCCGGTCCAACACCACGGTGGCCTTGACTGCGGTGCCCTCCAGATAGCCCTTGCTGCGCATTTCATCCAGGTCGAACTCCACTACCATCTGTGCCGTAGCCCCGCTTTGGGCCGAAACAGCCGACTGCACGCGGGCTACGGTGGTCGTCAGCGTTTCTCCGCTTTCCGCTATATATATTGAAGCTTCCTGTCCAAGGCGCAGACGGCTGACATTATTTTGTAGAGCCGTTACCCGCGCGACCCGGGCGTCCGAAGTCACGGTCACAACCGTTTGGCCGGGGATCACATAACTGCCGGGCAGGGACTGGATATGGGATACCGTGCCGGTAATGGTACTTTTAAGCGCATACTGCTCCTGCTGCTTGAGCATGGTACGGCGTTTGAGTTCCAGCAGTTGCAGCTGCTGGATGGACTGGGCCGCGCTGGACTGCGTAGCAGACGAAAAGCTTTCGTCTATCCCCTGCCAAACGGATTGGGCCTCCTCATCCCCTACCGCCTGCGTCAAATCGGACAAGGCGTCATTCATGCGCGCCAAGTCTTTGGCGTTCATCCCGTCGAATACCGAAAGAGCGTTTTGCTCCAATATTTCCCAATCCTTTGCCGAAAGCTGCATCTTGAGCTTTTGCGCCTCCTGCTCCGCCTCCACCATGCTGATCTGATCCTTGATCAGCGTATCGTCCAGGCGCATCAGCATATCGCCCGGCTTGACCTTGGCCCCCTCCTGAACATCGATCTGCGATACGCAGCCACTTACCGGGAAGCTGGCGGCATAGACCTGCTGGGCCTCTATGGTTCCGCTCAAAAGCAAGGTAGCCTCAATATCCCCCATCGAAGAAAGGGCTGTATGCTGCAAATGCGCATCCGCAGCCGGTTTTGAAAAGATCAATGCACAAATGATCCCCGTCGTTAAGACCAGGGCGGCCGATGCAGCCTTTCTTTTGACCATAGCGAACCTCCATACTTGACATAAACCTATTTTGGCGCGCTGGCCAAACGATATACCCTGAAAGATTTCCCTATCGCGCGCACGGCTGCTCGGGACCAAAGATTTTGCCGCGCATGGTGAAATTTTATGCATAGAATGCATAACCGTCCTGATTTTAAGATACAGCTCCCTGATTTGCACGAGAAAATTGCCAAATAAAGCCTAAAACGCTTGCATTTTTATTCCCGCAAATGTATAATTATCACCATCAACAAAATTGAGGAGGCAGGGAGATTATGATACGGGTTGGCATTATCGGCGCTACGGGCTATGCGGGCATCGAGCTCGTTCGGCTTTTGACCCAGCACCCCCAAGTAGAGCTTGCGCATTTGGTTTCCCACAGCTACGTCGGTCAGGATGTGGCGGGGATCTATAAAAATTTCAAAGGCATCCTTGCAAAGGATTTAGAGGATATGGATCTGGACGTTCTGGCCGGGGAATGCGACGTGGTATTCACCTCCCTTCCCCACGCCACCTCCAGCGAGGTGATCCCCAAGCTGGTGGCCGCGGGGGTGAAGGTGATCGACCTGAGCGCAGATTACCGGTATAATTCCGCCGCGGTTTATGAGGCCTGGTATGGCGTGCCCCATCCCGATCCGGCGCTGCTGGCCCAATCGGTCTACGGCCTGCCGGAGCTGCACAGGGACGAAATTAAGGGCGCGCAGCTGGTGGGCAACCCCGGCTGTTATACCACCTGCTCGATCCTTGGGCTATACCCGCTGTTGCAGGCGGGCCTGGTCTCCCCGGAGAATATTATTGTAGACGCCAAAAGCGGCGTGACCGGCGCGGGCCGCAACCCCAGCGCCAACACCCACTTTTGCGAGGTGGATGAGAGCATGAAGGCCTATAACGTGGCCCGGCACCGCCACACCTCTGAGATCGAACAGGAGCTCTCCCTGGCCGCCGGGCAGGAGGTGCTGATCTCCTTTACCCCTCACCTGATCCCCATGAAGCGGGGGATCCTCTCGACGATGTACGCCAACCTGACCGGAGCTTACAGCCATGCGGACCTGATGGCCGCCTACGAAAAGGCTTATGGCGATGAGTCTTTTATCGTACTGCACGAGGAAGGCAGCCTGCCGGAGGTCAAGTTCGTTAACGGCTCCAACTACTGCCACATCGGCTTTGTGGTGGACCAACGCTTAAAGCGCGTGGTGGTGGTCAGCGCGATCGACAATCTGGTAAAAGGCGCGGCCGGCCAGGCCGTGCAGAATATGAACCTGCTATTCGGCCTGCCGGAGAACACGGCGCTCTCCGCCCCGGGCTGGTATCTCTAAGGGAGGCAAGCAACATGGAAAACTACGATAATCTGATCCACAAGGCCAATATCCTGACCGAGGCACTGCCCTATATCCAGCGCCTGGCCGGGAAGACCGTGGTCATCAAATACGGCGGCAACGCCATGACGGATGAAAAGCTGATCACCACCATTTTGCAGGATATCGCCCTGCTCAAATGCGTAGGCGTCAACCCCGTGGTGGTACACGGCGGCGGCCCCGAGATCAACAGACTGCTGGGCAAGCTGGAGATCGAGAGCAAATTCCACAACGGGCTGCGCATCACCGACGGGGCCACCATGGAGGTGGTGCAGATGGTGCTCACCGGCAAGATCAATAAAGACATCACCGCCCAGCTCAACTGCCTGGGCGTCAAGGCCATCGGCCTTTGCGGCAAGGACGCCAACCTGATCGAGGTGGTAAAAAAGCCGGCCTCAGACGGCGTAGACTTAGGCTATGTGGGGCAGATCACCGGCATCAATCAAAAACTGCTGCACATGCTGACCCAGGATGAGTTTATCCCCGTGATCGCGCCGGTGGGCGTAGGGCCGGACGGGGAGAGCTACAACATCAACGCCGATACGGCCGCCGCGGAGATCGCCGCGGCGCTGCAGGCGGAAAAGCTGATCTTCCTGACGGACATCGACGGCATCCGTCTGGACCCGCAGGATCCCGAATCCCTGATCTCCGTGATCACGGTCGAGCGCATCAACGAACTGATCGCCGACGGCACCATCTCCGGCGGGATGATCCCCAAGGTGCAGGGCTGCATCCGCTCCATCGAGCTGGGCGTAAACCGCACCCATATTCTCAACGGCACGATCCCCCACCCGGTGCTGCTGGAGATCTTTACGGACAAAGGTATCGGCACCATGGTGGTGCGCGCCTAATTTAAAGGGAGGTTAAAACCATGACGGTAGAGCAGATCAAAGCCCTGGATGAACAGTATTATATGCACACCTTCGGCGCGCGCTTCCCGGTCTCTTTTACCCACGGGGAGGGCTGCACGCTGTACGATACCAACGGCAAGGCCTACACCGACTTTTTAGCCGGAATCGCCACCAATGCCTTTGGCTACGCCAACCCGGCCATCGTTAAGACCATAAGCGAGCAGGCGGCCAAGCTGACCCACTGCTCCAGCCTATTCTATATCGAGCCCCAGGCCAAGCTGGCCCAGCTGCTGGTGGAAAACAGCTGTGCCGACCGGGCGTTCTTCGCCAATTCCGGTGCGGAGGCCAACGAGGGCGCCATCAAGCTGGCGCGGCGCTTCTTCTCCTCCAAGGGGATCGACCGCTATGAGATCATCACCATGCAAAACTCCTTCCACGGGCGCACGCTGGCCACGCTGGCGGCTACCGGGCAGGAGAAATATCAAAAGCCCTTCCGCCCCATGCCGGCGGGCTTTGTACACGCGGAATATAACGATTTGGCGGATGTAAAGGCCAAGATCACCGATAAGACCGCTGCCATAATGTGCGAGACCGTGCAGGGCGAGGGCGGCGTCATGCCCGCGACCCCAGAATTTTTACAGGGCCTGCGCCAGATATGCGATGCAAACGGCATCCTGCTGATCTTTGACGAGGTGCAGACCGGCCTTGGACGCACCGGCACCCTGTTTGGCTACCAGGTCAGCGGCGTGGAGCCGGATATCTTTACCCTGGCCAAAGCTCTGGGCGGCGGGCTGCCCATGGGCGCGGTGCTGGCCAAAGAGCCTGCGGCCTCCGCCTTCCAGCCTGGCGACCACGGCACGACCATGGGTGGCAACCCGCTGTGCTGCGCCACGGCTATCACCGTCGTCCAGATGCTGCTGGACGGCCAGGTGGAAAAGGGCGCGCAGGCGGGCGCGTATTTCAATCAAAAGCTGGAAGAGCTGAAAGGCCTGTTCAGCTTCATTAAAGATGTGCGCGGGCAGGGCCTGATGCTGGGCATGGAGCTGGATGCTGCCGTGCCCGGCAAAGAAATCGTCGCCAAGGCGCTGGAAAAGGGCTTTATCATCAACTGCGCCGGGCACAACACGCTGCGCTTTGTACCGCCGCTGATCATTACGCAAGCGGATATCGACGCGCTGTGCGACGTACTGTCGGCCATCTTTAAAGACATCTAAGTAAAGGAGCAACACCATGGATTTATTGAAATATCAGGCCCAATCGGTCTTTTCCCAGCAGCACCTGCTCTGTCTGCAGGACTATACGCCCGACGAGATCCTGCAGCTTTTAAGCCTGGCGGCCAAGCTCAAGCAGGAGCAGAAGTTAGGCATCCCCCACCCCATCTTACAGGGACAGACCCTGGCCATGATCTTTAGCAAGCCCTCGGCCCGTACCCGCGTTTCTTTTGAGGTGGGCTTCCATCAGCTGGGCGGCCACGCGCTCTACATCAGCGCAAATGAGATCGGCCTGGGCCAGCGCGAGAGCGTGGAGGACGTGGCGCGCGTCTTTTCCCGCTTTGTGGACGGCATCATGATCCGTACCTTTAAGCAAAGCGACGTGGAGGGGTTGGCCAAGGCGGGCTCCATCCCCGTCATCAACGGCCTGACGGACGACTTCCACCCCTGCCAGGTGCTGGCGGATATGCTGACCGTTTATGAACACAAGGGACAGATCGCCGGGCTGAAGATGGCCTTTGTGGGCGACGGCAACAACATGGCCCACAGCCTGATGATTATATCCAGCAAGCTGGGTATGGATATCACCATCGTCTGCCCCGAAGGCTATGACCCGCAGGAAAAGGTCGTAGCCTGGGCCAAGGCAAATGCCGCCCAGTCCGGCAGCAAGGTGGAGATCGAGCACGACCCCATGAAGGGTGTCGCCGGGGCCGATATCGTCTATACCGACGTCTGGTCCAGCATGGGCCAGGAGGCGGAGACCGAAAAGCGCCGCGTGATCTTTGCGCCCTATCAGGTGAACGCCGCCCTCATGGCCGGCGCCAAGGCGGACGCCATCTTCATGCACTGCCTGCCCGCCCACCGGGATGAAGAGGTGACCGACGAAGTGATCGAAAGCAAACAGTCTGTGGTATTTGACGAGGCGGAAAACCGCCTGCACGCGCAAAAGGCCGTTATGGCTAAGTTGATGAATCGTTAGGGGCGAGAAAAATGTCAAGGCTGCACCATCATTATGATGATCTGATCGAGATCCGCTACGCCACGCCGGAGGACGCCGAGGATATCCACGAGATCACCCACGACGCCTTTGAGATCTATGCCCAAAGCCTGGGCCAGCCGGATAAGGTAGCCGCATTGAAGGAGACGCCCGAGGACGTCGTGCGCGACATCGGGAAAAAGCATGTGATCATCGGCACGTTCGTATCCAAGCCGGCCGGTTCTATCCGCTTTGATATCCTGCCGGGCAATATCGCCTACATCAGCCGTTTTGGGGTGCGCCCCGAGTTTCAGAAATACGGCATGGGTAAGGCGCTGATCCAGTTCGTACACGCCCGCTGCCGGGAGTTGGGGCTCAATGCCATCGTGCTGCATACCGGCGCAAAGGTGTTCCAGCTGGTGCGCTTCTACTACGGCATGGGTTATTACGTCCACTCCACCACTACCGACCGGGGTTATATCCGCGCGTTTCTGGTACACGAGCTGCAGCCCGAATACGATTTGAGCGCAGCGATAGAGAAATAAACAGCAAAAACAGCCGGTATTTACCGGCTGTTTTTTCATACCCTAAATTACTCTACCGGCAATTCTGCCGAAGCCACTGAAAAATGAATATAGACCTCCGGATAGCCCTCCAGCGGCAGCCAGAATTTGATCCGCCCGGCGGGCGTATTTTGCACCTGCGCCTTTTGCGTGCGCAGGGCAAGGCCTGCCTTGCAGCCGGCGTGCCGCTGCGGGTTGCCATCTTCGTTGCAGCGCTCCCCCACCTTAAGGCCCAGTCTCGCAGCCGTATCGTTGATGGCCAGCACCTCGTGGCTGCGGTGGATCATCCGCACGCAGGTGGGGAATCCATCCCATATCCGGTGAAAGGCTGCAAGCGTCTTCTCGTCGATCTGCACCATCTTTTTTATCCCCTTTCTCAGTACACGGCCCAATGGGCCAGATAAGCGTAAAAGTACAATCCATTGGCAACCAGGCACAGCCCAGTCGCCAGGCGGTTTGCCCACCGCTTTTGCCCCAGCGCCGCCAGCGCAAAGCTCAGCGGGAACGCCGCCATCAGGTAGCGCGGCCCGCTCAGCAGCCAGGTGGCCCCGATGGTCGCTATAAAATAGGCGATAAAATAAGCGGTGTAGGAAGGGCGCACCCGTTTAACCGCCGCGGCCATCACCCCCAGGGCGGCAAAGTGATAAAACAGGTTGGGCAGCCACAACCCCATAAAGCCCTGCACATCCCCGCTTTGCAGGTAGCTTACGGCATAATCCGCCTGATAGGCGGCCGTGTTAAAAAAGCAACCCAGCCGCTGGCCCCAATGCTCGCTTTGATAATAGAGAAAGCGCAGCGGATCGCCCGAAACGGCGTAATTGACCCCGCAATAGGCGGCAAAGCCTAGCGGGATCAAAAGCAGCGCCGCCAATCTACCCAGCGTCTTTGGCAGCGGCGGGCGCTGGCGCAGGGTATTGGCAATTCCCTCAAACAATACCGGAACCAGCACGATCAACCCGGGCAGCCGCGTAAACGAGGCCAGCGCGCCCAGCAGCCCTGCTAACACCAAACGCTGGCGCCGGGCCAGGTAGAGGCAACCAAGGGTCAGTAGCAAAAAGAGGCTGTCACTCATCGGCGCCCAGAGGAAGAAGGCGCCTGGCAGGATCAGTTGGAATTTGACAACTCGTAAAGCCGCCCCCGCCGGAAGATCGACCCGGGCCAGCTTATAAAGCACGCAGGCCGCCCCGGCGGCGGACAGGGCCGAAACGACGAATGCCGCGGCCAGATAATCCTGCACCAGCCAGGAAAAGGCCCTGACCAGCATGGGATAACCCGGGAAAAACACCAACTGCACCAGCTGATCCCAGGGCCCTTCGGATAAATAGCCGCCCCGCTTGGCAATGTCCTGGTACTGGTTGACATCCCCTGCGACCCAGGCGTCAAAGCCCAAGGCCGCGCCGTTGGAACGCCCCGCCGCCATTTGCAGCAGATACCCAGCCAGATAATAAAGCGCGCCCGCCAGAAGGAATACGGCAAACAGCTTAAAGCAGGTTCCCCTGTCAGGCTGCGCCAACTGTTCGCCTTCCGGCTCTCCCCTCCAGGCCTTCATCCATTGCGGGATAAAGCGGACGCCCAGCAGGGCAAATAGACCAGCGCTGAGCAGCGCGGCGGCCTGCGCATAAGGGGAGCGCGGCGGATTTTGCCACCACCACAGCGCAAAAAGCCCAGCCAATATCGCCAGGCAAACGCCCGTCAGCAGGTTTTGCCCCGCCCTGCTTTGCCCTTTTTTGATACGCTCCATACCGCGCTATCAAACCTTGGTATAATAACCGGTGGGCTGCAGCTCGCGGCTTTCCTCCCCCAGCTGCCCGGAGAGGAAACGCCGCAGCTCGATGCACAGGTGACATGCGCTTAAGTAACCTTTTTCAGGCTGGTATCCCTTGGCCTGGGCGGCCTCCAAGAGCGCCCCCACCCCCTTTTGGTAAAGCAGGGTGCTATAAGGGTACTTCTCCTCATCCAGGGGCTTGCCCAGATCTTCCAGCGCAATGGCCAGGCCCTGGCAGCCCAGGTAATTGCCGTACAGGTCGATATGGAAGTGCCCGGTCTGATAGGGCTTATGGCAGGGGCCGGCCTTTTTTAGGATTTGAGATAGCGGCGTAAGCGCAAGCCGCGTTTTGTAAAACTGGGCTGCGCGCCCGGTAAAGCCGATCCACTGCCGGGGCATATCGTCGATAAAGCGCCGGCCAAAGTGCGCGTCGTATTCCGCCAGCGTATGGGTCTTGCATACATCCAGCTGATTGATGTCGCCGAAATATTCGCTGATCCAGGGGAACACCCGCATGCCCGCCTTGCGGCAGGCGGCCATCACGTCGTGCACCTTCTGGAAGGGAATGTATTCGTTATGAAAGGGACTCATGGAGATCAGCAGGGTATCCACCCCCAGCGCCTGCAGCGTATGGAGCTTTTGCAGCGCGTCGGCCTCATCCCGATACCAGGACGAGTTGCTTTCGATGTATTCGATCATAATGCCCGCATCCCGGGCCTCCTCGAGAAAAGCCTTGAGTCCTTCAAAATTCAGCATAGGCTCCCCGCCGCCCACATGGATGGAATCACAGCCCATGCCGCGCATCCGCCGCAGGATCTTGCGCGCCATCTCCCGGGTCATATAATCCTTAGCCCAGCTGGGCGAGGACGCTACCGAACAGTGCTTGCACTTGCTGGAACAATAATAATTGGTGATCACGCCGCCAGAATAGAGATGCTTGACTTGCGGGTTTTGCATCGGATGAACCTCCCATCAGTTATATCGGGGATCAATCTACCCATTTGGTTTTATTATACCATACGCAGCCCGGGCCTTAAAAGCACCCGTTTGCGGCAACGCGCCTTTTTGATCTGCCCGTCCTCCCCCCTCTCGGTTTACCGGAGCGGCCCGCGTTTTCCCGCGCGCGAAACGCAGCGAAATCTTGCAAAAAGGGCGGCTTGCGTGCTATACTTTTGCCAATGTAATTGTTTATCTGCAAAGCCCGGCCACGCTGGGCTTTACACGGTTATCAGCCAAATTCAAAGGAGGAACTTATGCAACAGGATATGATCGTCGTTCTGGATTTAGGGAGTGAGGACAATACCCTCATCGCCCGGGAGTTACGCAGCCTGGGCGTGTACAGCGAGATCCATCCCCACGACATTACCGCGGCCCAGTTAAAGGCGCTGCCCAACGTGCGGGGCATCATTTTAAACGGCGGCCCCAACCGGGTGGTCGACGGGGTGAGCATTGACGCATCTAAGGCCGTTTATGAAAGCGGGCTGCCGCTGTTTGCCGTTGACCACAAAGGGCAGATCCCCCAAAATCTGGAGCGTTGGCCCAAGGACGCGGGGCAGCTGCGCGATACGCTGCGCGCGTTTACCTTTGAGGCCTGCAAGGCCCAGGCCAACTGGAATATGGAAAACTTCATCGCCGACCAGATCGAGCTAGTGCGCGAACAGGTAGGCGATAAAAAAGTGCTGCTGGCCCTGTCCGGCGGGGTGGATTCCTCTGTCGTGGCGGCGCTGCTGCTCAAGGCGATCGGCGATCAGCTCACCTGCGTGCACGTCAACCACGGGCTGCTGCGCAAGGGCGAGGCCGAGCAGGTGGTTGAGGTCTTCCAAAAACAGCTGGGCGCCAACCTGGTGTATGTGGACGCCAGCGAGCGGTTCCTCGGCAAGCTTGCAGGCGTGGCCGACCCGGAGCAAAAGCGCAAGATCATCGGCGCCGAATTTATCCGCGTGTTTGAAGAGGAGGCCCGCAAGCTGGATGGCATCGAGTTCCTGGCCCAAGGGACCATCTACCCCGATATCGTGGAAAGCGGCACCAAGACGGCTAAAATGGTCAAATCCCACCACAATGTAGGTGGGCTGCCGGATGACCTGCAATTTGAGCTGGTGGAGCCGCTCAAGATGCTGTTCAAAGACGAGGTGCGCGCCTGCGGCGTGGCACTGGGCCTGCCGGACAACATGGTCTACCGCCAGCCCTTCCCCGGCCCGGGTCTGGGGGTGCGCTGCCTGGGCGCCATCACCCGCGAGCGGCTGGAAGCCGTGCGTGAGAGCGATGCGATCCTGCGCGAGGAGTTTGCAAACGCGGGCCTGCAGGGCAAGGTTTGGCAGTACTTCACCGTGGTGCCGGACTTCAAGTCCGTTGGCGTGCGGGATAACGCCCGTAGCTTTGAATATCCGGTGATCCTGCGCGCGGTCAACACCATTGACGCGATGACCGCCAGCATCGAGCCGCTGGACTGGGCACTGCTGGAGAAGATCACCCAGCGCATCACCCACGAGGTGCCGGGCGTGAACCGCGTCCTTTACGACCTGACGCCAAAGCCGGTCGGGACGATCGAGTGGGAGTAAAAGTAGAAATAAAAAAAAGGGAGCATTTGCTCCCTCTTTTTTATACGATCCGCCGCCACAAACTAATCATGATGAAAATAGTACCTCAGCGCCCTTGCGATATATTCCGCCGCCCCCTCCCCGTACTTTTGTTCTGTGAATTGAATGACTTCATCGTTGCCGTAACTATCGATCACCATGTCCCAAAAGCCCTCGCCCATATCCAAGCCCAGGTTCGTTTCCCCGGCATAGGCGACGATGCGGCCCGCCGCTTCCTGCACCCGCGCGCAGGCGGCGTCTTGCCGCATATCGCGGGTCAACTCCTGATACAGCGCGTCGCTGTGGCTCAGCACCTCATCCATGTTCTCCTTTAATTGATCCGCCCTTTCCATCAGTTCGGAAAAGTGTTCCAGGTTGTACTTCATAGCCTCGGTGTACTTCTCTACGCTTCCAAACTGCTTGACGGCGATGGGCGCCAGTTTATCCTGATCCTCCCGCACTTTTTGTATAAACTGCTCAAATTTCTCTATACTTCCCCAGTGTTTGATCACGTCCTCCTCTTTGCGCGCCTTAAAATCTTCCAGCGCGCTAATATATTCGCTCATATCAAATTCCTTAAAGCTCATGCAATCTTCTCCTTTTTCCAGGCGGCCCAACAGCTTGATCAGCCCGTCGATACGGTTGCGCCTGATCTCCAGCAGCGTTTTTTGCCTTTTAAAGGCCTCGATCCGATCAAAATCCGGTTGATCCAGCAACTGCCCAATATCTCTGAGCTTAAAATCCAGCTCCTTAAAAAACATGATCTGCTGGAGCCGTTGCAGGTCTGCCTCGCCGTACAGACGATAGCCGGACGCTGTGCGCTCCGAAGGCTTCAGCAGGCCGATCTCATCATAATATTGCAGCGTCCTTGTGCTCAGTCCCGTCAACTTTGCAACCTGGCTGATGGTTCGCATGCCGCGCACCGCCTTTCCTTAAAATGTACAGAAAAACCATTGCGAGCTTTTGCCGGCAATGCTCCTTTTGGCCTCCCTGCAGTACAAGCGTACACTATCACCTAACGTATGAGTCAAGGTATTTTTTTAATCTGCCTGGAAAACGCCGGGCTAAAGCAGGCATCTGTTTGTTCGCTATCGGAGCCGATCCATGGTATGATGGAGGTGAAAATGGAATTGCATTGGAGGGTACATGAAAGATTACCGGAGAAAAGATCCGCGTTTTTCGCTTTGCGGGTTAAACTGCGCCCTTTGCCCCATGCACCTTGGCAGCTATTGCCCCGGCTGTGGCGGCGGCGAAGGGCACCAAAGCTGTGCGGTGATCCGTTGCAGCCGGGAGCAGGGCGAGATGGATTACTGCTTTGAATGCGCACAATTCCCTTGCCCGCGCTACGACAGCCTGACCGAATACGATTCTTTTATCCCCCACCGGCACATGGTGCGCGATCTTAAGCGCGTTCAGCAGATCGGCCCCGCCGCTTATGGCGAAGAGCTGGAGCAAAAATTGGCTATCCTGCAGCGCTTACTGGAGCACTATAACGACGGCCGGCGCAAGACGTTTTATATTGCGGCGGTATCCCTGCTGGATCTATCCGATCTTTCAGCGGCGATGGACGAGTTAAATCGTTTCTCCATCTCCGCACAAGACGCCTCCATTAAGGAGATGGCCGCGTTTGCTGTCGCGCGCTTAACTGCGCTTGCCGGGGAAAAGCAGATAGAGCTGAAGCTGCGCAAAAAGCCAAAATCAAGGTAGCCGCTGCTGCCCTTTTCGTATACTGATATTAAATGAGGGCGGCCAATGGGCCGCCCTCTTATTCATGAAGTACTATTCAACCACAAAAATCCGACCGGCGCGCCGCGGCTTGCCCTCACCGATCTCTCCATCCGGGTATCCCAGGCATATGCTGCACCGGGCGACGTATTCCGGGTCGATTCCCGCCCTCGCCATCAGCGCCTGTCCCTGCTCAGTAGCAAAAGTATCCTCCGCACGTGTAACATGCACGCTACCTACGCCCAGGGACCAGGCCGCCAGCATCAGGTTTTGGGCCATTACCGTACAATCGTTAATGCCCCAACGGTGTCCCTCCGGCGCAAAAATCGTTATAACGGTGGGTGCGCTATAAAATGCGCTTTGAAGCGAATCATCCTCTGCGATGCTGATCTGCTTTTCGTTGACGATATGCGCGCCGGGTTTGAGCGCGCCCCCGAAAATTTTACGATTTATGCGCCCCATATCTTCGTTTGCCTGCGCATCTTGGCAAACCAGCATGATGGCCGATTGGCGGCCGCCTGCACTGGGCGCCCAGAGCCCCGCTTCAAGGATCTGGCGCAAGTGTTCAGGCGAAAGCTGTTGGGATTTGAAGCGCCGCACGGAGCGCCGCGACATTATATTTTCCACTACCGCATTCATTATTGCAACTTCCTTTCCGGCCCAACGCGGCCGCTTTTTCTTCATCATATAAAAAGCAATGCAGCCGCGCAAGTACGCACAATTTTGTTCTCAGGTTACCTATGCGTAACTATAACCGAGGCATATACGTAACAGCACGCCAAGCAGCATCCGCTGATGCGTTGCGCTAAATAGTGCTCTGGCGCCGAAGATGGCTTTTGACCCCATTCCCATCCTCAAAAAAGCATAACATACAACTAAATATTTTTATCTTCCTGTCCCTAAAATGCCGCAACCGGCCTGGCTGGGGGCGTTTGGGTGCCAACGCCTATCCGTGGCTGTAAATTAATTGACACCCCCATTTTTGTTGGTTATACTCAATTTAGGACGTTTTGCAATGGACTAAAGGGGTAAAGCGTTCGTGGGGTGGTTTGGGGAAGCCACCCGCGTTACAAGGGGTACACGGCAAGCTATTTTAGGATGTTTAAGGGAGGAATGAATGTTGAGTACACTACCGGAAAAAATGAAGGCAATCGTCGCTTATGCGCCGGGTGATTACCGTTTTGAAATGGTGGACACCCCCCGCGCGGGCGAGGGCGAAATGGTGCTCAAGGTAGAGGCGTGCGGCATCTGCGCGGGCGATACCAAGGCTTTTGCGGGCGCGCCCAGCTTCTGGGGCGGAGACGGCAATCCCCCGTATATCAAGGCGCCGATGATCCCGGGCCACGAGTTTGTGGGCACGGTGGTGGAGATCGGCCCCAACGTCAAGGGCGATTGGAAGATCGGGGACCGCATCTGCCCCGAGCAGATCGTTCCCTGCGGGGAATGTATGTTCTGTAAGACCGGGCGGCACTGGATGTGCGAAAAGCACGATCTGTTCGGCTTCCAGAATAACGTCAACGGCGGCATGGCCGAGTACGTAAAACTGACCAAAGAGGCGCTGCCCTACCGCGTGCCGCAGGATATGCCCATCGCGCAGGCCGCGCTGATCGAGCCGTACGCCTGCTCTTTCCACTGTGTGGAGCGCGCCCAGGTCAAGACTACGGATGTTGTGGTGCAATCCGGGGTAGGCACGCTGGGGCTGGGGATGATCGGCGCGCTGCGCCAGGCTAACCCCAAGTGCCTGGTGGCGCTGGACATGAGCGACGAGCGGCTGGCCAAGGCCAAGGCCTTTGGCGCGGACATCGTGATGAACCCCGGCAAGGAAGACGTGGTGGCCAAGATCAAGGAGATGACCGGCGGTTATGGGTGCGATATCTATATCGAGGCCACGGGCCATCCCTCCAGCGTACAGCAGGGGCTGGAAGCCATCCGCAAGATGGGCCGGTTTGTGGAGTTCAGCGTGTTTGGCGACCTGGTAAAGGTGGACTGGTCCATCATCAGCGACCGCAAGGAGTTGGACCTGCTGGGCTCGCACTTGAGCCCGTTCTGCTACGACACGGTAATCGAATGGATCGGAAATGGCAAGTTGCCCACCGAGGGCGTGGTCACACACCAGCTGCCGCTTGAGAAATGGGAGGAAGGCTTCCATATCGCCAAGACCGGCGAAGGCGGCGCGCTGAAGGTCGTTCTGGTTCCGGGCATGGAATAAGACAAAGGATATAAGGGGGAAATGAATATGTTGCAACGCATCATGAATCAGCCGGACGATATTGTAGACGAGATGCTAAAAGGCTTTTTAAAAGCCCATAGCGAACTGGTGGAAAAGACCGAGAATCCCAGGGTCGTCAAGGCCAAGGACATCCCCGAGGGCAAGGTCGGCGTGGTGACCGGCGGCGGATCGGGCCACAAACCCGCCTTTGTGGGTTATGTGGGCAAAAATATGTGCGATGCCGTGGCCGTGGGCGAGATCTTCTCCTCCCCCACCGCCGCCGCGTTCCTGGATGCCTTTAAGGCTGCCGATCAGGGCAACGGCGTGGCCTGCTTGTACGGCAACTACTCCGGCGACAATATGAACGTGAAGATGGCTGTAAAGATGGCCAAAAAGCAGGGCATCACGGTCAAGACCGTGGTGGCCAATGACGATGTGGCCTCCGCCCCCAAGGATCAGCGCGAAAAGCGGCGCGGCGTAGCCGGCGAGGTGCTGATGTGGAAGGTGGGCGGCGCCAAAGCTTCCAAGGGCGGCAGCCTGGACGAGGTGATCGCCGCAGCGCAAAAGGCCATCGATAACACCCGCAGCGTAGGCATTGGGCTTACCCCCTGCACGCTGCCGGCCGTGGGTCACCCGAACTTTGAGATCAAAGAGGGCACGATGGAAGTGGGCATCGGCCACCATGGCGAGCCGGGCATCGAGGTATGCGCGCTGGAGACCGCCGATAAGATGGCCAAGCGCATGGTGGATACCGTGGTGCCGGATTATCCCTTTGAGGCGGGCGACGAAGTGGTGGTGCTGGTCTCCGGCCTGGGCGCGACCCCGGTGATGGAGCTGTATGTGCTCTACGATGAGATCGATAAACTGCTCAGCGAAAAAGGCATCAAGACCCATAAGGCCTATGTGGGCAACTACTTTACCTCCCTTGAGATGATGGGCGCCACGCTGACGGTGATGAAGCTGGACGACGAGCTCAAAGAGCTGATCGACATGCCGGCCAACTGCATGGGCTTAACGCAGTTCTAAGGAGGGGCGCGAAGATGAGCGTATTTCAAAATAAAGACGGCAAACCCGTATTGCTGGCTATGGTCAAGGCCATTCAGGATAACAAGGCCTATCTGGGCGAGGTGGACGGCCTGATCGGCGACGGCGACCACGGCATGAACATGAACAAAGGCTTCAGCCTGTTTGAAAAGCGGTTTGCCGATACCGATTTCACCTTTACAGAAGGATTAGACGAACTGGGCAATATCCTGTTTGCGGAGATCGGCGGCTCCATGGGCCCCATCTACGGCACGATCTTTATGGATTCCGCCGAGGCAGGCGAGGACTTAGAGGAGATCGATGTACAGCAGCTGCATGATATGCTGGCTGCGGGCCTGGAAGGGCTGCAGGGCATCGTGGAGGCGCAGGTAGGCGATAAGACGCTGGTGGATACCTTAAGCCCCGCTGTAGACGCCCTGAAAGCGGCCGCGGATGCGGGCAAGCCGTTGCCCGAGGCGTTGGAAGACATGAAAGCGGCCGCTCAGGCGGGCAAAGAATCCACCAAGGACATGGTGGCTAAATACGGCCGCTCCAGCCGGCTGGGCGAGCGCTCCCGCGGGGTGCTGGACGCCGGCGCTACCAGCTGCTGCATCATCTTAACGGCGATGGCGGACGCGATCGCCGCACAGCTGTAAACGCGGCTTTACGGAAAGGAAGATATGGAATGAAACTGATCATCGGTTGCGACGAGGCGGCCTATAATCTTAAAATGGTCATCATCAAGCATCTGGAGGAAAAGGGCTACGAGGTGGACGATTTTGGCGCCGCCAAGGGCGAGACCGTGCTCTACCCCGATGTGGCCTATAAAGTAGCAGGCGAAGTGGCCAAGGGCAACTACGAAAAAGGTATTTTGCTGTGCGGCACGGGAATCGGCATGTGCATCTGTGCCAACAAGGTGCCGGGCATCCGCGCGGCGGTGTGCCACGATCCCTACAGTGCCGAGCGCGCTCGCAAGAGCAACGATGCGCAGATCATGTGCATGGGCGAGCGGGTGATCGGCGTGGAGCTGGCCAAGTATCTGGTGGATATCTGGCTGGGGTGCGACTTTGCCGGCGGTGGATCGGCGCCCAAGGTAGCCCGCATTATGGAGCTGGAAAAGGAATACCAGCAAAGGGCCTAATAAAAGAGCCTAAGCGATAGAAACAGCGGCGCAGGGATATTTTCCCGCGCCGCTGTTTTTATTATCTCTTCCTTTTACTTATGAGACAGCAAAAACCCCGCACTGCAACTGCAGGTGCGGGGTTTTAAAGACTTCAGTGTAATCCGGTTATTCCGCTTGGGAGCCGATCAGCCCCATGGCGGTGGCGATGTCGATATTGACCAGCAGGACGTTGACGGTATCCTCGCCAAATACGCCCAGGACTTTGCCGCCCGTATGCCGCGCCACGATCTCGCGGACCGTATCCTCGCTCAAGCCCGAGGCCTTTACGATGCGCGGAATCTGCACCTCGGCGGACGCCGGAGAGATATGCGGGTCCAGCCCGGAGCCGGAGGCCGTTAGCAGATCGGTAGGAATATCCTCGCGCTTGACATCCGGGTTGCGCTCCAAAAACTTGGCGATATCCTCCTCTACCCGCGCCGCCAGATCCGGGTTGGAGGGTGCGTAGTTATTGGAGCCAGAGCTCAGGCCGGCAAACTCCGTACCATCGGTATAGTACTGGTTGCCCTGTGCATCCTCGGTATAAACGTTGTAATGATACGCCGAAGGCCGGCTCCACATATAATAATCCTGTGTGAATTCCTGCCCTACATTCTGGGCGCCCAGGGTCTGCTCCTCTACCTCTACCAGGCTGCCGCCGGCCTGATGCGGAAAGATCAGCGCCGAAATGCCCGTCAAAAGCGTGGGAAAGATCAGTCCGCAGATCAGCATCAGTACCAGGGTCACCACGACGGCCTGTCGGGTCCCGTGCAGGAATCCTTTTGCAGATTCTTTCATAATCTCATCCTCCTTATAGGCCCATCAGCGCAAGCAGCGGATGGATGATCAGATCGATGATCTTAATTCCGATAAACGGAGTGATCACGCCGCCTACGCCATAGATCAGCATGTTTCTGCCCAGCATTTTACCCGAGGACATCGGCCGGTACTTAACGCCCTTCATCGCCAGGGGAATCAGGCAGGGAATGATGATCGCGTTAAAGATGAGCGCGGACAGGATCGCGCTGTAAGGCGTGGCCAAATGCATGATATTGAGCACGCCCAGCTGCGGGATCGCCATCATAAACATCGCCGGAATAATGGCAAAATACTTTGCAATATCGTTGGCGATGGAGAAGGTGGTCAGGCTGCCGCGGGTAATCAGCAGCTGTTTGCCGATCTCCACGACCTCCAGAATCTTGGTCGGGTCCGAATCCAGATCGACCATATTGGCGGCCTCCTTGGCTGCCGTGGTGCCGCTGTTCATGGCCAGGCCCACATTGGCCTGGGCCAGGGCCGGCGCATCGTTGGTGCCGTCGCCCGTCATGGCCACGATCTTGCCCTGGGATTGCTCCATCTTGATCACATCGATCTTATCTTCCGGTTTGCACTCGGCGATAAAGCCATCCACGCCCGCCTCTTTGGCGATGGTAGCCGCGGTCAGGGGATTATCGCCCGTGCACATAATGGTCTTGATGCCGATGGCGCGCAGGCGCTGGAACCGCTCCACCATACCGGGCTTAACGGTATCCTTTAAATAGATCACGCCCAAAATCCGGTCATTCAGGCAAACGGTCAGGGGCGTGCCGCCCAGGCTCGATATCTTATCCACCTGCTCGTGCAGGTCGCCAGGGATCTGGCCGCCCAGCGCCTTGACGTATTGCTCGATGGCATCGGCCGCGCCCTTGCGGATGCGGGTGCCGTCGGGCAGGTCCACGCCGCTCATCCGGGTCTGCGCCGTGAATTCGATAAAGCTGGCGCCTTCCACAGCTTCGCTATGGTCTCCCATTTCCCGAGCCAGTTGCAGGGTGGATTTGCCCTCCGGGGTATCGTCCTGCAGACAGGTCAGCGCCGCGCATCCGATTAGCTCCTCTCGCCGCGCCCCGCCCACCGGGAAGAAATCCGCGGCCAGGCGGTTGCCATAGGTGATGGTGCCCGTCTTATCCAGGATCATGGTATCCACATCCCCGCAGGCCTCTACGGCCTTACCGGACATGGCGATGACGTTAAACCGGGTGACCCGGTCCATCCCCGCGATGCCGATGGCCGAGAGCAGGCCGCCAATGGTGGTAGGGATCAGGCAGACGGCCAGGGCGATCAATGTGGAGGTCTGCAGCTGCACGCCCGAATAGATGCCGATGGGATACAGCGTTACGATCACGATCATGAAAATGATGGTCAGCGAAACCAGCAGGGTGTTGAGCGCGATCTCGTTGGGGGTCTTTTTCCGCGAGGCCCCTTCGACCAGGGCGATCATCCGATCCAGGAAGCTATTGCCCGGGTCAGAGGTGATGCGGATCTTCAACCAGTCCGAAACCACGGTAGTACCGCCGGTGACCGAGCAGAAGTCCCCGCCCGATTCCCGCACCACCGGGGCGGATTCGCCAGTAATGGCGGATTCATCCACCGAGGCGATGCCCTCGATGACCTCGCCATCGCCAGGGATGATCTCGCCGGCGCGAACCAGCACCACATCCCCTTTTTTCAGCTCGCTGGAAAGCACGGTCCTTTCCCCGCCGTTGTCCTCCAGCAATCGGGCCTGGGTGTCCTTCTGGGTCTTTTTCAGGCTGGCCGCCTGGGCCTTGCCCCGCCCTTCCGCCACGGATTCGGCAAAGTTGGCAAACAGTACGGTTACAAACAGGATCGCCGCTACAATGATATTATAGGTGCGAAGGGATCCGCCGCCCACGTCCCCGAACAGCGCCGGAAAAAAGGACAGTACCAGCGTGATCACAAACCCCACCTCTACCACAAACATGACGGGGTTCTTCATCATATACCGGGGGTTCAGCTTTACAAACGAACCTATTACCGCCTGGCGGAAGATCTCCGGCGTAATCAGCTTTTGATTGCGTTTCTTACTCATGTTAAGGCTTCCTCCTTATGTCCAGAGGCTGAGATGTTCCGCGATGGGCCCTAGCGAGAGCACCGGGAAGAAGGTCAGCGCCGCGAAGATGTATACCACAAATACCAAAATGATGGCAAACGAGGCGGTATCGGTATGCAGGGTCCCCACGGACTCATTGACAAAGCGTTTTTTCATCAACGATCCGGCGATGGCCAGCTGGATGACGATGGACAGGTAACGCCCAAAGAACATGGCCAAGCCCGTTGTAATGTTCCAGAACATCGTATTATCGGCCAGGCCCTCAAAACCGGAACCGTTGTTGGCCGCTGAGGACGAAAACTCATAGAGCACCTGCGTCAGCCCGTGGAACCCCGAGTTGGTAATGCCTTCCAGCCCTCCCTGCGTGGCGACCGCGATAGCGGAAAAAGTCAGGATCAGGAAGGGATGGATGATGATGCAAAGGGCCGTCAGCTTCATCTCGCGCCCCTCGATCTTTTTACCCAGGTATTCCGGCGTCCGGCCGATCATCAGCCCGCAGATAAACACCGCCAGTATAGCGTACATGATCATGTTCATAAGGCCTACGCCCTTGCCGCCGAAGACGACGTTAAGCATCATATGCAGCAGGGGCACCATGCCGCCCAAAGGCGTTAGGGTATCGTGCATATTATTAACGGTACCCGTGGTAAACGACGTTGTCGTCGTGGTAAACATCGCAGATTGAGCGATGCCGAACCGGACCTCTTTGCCTTCCATACTGCCCTGTGTTTGGCTCAAGCCCACATCGGCCAACGCCGGGTTGCCCTGGCTCTCTGCCCAGAAGCAAAGGCCCAGCCCCAGGATAAAGATGATCCCCATAGCGGCAAAGATCGTGCGCCCTTCGCGGCCGTACATCCATACGGTCAGGCTCCTAGACGCCTTGCCCTTGATCTCCAGTTTCTGTCCGTTGGCCTGTGCCTGCTCGCGCTTGCGGTCCCGCACCATCTTGCCAAAGGTGATGACGCTGGCTCCCGGCAACAGCATCATCGAATAAAGCTCGATAAGGTTGGAAATGATCGTGGGGTTCTCAATGGGTGTAGACGAGTTGGCGCCCAGGAAACCGCCGCCGTTCGTCCCCAGGTGTTTAATGATCTCCAGCGCCGCCACAGGCCCCATGGCGATGATCTGCTTGGCGCCCTCGATCGTATCCACGACCACATTACCGGTAAAGTTCTGGGGCACGCCCTGCCATACCAGAAGCATGCCGCCGATGATGGAAAAAGGCAGCAACACGCGGGTGGTGATGCGTACCAGATCCGCAAAAAAGTTGCCCACATTGTCCTTGGTCTTTCCCGCCAGGCCGCGAATAAAGGCCACGCAGGCCGCGTAACCGCTGGCCGCGGATACGAACATCATGAAGATGATGACCAGCATCTGCGATAAGTACGAAAGGCCGGACTCGCCGGAGTAGTGCTGCAGGTTGGTATTGGTCATAAAGCTGATGATCGTATTAAAGGACAGGGATTCTTCCATGTTCCCGATCCCATTGGGGTTGAAAAGGCCGATGCTCTGGATCCGCAGGATAATATACCCCAGCAGGATCATGACGGCATTGGTCACCAGAAGCGATACCGCATATTTTTTCCAGTTCATACCCTTATGGGGATCGATGCCGCTGATCCGGTAGATCAGCCCGTCAAGGCGGTTAAATACCGGGTCGGCAAAGGTATGCTTTCCGGCGGCGATATGATAGACATAGATCCCGACCGGAATGACCATCATCAAATAGATGAGAATGGTCAATACGAGCTGCACCATAACGAACTCCTCCTGAAAGCTTTAGAATTTCTCCGGGTGCACCAGTGCGTATACCAGATAGCACCCCATCAGTAAAACAATAATGCCTAGGATTATCATCATACCTTCCCCCCTACTCGTTGGAATCCAGTTGTTTTTGGCACCAATGGACCAACAGGCCGAGTAATCCAAAGCTGACAGCAAAGATCGCTATCATCAATAGGTCGAGCATGCGTATCATCTCCTCATCTACTTGTTTATCGAGATAATTATACTCGCCGGGATATGAGCATTGTCTTTGCAAAACCGCTGTGATATTAAGATTGCGTTAAGAATACATAAAGAAACGTATCCAGGCATAAATTAGGCGATTTGGGCATAAAAAAGAGGCATCCTTTTGGATGCCTCTTGCCATAACCGCTATAACGGACCTAAACTTATTTTTTTACCTGCTCATCATAGATCATGTCGATATCGTAGCAGATATGGGCGCCCTTATACTCAAAGCGGCGCGAGGTGGGCAGCCCCGGGAAGTGCATGGAAGGCGAGGTAATATCCGTTTTCCCCTGCGCCCCGTCCAGGATCATCTGGTCGCAGACGATAAAATCGTTGATATAGCTTTTATGGATAGCCATGCCGTTATGTCCCGGGCAGATGATGTCAAAGTCATCATAATAAGCTTTCAGTTTACGCATATTGCGCTGATGGTTCTGGATGCTCTGGCAGCTTTGGATATTCTCCTGATGGCCCGCCATCCTAAAGATCAGCACCTGTCCCGGGTCCACCTCATCCCCGGTAAAGAGCATGCGGTTCTGCCTATCTAAAATGGCGATGCTGCCAGGGTTGTGCGCCCCGTCGTAGATCACCTGCAGCTTACGGCTGCCCAGATCGAACATATGCCCATCTTCCACCGTAACGATCTCATAATCCAGCGGATATTCAGAATCGTCAAAGGGCTTTTTAGCCTCCGTAGCCGCATAAGGGTGCATATACGCTACCTTGAACCAGCCGTTGCCGCCGGTGTGGTCAAAGTGGCCGTGGGTATTGATCACCCCTGTGATGGGCAGATCGGTAAACTGGCGCGCGTATTCGTGGATATCGCGGTGGCTCATGCCGGTATCGATCATCATGGCCATCTCATCCCCCATGACCAGATAACTGTAGCACCCCACCCCCGAGATCAGGATCGTGTTTGGCGTGATCTTAACGGACATAAAAACCGGGTCCTGCATTGTAAAATCCCCCTTTTTTTCTTTATGGTTTGATTATAACACAGGGTGTACAATCCGTTAAGCCTCCCGGACTAAAAAACCGCCCGGTGCTTTATCGGCACTTCGGGCGGTTTTACCGGCGGGGTATTGTATTTACCAGTTCTGAAGATTTAGGCCGCTGTACTAGGCTTTATCCGCCATCAGCTGGCATACCCGGTTGCAATAAGCTACCGGATCTTCGATCTCCATGCCGGCGATCAGCAGTGCCTGGTCGTAAAGCATCTGGGCGTACTGCCCGAGCTTTTCCTCATCCTTGCCCTGCAGCTTGCACAGGGTCTCAAACACCGGGTGATCACCATTCAATTCCAGGATGCGGTCAGCCTTGACCTTCTCCTCTGTGGGCATGGCGTTTAATACCTTCTCCATCTCCAGGGACAGGGGACCGTCGCTGCTCAGACAAACCGGGTGGGATTTCAGCCGGCTAGAGAGCTTGACCTGCTTCACTTTTCCCTCCAGCGCCTTTTGCATATCTTCAAACAGCGCCTTGTACTCGGCCGCCTGCTGCTCAGCCTTTTCCTGATCCTCCTGGCTATCCAGCCCCAGGTCGTTATCGGAGATGGACTTAAACTCCTTCCCCGCAAAGTCGCGCATCATGCGCACGGCAAACTCGTCGATATCCTCCGTCATGCACAGCACATCGTACCCCGCGTCCCGCACGCGCTCCATCTGGGGCAGCTGGGCCACACGGTTGATATCCGTACCGCAGGCATAGTAGATATATTTTTGCCCTTCTGGCATGGCGTCCACATACTCCTGCAGGGCGATCAGCTTATCCCCGGCTAGGGAATGGAACAACAGCAGATCCTGCAAAAACTCCTTTTCCGCGCCATAGTTGGTATATACGCCCACCTTTAATTGACGGCCAAAGTTTTTGAAGAAGAGCTCGTACTTTTCCCGGTCGTTTTTAAGCAGCTTTTGCAGCTCGCTTTTGATCTTCTTTTTCACGTTGTTGGCAATGGCGCGCAGCTGCCTGTCGTGCTGCAGGGTCTCGCGGGAGATATTGAGCGAGAGGTCGGAGGAATCCACCAACCCGCGCACAAAGCTGAACGCATCCGGCAGTAGGTCCGGGCACTTATCCATGATCATCACGCCGTTGGAATAGAGCTGCAGGCCCTTTTCAAAATCACGGGAATAGTAATTGAAGGGCACGGCTTTGGGGATGAACAGCAACGCCTGATAGGTCACGGCGCCCTCCACCGCGTGGGACACTACTGAGAGCGGATCCTCAAAATCCATAAACTTTTCTTTATAGAAGTTGTTATAATCCTCATCGGTGACCTCGCCCTTGGCCCGGCGCCAGATGGGCACCATGCTGTTGAGGGTAGAGGTCTCCACCACGGTCTCGGTCTCTGTTTCACTTCCCTCTTTCATGCGGGTGGATTCCATCTCCATCTGAATGGGATAGCGTACATAATCCGAGTATTTTTTGACGATGGCGGCCAGACGGTACTGCTCTAAAAACTCGCCATAGTGCTCCTCGCCCTCGTCATCCTTGATCTCGAGGATGATGTCCGTGCCATTTTCCGCCTTTTCGCAGGGCTCAATGGTGTAGCCATCCGCGCCGGTAGACTGCCACTGCCACGCCTCATCCGAGCCGTAGGCGCGGCTTTGCACCGTCACCTTTTTGCTGACCATAAAAGCCGCGTAAAAACCTACGCCAAACTGGCCGATCACGTCGATATCCTCGCCCAGGTCGTTATCCTTTTTAAAGTTCAAGGTACCGCTGCGGGCGATCACACCCAGGTTATTTTCCAGTTCCTCCCGCTTCATGCCGCAGCCGTGGTCCGAGATCGTCAGCACGCGGTTTTCCTTATCCACGCCGATATGGATGGGCAAATCCTCCCGGTTCAGGCCGGTATTGCCCTCCTTCATCGCGGTAAAATAAAGCTTATCGCTGGCGTCGCTGGCGTTTGAGATCAGCTCCCGGAGAAAGATCTCCCGGTGGGTATAGATCGAGTTGATCATCAGATCCAAAATACGCTTGGACTCCGTCTTAAACTGCTTTTTTGCCATAATCCATCACCCCTATAATGAAATCAAAATTTATCTTCTGCACATTTTAGCACTCATCACTTTTAAGTGCTAACAAAATAATAGCGCAACGCCGCGCAAAAATCAAGCCCTGACCTAAAAGAGAAAGGGCCTTGCGGCCCTTTACGGAGCTAGAAATCGGAGCCTTCTAAAAAGTTTTGCCGGTAAAAATCATCAAATGCGCCCATGAGGAAGCCCTTGCGCCCCTTTTTATAGTAAAGCGCCAGCACCACTACAAAAGCCAGCGTTCCGGCCGTGCAAACGATCATATCCATCATGGTATCGCCCACGCCGGTGTGCAGCACGTTTTGCGGGTCGGTTCCAAAGATCAGGCTGATCGCGTATTCGCTGATCTCCCAAAGCCCCGCTACCGCCACCGAGCTCATAAAGACAAAGGTGCCCGCCAGAGCGCACTCTTCCCGCCTGATTTCCCGACCGGGCTTGATCAGATAGTATAAAAACAGGGCAAAAAATGCTACCAGCACGCCGGACAGGCCGTGGGCCAGCTTATCAAAATAAAGGATGCGCGCATAGCCCTGAAAGACCAGGCCAACCGTGTAGGCCAGAATGAAAAAGGCATAGATCACGCTGTTCAGGCTGTAACAGGTTTTCAGCCTGAGCGCCTTATAAAGCCCGTAGGGCAGCGGTAAAAACAGCAGCCCGCAAAAGGCCAGGGCATAGTAATAAACCCTTGCGCCACTGGCCAGATAGTATATCCCCGCGGCCAAATGGCCAAGGGCTATCAGCGCCATCAGCGCCCAGTTGATCTTCTTAAATACCGCTTCGCGTTTCTCCAAATTTTCTGCTCCTTTTTCAATAGCATGCGCGCCCAGCCTGCGCTTCATGCAGGCTGGATGCAGCAGGCCCGGCGCAAAGGCGCCGGGCCAAGCCAGGGTCATTTTATCCGCCAAAGGCGTCTTTCATCTTTTCAAAAAAGTTTTTGCGCTTTTCGTGCTGGGCATTGCCCAGCGACGCATCGAATTTGCGCAGCAGCTCCTTCTGCTCGGCCGAGAGGCGCTTGGGCACCTCCAGGGTCACCGTTACGTAAAGGTGACCTTTGGCGTTGGAGTTGAGCACTTTAATGCCCTTGCCGCGCAGGCGGAAGGTCGTGCCCGGCTGCGTCCCCTCCGGGATATTATAGCGCACCTTCTCCTCCAGCGTGGGCACCTCGATCTCCCCGCCCAGCGTCGCCTGGGCGTAAGTGATGGGGATATCGCAATAAAGGTCGTAATTCTCCCGCCGGAAGAGCTTATGCGGGCGCACGCGCAGGTGTACATAAAGGTCGCCCGCCGGGCCGCCCCTCGTACCAGGCTGCCCCTCTCCGCGCATGGTCACCGCCTGCCCATCGTCCACACCCGCGGGAATGTTCACCTTAATCTTGCGCGAGCGGCGCACCTTGCCCCGTCCGTTGCACTTGGGGCAGGGGTCGTTAATGATGTGCCCCGTGCCGTGGCAGGTCTCGCAGGTGCGCACATTCATCACCCGCCCTAAGATCGTCTGCTGGGCCACCTGTACCTGGCCGGTACCGCCGCAGACCGTACAAGTCGTAGGCTGGGTGCCCTTTTTGGCGCCGCTGCCGCCGCACTCCTGGCATACCTCGTCGCGGGTGACGTTGATCTCCCGCTGCACGCCAAAGGCCGCGTCCTCAAAACTCAGGGTGACCTCCACATGGATATCTTCCCCGCGCGCAGGCCCATTGCGCCGTGCGCTCTGCCCGCGGAAACCGCCGCCCATAAAGGCCTCAAAAATATCCTCGACACCGCCAAAGCCGCCGAAACCGCCGAAGCCCTCAAAGCCACCGCCGCCAAAGCCGGCCGCCTGCGGCCCCTCCGGGCCAAACTGGTCGTACTGGGCGCGGCGCTGGGAATCGCTCAACGTTTCATACGCCTCGTTGACCTCTTTAAACTTGGCCTCGGCCTCTTTATCGCCAGGGTTCAGGTCCGGATGATATTTTTTTGCCAGATTGCGATAGGCTTTTTTAATATCCGCATCGCTGGCGTCTTTTGCAACGCCCAGCACCTCATAATAATCACGTTTGGCCAAAAGCCTCACCTACCTCCACACTCTCGGATTCTGCCCTCAACATGGGCAGGGCGCGGCCACAAGCCGCGCCTTTTGCCCCATGAATGTTCCCCTTATTTTTTATCGTCGTCCACCACTTCATAGTCGGCGTCCACAACGTTATCCGGGCCGCTTTGTGCGCCGGCGTTGCCCGCATCCGGGCCCGGATTGGCGCCCTGGGCGCCGGCCTGCTGCCCTGCCGCCTGCTGCTGGTAGACCTTGCCGAAAGCATCGTAGGAAACCTGGGTAAGTTTCTCGGTCTCAGCCTTGATCTGCTCCAGGTTGCCGCCCTCCAACGCCTTTTTAAGGGCGTCAAGACCGGCCTGCACCTTGTCTTTATCCGCCGCATCCAGCTTATCGCCCAATTCCTTCAAGCTCTTCTCGGTGGAATAGACCATCTGATCGGCCTGGTTGCGCACTTCCACTTCCTCTTTGCGCTTCTTATCCTCGGCCGCATACTGCTCGGCCTCTTTCACGGCCTTATCGATCTCATCGTCGGACAGATTGGTCGACGCGGTGATCGTAACGTTCTGCTCGTTGCCCGTGCCCAGATCCTTAGCGGATACGTGCACGATGCCGTTGGCGTCGATATCGAAGGTCACCTCGATCTGCGGCACGCCGCGGGGAGCCGGGGCGATGCCGGTCAGCTGGAAGCGGCCCAGTGTCTTGTTATAGGTGGCCATCTCGCGCTCGCCCTGCAGCACATGCACCTCCACCGAGGTCTGTCCATCTGCCGCCGTGGAGAAGATCTGGCTCTTTTTGGTGGGGATGGTGGTGTTCCGGTCGATCAGGCGGGTAAACACGCCGCCCATGGTCTCAATACCCAAGGAAAGGGGCGTTACATCCAGCAGCAGGATGTCCTTGACATCGCCGCCCAGCACGCCGCCCTGAATGGCCGCGCCCAGCGCCACACACTCATCAGGGTTGATGCCCTTAAAGGGCTCTTTGCCGGTGATCTTCTGCACCGCCTCCGCCACAGCGGGGATGCGGGTGGAACCGCCCACCAGAATAACCTTATCGACCTGAGAGGCCGTCAGCCCCGCATCCTGCAGCGCCTGGTTCATGGGGCCGGTGGTCTGCTCGACCAGGTCGTGGGTCAGCTCGTTGAACTTGGCCCGGGTAATGGTCATATCCAGGTGCTTGGGGCCGGAAGCATCCGCCGTAATAAAGGGCAGGTTGACGTTACTGGTCAACACGCCGGAAAGCTCGATCTTGGCTTTTTCAGCCGCCTCTTTCAGGCGCTGATGGGCCATCCTGTCGCTGCGCAGGTCGATGCCGTTTTCCTTTTTAAACTCGTCGGCCATGTAATCCACCAGGCGCTGGTCAAAATCATCGCCGCCCAGGCGGTTGTTGCCGTGGGTCGCCATAACCTCGAACACGCCGTCGCCGATCTCCAGAATGGACACGTCGAACGTGCCGCCGCCCAGATCGTAAACCAGGATCTTCTGGTTATGTTCTTTATCCATGCCGTAAGCCAGGGCCGCAGCCGTAGGCTCGTTGATGATGCGCAATACCTCCAGGCCTGCGATACGCCCGGCATCCTTGGTGGCCTGGCGCTGGCTGTCCGAGAAGTAGGCCGGCACGGTGATGACCGCCTGGGTCACCGGCTCGCCCAAGTAGCTTTCGGCATCCGCCTTAAGCTTGCTCAGGATCATCGCGCTGATCTCCTGCGGGGTGTAGTCGTTGCCGTCTACCCGCACTTTATAATTGCTGCCCATCTCGCGCTTGATGGAAGAAACCGTCCTGTCCGGATTGGTGATGGCCTGGCGCTTGGCCACCTGGCCTACCAGCCGCTCGCCCTCCTTGGTGAACGCCACGACCGAAGGCGTGGTGCGCGCGCCCTCCGGATTGGGGATGACAACCGCCTCGCCGCCTTCCATAACGGCTACGCAGGAGTTGGTCGTACCTAAGTCAATACCGATAATTTTTCCCATGATCTATACCTCCCATTGGATTGAATTTTCAAAATTTATTTAAATGGATTGCCTGCTATTATTGTGCCACTTTTACCATGCTGTAACGCAAAACCTTTTCGCCCGCGCGGTATCCCTTCTGGAACACCTCGCAAACGGTGCCGGCGGGATAATCCTGCGTGGCCTCGGCCTGCATCACCGCGTGATGCTTTTCCGGGTCAAAGGTCTCGCCCAGGGCCGGAATCTCCTCCACGCCCATCTTGGTCATAGTCTCCAGCAGCTGTTTGTAAATCTTTTCCACACCCTCAAAGAACGCGTCCGCATCGGCTTTTGCCGCCATCGCCCGCTCAAAGTTGTCCAGCACCGGCAGCAGCTCTTTCAGGGTATCCAGCTTGCCGTCCTGATAGGCGTCCGCCCGCAGGGTCTGGTTGCGGCGGCGGAAGTTATCAAACTCTGCCTGAAGGCGCTGGGCCGTATTGAGATAATCAGCCGACTGCTGCTGCTCTTTCTCCAGCAGCGCCTTGATCTTTTCAAGCTCCGCATCCTTATGCTTCTTCTTATCTTTTTTCTTATCCTGCGCCTTGGGCTCTTCGCAGGCCGCTTCAGCCTGCTGCCCGCAGTCCGCTGCGTTAGGCTCGGTTTCCTGATTTAAATTCTCGTTTTTTTCTTCCATCGTTATCCTCCTTATGCCGCTATTCGCCATCGGTCAGGTTCGAAAGCACCTCGGTGAGGCTGCGCCCCATAAAGCCCAGCACGGACATGACGCGGCTGTAATCCATCCGCGTCGGCCCGATCACGCCGATCGAACCCAAGTTTTGGTCGCCTATGCGGTAAGTTGCCGTCACCACCGAACAATTGCGCAAATCCTCAAACTCGTTCTCCCGCCCGATGGTGATGTTAAACTGCAATTTGCTGCCCCGCCGGAGCAGTTGATAAAGCCGGTCCTTCGTTTCCAAAACCGATAAGAACTGGCGCGCCTTATCGATATCGCTATATTCCGGATGGTTGAGGATCTTGCCCGCGCCGCCCAGCACCAACTCTTTAGAGAGGTTGGGCACGGCGTAGGTATCTAGCGCCTCGATCAGGCTGCCCGCCAGGCGCTTGTGCCCCTGCAGGGCCTTGGCCAGGTTTTCGTCCATCTGCTGGTGCAGCGTCTCCTCGATCTCCGCCAGCGTGTGGCCGCAAAGCTGCTTAGCCAGCAGCTTGGATACCTCATATATCTGATCCGAATCCATCTGTTTGGGGATGGAGATGACCTGATCTTTAAGCACGCCGGCCTCGGTAACCAGCACCACCAGCGCCAAATTTTCCGTGATCGGCACCAACTGAAAACCGGTGACGACGCTGTCTTTCATCTGCGGCGTCAGGGCAACGGCGGTATAATTGGTAATTTCGCTCAGCAGATTCGCCGCCTGCGAGATCACCTCTTCGATCTCGCCCAGGCGGAAATGCACGTACTGCTGCATGTAACGGATCTCCTCTGCGGAAAGATCCGGCACCTGCATCAGCTGATCCACATACAGCCGGTAGGCTAAATCAGAAGGGACGCGGCCGGCCGAGGTATGGGGCTGCTCCAGCAAACCCATCTCCTCCAGGTCGCTCATCTCATTGCGGATGGTGGCGCTGCTCCAGTCCAGATACTTTTTGGCGATCGTACGGGAGCCAACCGGGATGCCCGTAGCGATATAGTCGTCGATGATCGCGCGCAGAATGCGCAGTTTGCGTTCGCCAATATCCATCTCGCCCAAGCACCTCCTCGTCCGCTTTGTTGTTAGCACTCTCAAAAGAGGAGTGCTAAAACCTATCTATAAATTAGCACCGCGGGCCGGAATTGTCAAGGGTATTTTAACCAAAATCCAGCCTGCGGCGCAAAAAAATCAAAGAAAGTCAAAAATTATTATCCAGTGCCTGTAAGAACGCCACCAGGAGGGGATTCTGCACGTCCAGCCCCCGCTCCGTCAGGGCCAGGCGGCCGTTTTCAAGGCGCATCAGCCCTCCGCTTTCATAGGTGTGGATGAGTTTTTTCCATTTCTCCGGCAGCGTCGCGCCGTACCGACCTTCCAGGGCGGCCAGCGGAACGCCCCGTACCATGCGCAGCCCCATCATCAGCGTTTCAAACAGCGCGTCATTGCCGGAAGGGTAGCTGCGCGCTGCCACCGGGCTTTCTCCGGCCTGCACACGCCCGATATATTCGCACAGCTCGGCGGTATTCTCATACCGCTCCCCGCCGAAATAGCCGTGCGCCGCGCAGCCCAGGCCGATAAAATCGCCGTTTTGCCAATAGTTCAGGTTATGGCGGCATTCCTGTCCCGGCCGGGCAAAGTTGGAGATTTCATAGCGGCTGTATCCCCGGCTGGCCAGCAGGCTGCGGGCCAGCTTTGCCATGTCGTCCTCCGCATCCTCTCCGGGCAGAGCGGCGGCGCGCCCCGCCTGCACATCCGCATACAGCGCCGTCCCCTCCTCCAAGATGAGGGAATAGGCGGAAATATGCTCCGGCGCCAGCACCGTGACCCGCTCAAGGGTATCCCGCCACTGCGCAAGCCCCTGCCCGGGCAGGCCGTACATCAGGTCCACATTGATATGGCTAAAGCCCGCCGCACGGGCGAGCTTATAGTTCTCCTCAAAAACAGGATAGGTATGGATGCGGCCCAGGGCGCGCAGCAGCCCGCCGTCCGCCGTTTGCAGGCCGATGCTCAACCGGTTGATCCCGCTCTCCCGATATTCGGTTAACTTCTCTGCCGTCAGCGTACCGGGGTTGGCTTCCAGGGTGATCTCCGCATCCTTTAAAAGCGCAAAGCGGCGGCGCAGCGCGCTTAAAAGCTGCGTAACCGCCCCAAGCGGCAAAATAGAGGGCGTGCCCCCGCCGATAAAGACCGTTTCAAAGGCCGTAGCCTGCGCGCGGACCGCCCAGCGGTCTATTTCCTTTTCCAGCGCGCTCAGGTAGGCCGACATATCCGCCGCGCGCCCGGCATACGAAGTAAAATCGCAATACCGGCACCGGGCCTTGCAAAAGGGGATATGGATATAGATACCCGCCATATGCGCGCCTAATTCATCTTGAGCACGGCCATGAACGCCTCGCTGGGCACCTCGACCGAGCCGACCTGGCGCATCCGCTTTTTACCCTCTTTCTGCTTTTCCAGCAGCTTCTTTTTGCGGGTGATGTCGCCGCCGTAGCACTTGGCCAGCACGTCCTTGCGCATGGCCTTGACCGTTTCCCGGGCGATCACCTTGCCGCCGATGGCCGCCTGGATGGGGATCTCAAAGAGCTGGCGCGGGATCACCTCTTTAAGCCGCTCGGCGATGGAGCGGCCCCGGGCATAGGCCTTATCCTTGTGTACGATCAGCGTCAGTGCGTCGCACACATCCCCGTTGAGCAGGATATCCAGCTTGACCAGCTCGCTGCGCCGGTAGTCCTTCAGCTCATAATCAAAGGAAGCGTAACCCCGGGTGCGGCTTTTGAGGGTATCGAAAAAGTCGTAGATGATCTCGCTTAGCGGCAGCTCGTAATGCAGCACCACGCGGCTCTCCTCTAAATACTGCAATTCGATATAGACCCCGCGCTTTTCCTGACACAGCTCCATGATCGCTCCCACATACTCGGGCGGCGTCATGATCTTGGCGTCCACAAAAGGCTCCTCCATGTACTCGATCTCCGCGGGATTGGGCAGGTTGGTGGGGTTGTCGATGGTTTCCTGCGTCCCATCCGTGCGCTTGACTTTATAGATGACGCTGGGCGCGGTGGTGATCAGGTCCAGATCGTACTCGCGCTCCAAACGCTCCTGAATGATCTCCATATGCAGCAGCCCCAAAAAACCGCAGCGGAAGCCAAAGCCCAGGGCGATGGAGGTCTCCGGCTCAAAGTGCAGGGCCGCATCGTTGAGCTGCAGCTTCTCCAGGGCATCCCGCAGGTCGGGATAGCGGGCCCCGTCCGCCGGATAGATGCCGCAGTATACCATGGACTGCACCCGCTTATAGCCGGGCAGGGGCTGGGATGCGGGATGCGCTGCATCCGTCACCGTGTCGCCCACCCGGGCCTCCCCCACGTTTTTGATCGAGGCGGCGATAAAGCCCACGTCGCCTGCGGAGAGCTCCTGCAGCGTGGCGGGCTGGGGGTAAAACGCTCCCACCTCCACCACGTCAAATTCGATACCGCTGGACATCATGCGGATGCGCATACCCGCCCGCACGCTGCCCTCTTTGACGCGCACGATGCAGATCGCGCCCTTATAATTATCGTAATAAGAGTCAAAGATCAGCGCGCGCAGCGGGGCATCCTCCTCCCCGCTGGGGGCTGGGATATAGGAAACGATGCCTTCCAGCACATCCTCAATGCCTACCCCGCTCTTGGCGGAGATCAGCGGCGCATGGCCGGCTTCCAGACCGATCACGTCCTCGATCTCGCTGCGCACCTGCTCGGGCTGGGCGCTGGGCAGGTCGATCTTATTGATGACCGGCAGAATCTCAAGGTCGTTCTCCAGGGCCAGGTAGACGTTGGCCAGCGTCTGCGCCTCGATCCCCTGGGAGGCGTCCACCACCAAAAGGGCCCCCTCGCAGGCCGCCAAAGCCCGGGAGACCTCGTAGTTAAAGTCCACATGCCCCGGGGTATCGATCAGGTTAAACTCATAAACCTTGCCATCCCGCGCGCGGTAATTCATGCGCACGGCCTTGCTTTTAATGGTGATGCCCCGCTCCCGCTCCAGCTCCATAGAATCCAGCACCTGCTCGGACATATCCCGCTTGGCCATGGTCTCGGTGGCCTCCAGCAGCCGGTCCGCCAATGTGGATTTACCGTGGTCGATATGGGCGATGATGCTAAAATTACGGATCAAATCCTGATGTTCCCTTGCCATGCGTTTTACTGGACTCCTTTATATCTCAAAGTTGCCGGACGCGTACAGCCCTGCCGCCGCTCCGCCTGCATTTTAAACGGATGAAACTTCCTTCATCATAACGAATCCTGGGCCAAAAAGCAAGATTTGCATTGCCCCAGGCGGCAGTAGACAGCGGCATAAAAATAGGTGTATGATAAAAATAGAATAAAATTTGCTTATTCATGGGGTAGAACGTTTTAGGGGAGGTTTGGAACAAGATGAACGAAATACTGCAAACCACGGCGGACAACCTGAATGCGCGCGGTTTTGACGCACAGATCTTTAACACGGCGGACGAGGTAAAGCGCGCGGTAATGGACTTTATCGGCGAGGGCAAAACGGTGGGCATCGGCGGCTCTGTAACAGTGCGGGAGCTGGGGCTGTACGAGGCATTGAAGGACAAGGGAAACGATGTGGCCTGGCATTGGGAAGTGATGGGCAAACCGGGCGTGGATCAATCCCTGGTCAAAACCCTGCGCTATAAGGCCAACGCCTCGGAATATTACCTGACCAGCGCCAACGGCGTAAGCAGCCAGGGCGTGCTGATCAATATCGACGGTACGGGCAACCGCCTGTCCGCCACCTTTTACGGGCCGGCGCACGTATTTTTCATCGTGGGCCGCAACAAGATCGCCGCAACGTTTGAAGATGCGATGAACCGCGCCAAGAACGTGGCCTGCGTACTCAACGCCAAGCGCCTTAACACCCAAACGCCCTGCACCAAGGCGGGCAAATGTATGGATTGCAAGGCGGCCGCCCGCATTTGCCGCTTAACGGCCATCCACGAATACGCCCCCTCCTTTGAGGGACCCAAGGTCCACGTCTATCTGGTGGATGAGGACTTGGGGTATTAAGCCATACTATAATCCCAATAAAAAGGGCCGCAGGTTTATGCCTGCGGCCCTTTTCTGATGCACCTATTCTTCTACGGCGATAACGGATACCGGGCAATTATCCGCGGCCTCCTGCGCGGCTTGCGCCACTTCGTCCGTAACCGGGGCGTACACCTCGGCCCGTCCATCTTCCGCCATGCGGAATACCTCCGGACAGGTGGCCGGACACAGCCCGCAGCCAATGCAGCCTTCTCGATCGATACTCGCTTTCATTTATCCTATCTCCCTTTCGCATCAAGTTAGCCCTAGTATCTGCGAAAACAGAGATTATGATGCGCTAAAATCCCGCGTGAACAGATCGCTGTGCTCCAGCAGCTGTTCCACCGTATCAAACCCCAGCCGGTGCAGCAGCTCCAGCACATAGGGGTTTTGCAGCGGCGTGGCATAGGCTGCCGCCGCGCCATAGGCGTCCACGTTTTCCCGCCCGGTCTCACGGTCTAAAATCGCCCTGGGGCCGCCCACGCAGCCGCCTACGCAGCCCATCCCCTCAAAAAAGTTGGCCTTCGCCTCGCCCTTTTTCAGCCGGTCGATCATCGCCTTGCAGGCCGGCACGCCGTCGGCCTGTTCGGTCCGCACGGCGATCGCCCGGTCGGGGTTTAACTGCTCTACCGTCACACGCACCGCCTCGCTGACCCCGCCGGTGCGCGCATAAATGCGCCCCGCGCGGGAGGAATGATCCTTTTCGCTTTCCTCCAACGCCTCTGGCCGTATGTCCGCCGCCTCGAAAATATCCCGCATTTCCTGAAAGGTCAAAACATAATCCACGGCGCCTGCAATATCCTTTTCCCGCGCCTCGCTCTTTTTCGCCAGGCAAGGGCCGATAAAAACCGTCACCGCGTCCGGATGCAGCTTTTTAATGACCCGCCCGCAGGCGATCATCGGCGAGACCGAGCCCGGTACATGGGGCATCAGCTCTTGGTAGATTTTGCGGATCATGCCGATCCACATGGGGCAGCAGCAGCTGGTCAGAAGATAATCGGCCTCCGTTACGATATTGCGGTCAAACTCCAGCGCTTCTTTCAGGGTCAGGATGTCCGCAAACAGCGCCACTTCGATCATCCCGTCAAAGCCCAGCGCTTTAAATGCGCTGCGCAGCTTCCCGGGCGTAATTGCGTCGCTAAATTGCCCCAAAAAGGCCGGCGCGATCAGGGCATAGGCCAGCCGCCCGCCCTGGCGGACGGCCTTCATGGCGGGCAGCACATCCCGGCTTGCGGTCAGCTTACCTGAGCGGCAGGCGTTAATACAGGCCGCGCAGCCCGCGCACTTGTCCGGATCGATGCTTAGCTTACCATCCTCCCCCAGGGTGATGGCGTCAAACACGCAGCTCTTGCGGCAGGCCTGGCCGGAGGGGCAGCCTCCGCAGTCCTCGGTTTGCAGCACCACCGGATATTTCTCCGGGTGCAGCAGGCAATCCAGCTGGCGCGCATCCTGCTCGGGCAGCGGCGCTTTCTCTCCCCGCATCTCCCGGCGCAGCAGGGTTTGATAAAGCGTATCAAATGTCATACACAGTCCACTTCCTTACGATCGGTATCTTTCCGCATAGTATAGCCGGATTTTGCCAAAGCCAATCCGTCTGTTATCCGGCTTACCGGGCGCGTGCCAGCACCTCTACCGCCTGCGGCTCCAGCACGACCTCTCCCTGCCAGGCGCCGCAGCCCAGCAGCCGCGCTCCGCCCGCGCCCACGTCTACCCGCTGGGGATGGTGGCTGAAGTTCATCAAAAAAACATACTCCCGCTCCCCGTCGGTGCGCGCCATGGCGCTTACCCCTCGGGGCAGCGCGCCGGGCAGCACAGGCGAAATGCCGCAGGAAGCCGTAAGTTCCCGGTAAAAGTCCATCAAAAACGCATCGTCTAACCGGCAGGCCATGTAGTAAGCGCGGCCCTGCCCATAATCGTTGACCGTCAGCGCCGGATAGCCCGCGTAAAAGTCCTTCTCATAGGCCGCAAGCGCCCTGGCGCCCTCCAGGTGCACAAGGGTGCAGTAGCCCTGCGCCCGGTAGGTTTTGCCCTGCCAGGTGACCTGATTCGACTGATCGGGATAGAGGGTATCCAGCTCCTCATCCCATATCCCGGCCAGCTCCTTGAGCGGCCCCGGGAAGCCGCCCAGGTTCACCAGATCCCGCTGGTCCACATAGCCGCTCATATAGGTCAGCACCACCCTGCCGCCGGCGCGAGCAAAGTCCGCAAGCCGCTTTGCAAAGCCATCCTTCAACAGATACGCCATGGGCGCGATCACCAGTTTGAACTTATTCAGGCTGCTGTCCTCATCCACCATTTCCACCGGCACGCCCAGATGCCAAAGCGCCCGGTAATGCTCGCGCACCACGTCCTCAAAGCGCTTATCGGTGTTATCGGCAAACTTTGCGTCCCGCAGGGCCCAGCGGTTCTCCCAATCGTACAGCAGGGCCACTTGTGCGGGCACCGTGGTGCCCACAACGGCGTCCAGCTTGGCCAGGGCCGCGCCAGTATCCGCCACCTCCCGGAATACCCGGGTGCGGTTGCTCCCCTCGTGGTCCACCACCGCGCCGTGGAACTTTTCATAGGAGCCCCGGCTTTTGCGGAACTGGAAGTACTGCACCGAGTCCGAGCCATGGGCCACGGCCTGCAGGCTGTGCAGCTTGTGCCCGCCCGGCGCGCTCAGGCGCGCGACCGGCTGCCAGTTGGTGGGCGAGGGCGAGCTTTCCATCAGCAAAAAGGGCTGGCCGCCCCGCATGCCGCGGAACAGGTCGTGCATAAAGGCCGCCTGGCAGGCCACTTCCTCATCCCCCTCGTCCGTGCGCCACTGGGGGTAGTTATCCCAACTGACCACATCCAGCACCCGGGCTAGGCGGAAGTAGTCGATCTCCATATCCACATCGTCATGGCCCTCCATGCGCATAAAGTTGGTGGTGATGGGCACCTCCGGCGTAATTTCGCGCAGCGGCGCGCACTCCGCCTGATAAAAATCGATATACTGATCGGTCGTAAAGCGCATCCAGTCCAGATGCTGGCCGTGCACTGTGCTCTCCCCCAGCTTGGAGGGCGCCTCGATCTGGCTCCAATCCGTATACAGGTGCGCCCAGAATCCGCCCCACCAAGCCTCGTTGAGCGCGTCCAGGGTTTGGTAGCGCGCCTTTAAGTACTGCCTGAACTTCTCCTGGCACATTTCACAATAGCAGGCGCCGCCGTACTCGTTTGAGATATGCCACATGCCAAGCGCGGGATGGTTTGCATAGCGTTTGGCCAAAAGGGTATTGATCTGCGCGACCTTTTCCCGGTAGACCGGTGAGGTCAGGCAGTGGTTGTGCCGGGCGCTATAGCGGATGCGCCGCAGGTCTCTGCCCGTGCGCAACACCTCCGGGTAGGCCTGGGCCATCCAGGGCGGCCGGGCGCCGCTGGGCGTAGCCAGAATCGCGGTGATACCTGCATCCGCCAGCATATCCATCACTTCGTCCAGCCATTCAAAGTGATACTCGCCTTCGGCGGGTTCCAGCATGGCCCAAGAAAAAATCCCGATGCTTAGTTCATTGATCCCGGCCTCTTTGGCCAGGCGCATATCCTCTTTCCAGATGGTATCCTTCCACTTGATCCACTGGTCGGGATTGTAGTCCGCCCCGTGGATCAGGTGCGGGCACGCGCTGATTACGGGCCGGAAGCGAACAGGTGTTTGCTGGTGCATAAAGTCCCCCTCCTATTGCGGTTTTATCTTTGCTATCATCATACACCAGCGCCGCGTCCCGGCGCAATCAAAACGTTTCCGCAGCGCATTTGACACCGCCCCTTCCCGCGCCTATAATGGGATAAAGCCGACAGGGGGATTTGTATATGAAGGTTACCATCAAGGATATTGCACGCGAGGCCGGGGTTTCGATCTCTACGGTCTCCTACGCGCTGAATAAAAAGGGGCGCATCGTTTCGGATAAACACAGGCGGATCATCGAGATCGCGCGCAAATATAATTACGTGCCCAACGCCAACGCCCGCTCGTTAGCCTCGGGGCTGAGCAACAATATCGGCCTTTTGCTCTACAACAGCGCCGGGCTGACCAGTCCCTATATCCTCAAGTGTATCTCCACCCTGTCCGATATTATCGGCGAAAATTACGGCTGGCTGGCGCTTTGCCAGCTCAAAAGTCCCGCGATCGACCTGCAGGATATGCGCCGCTATCTGGGCAATTCCCGCTCGGATGGGATCATCGTATTTAACGCGCAGCTGCCCAAAGAGGTGATCGCCCTGCTGAGCACGGCGAAAACGCCCTATATCGTCTTTGGCAGGGAGCAGGCCTCCTGCAGCTATGTCTGCTGTGACGATGCGGCGGGCATCCGCGAGGGGTTTGACGCGCTCTATGCCCGCGACAAACGCAAAGTGCTCTTTATCTCCGGATGCGCAGAGGCTGAAATGGACAAAGACGTGCGCACGCAGGCCTACCTGGGCTGCATTGCGGACCACGGCCTTGCCTTTTGCCAGGTGGTAGGCGGCGGCTATAGCCGGGAGCAGACCGCTGCCGCGCTGGGAGCGTATTTTGCCGGCGGCGGAGAAACGCCGCAGGCCATTATGGCCGCCAACGATGAAATGGCTTATGCGGCCATCCATGTGCTGGAGGAGCGCGGCCTGATCCCCGGGCAGGATGTGGCGCTGATCGGCTTTGACGACGCCGACCCCGAGCATAACGATGCGATTGGCCTGACCAGCATCCGCCAGCCTATCGGTCAGATGACTCGGGCCTGTATCGAATACATCTATCAAATCGTGGAAAAAGATGAACCCGCTTTATTACAGCAAAAATATGCGCCGCAGCTGGTCGTGCGCGCGGGCACGCTTTTGTAGCGCCCTTGACAGCCCGGCGGGTTCTTGCTATACTGATTTCGAAACGTTTCTAAAACGATATTTAATTGTGAACCAATACAGATCTATTTTATATTTTTAGAAGGGTGTGGCAATGATGAGCGAAATGTTTCCCCGTACCAAGATCGGCAACCTCTCCGTCTCTCGAATGATTATGGGCACCAACAATATCGTGGGCGGTTCCCACCGCACCAAGGCCAGGGATACCCATATCCAGGAGATCAACAACAATAAAGAGGCCGTGGCCGAGATCGTGCAGACCTATCTGAGCTATGGCGTGGACACCATTATCGGCGGCATCTCCGGCAAGGATTACATGCTTGACGGCGTGCGCCTGGCCGAGGAGCGCACCGGGCAAAAGGTGCATATCGTCCAGCTGACCAATATCGATGTGACCGACAGCGACGAGGCCCGCAAAGAGGTGCGCAACACCTTTAAACAGTTTAAGGAGGACGGCGTGGAGATCGTGCTGCCCCTGCATGTGGCGGTGGAAAAGCTGGTCAACAAGGGCCAGGAAAAGATCGAGCGCATTGAGGACTATCTCTATATGATCCGTGAGCTGGATATGATCCCCGGGCTTTCGGCGCATATGCCCGAGATCATCACCTATGCCGACCAGAACGGGTACGATGTGGAGACCTATATCCAGATCTACAACCCCATCGGCTTTATGATGCAGGTGGAGATTGAAACCGTGAACACCGTCATCTGGAACGCCAAAAAGCCGGTGCTGACCATTAAGCCCATGGCGGCCGGGCATTTAAACCCCTTTGTGGGGCTGAACTTCGTCTGGAACACCATCCGCGAGAAGGACATGGTGGCCGTAGGGTGTATGACGCCCGAAGAAGTGCACGAAACGGTAGAGTTCTCCCGCGCGGCGCTGGAGCGGCGCCATCCTGAGGTGGAGGGCCGGTTGCACCAAAAACTTTAAGCACAGCAAAACTAGGCCCGCAGGCATCTCGCCCTGCGGGCCTTGCCTATAGCGTTTTGCCGCCCTCCCCCGGCCAGAGCCAAGCATGACAGCGTCAGGCTTTAGCGGTATAATGGAAAAAAGCGCCTTTAAACCGTCTGTGGTTTTTGGGGCAAAAGGAGGAAGAATCGTGGAGCATAAGTGCAAAATCACGGTATTACGTAAAGAATGTTATGGAGATCTGCAAGAGCAATACCTTGCCGATCCTCATTCCGGCCCCTGCCCCATGTTTGAGGTCGGGCAGGAATTTATACTGGAGCGCAACGATGCGCGGGACGACTTTTGGCATATGCTCGAGGGCAAATTCTGCTCTGAAGCCTGGGACGCCATCAGCCGCTATGTGTACACGGCCCTGCAGGGCGGTTCCATTATGCGCGGTTGGACCAATGACGAAAAAATGATGATCGCCTGCTGCAACGACGGAACCCGGCCCGTGATCTTTAAGATCGAGCGCATCGACGTAGAGGATTAACCGTCCAGGGCGGCGCGGTATGGCCGGTATATTTATAAACAATTTAAAAACATCTCTCCAAAGGGGTGGCAAAACGTCACCCCTTTTGGTAAGCTTAGGTTTGACAGCACTTACTTTTAAGGAGGTACTCTATGCAGACCATTGGCGTAGGCATCATCGGCTTTGGATTTATGGGCAAAGCCCATACTTATGGGCATTTGAACATGCCGCTTTTTTACAACAACCTTCCCTTCCAAACCAAGCTGGTCGGCGTGTGCGACCCCGTCCTCTCCCTGGCGCAGGACGCCAAGGCACGGGTAGGGTTTGAATTTGCCACCGACGACTATAAGGCGCTTTTGGCCCGCGAGGATATCGACGCGGTGCACATCTGCACCCCCAATGCTCTGCACGTGCCGATCCTGATCGATGCGGTCAACGCAGGCAAGCACGTTTACGTCGATAAACCGCTGGCGGTCTCCGCCCAGCAGGCCGACGAGGCCTGCAAGGCGCTGGAAGGCAAAGATGTGATCCACCAGATGGCCTTCCACAACCGCTTTTTCCCTGCCTCGATGCGTGCGCGCCAATTGATCGCCGATGGCGCGCTGGGCGATATTTTGACCTTCCGGGCCGCCTATTTTACCGCCGGCGGCGCCAATCCCACGGGCGCCATGGGCTGGCGCCAGCGCTCCGCGCTCTCGGGCGGCGGCGCCATTCAGGATTTGGGCTCCCACGCGATCGACCTGCTGTTGTGGTTGTGCGGCCTCAAGGCTGAGCGGCTGATCAGCGAGACCTTTACCCCCAACCCTGTACGGCAGGATGAAAACGGCAACCCCGTGCAGGTGACGGAGGATCACAGCAACATGATCCTTCGGTTGGAAAACGGCGCCACCGGCACGGTAGAGGCCAGCCGGCTGCGGACCGGTTTTGATGATATGACCCGCATCGAGATCCACGGCACCAAGGGGGCTATCGTTCTGGATCTGACGGAGAATGATTATCTGCAGTTTTATGATAATACCCTGCCGGATTCGCCCATGGGCGGACTCAAGGGCTTTACCTCCATTTATGCGGCCCAGCGCTTTGACGCCCCCGGCGGCTCCTTCCCCAACGCCAAGCAATCCATCGGCTGGCTGCGGGCGCACGCGCACTGTGTGTACTCTTTCTATAACAGCGTCTACACCCACACCCCCGCCACGCCCAGCGTTTTTGACGGTGCCAAGATCCAGCACATTTTGGATACGGCCTACCGCTCCGCCCAGGCGCATACCTGGCTTGATATCGAATAAAAAAGGAACTATACTTATTGAAAAGGCTCCGTCCGTGTGGACGGGGCCTTTTCTGCAATCTCCCCTGCCTTTGATTGACAGGATGGCCCTGCAATGCTATGCTTGATGTGAAAAGATCATCAAAGGAGGTGCTTGTTTGTCGGTATCCCGGTAAGGAACTGCGTGGTCAGCGTTTTGCTGCTGGCCTGTTTGGTTTTACCTGCCTGCCGGATACCGCTTTAGGCGAGCTCCTCCGTTTAAGCGATATAAAGCGCAGTTGAACTGCGCTGTTTTTTGTATGGGCTTAAGGCCCTGCGGTCTCCAAAGGCAGGTCTGTTTGAATAGCGAGATCGGAGGTAATTTTTATGTTGATACGCCAAGAAACGCCAGCGGATTATCCCGCGGTTTACAGTCTGGTTCAGCGCGCGTTTGCAAGCGCGCCGGTAAAAGACGGAACGGAGCAGGATCTGGTCGTTGCGCTGCGCAAAAGCAGGCATTTTATACCAAAGCTTTCCCTGGTGGCCGAGGATAACGGAAAAATTCTGGGCCATATCATGTTTACCACTTTGCAAATCGGCACGCACGAGGCGCTGACGCTTGCGCCGCTGAGCGTGGCGCCGGGCCATCAGCGCCAGGGCATCGGGCAGGCGCTGATCCGCGAGGGACACCGCATTGCAAAGGCATTGGGTTATGAGGTCGTGATCCTCCTTGGCAGCGAAAAATATTATCCCAAGTGGGGTTATCAACCGGCCAGTACGTTTGGCATCCGCGCCCCATTCCCCGTAGCGGATGAGAACTTTATGGCCATCCATCTGGACGGTAAAAAGGTCAGGTGGGACGCCGTGGTGAAATTCCCGTCGGCGTTTGGCATAGAAAATCGGGAATAACGGCAAAGGGCTGCGCTATTGGCGCAGCCCTTTTGTTTTGCTTTTGCGGTTTATCAAGCCTTTACCGCTGCCCTGCCGTCTACCAGGGGTTCGCCTAAAGGCTTGATCTCCTTTTGGTAGATGTGCCGCAGGAAAATGGAGCACAGAATAGCCGAGGAAACCTCCGCGATGGGGAAAGCCCACCAGATCGCATCCAGCCCGCCCCACAGGGAGAGCAGGTAAGCCACCGGCAGCAACACCACCAGCTGGCGGATCAGCGATACCGTCAAGCTGAGCATGCCGTGCCCCAGCGCCTGACAGACCGAGGAGGTGATGATGCAAAAGCCCGCCACGGCAAAATGGATACTGATGATGCGCAGCGCCGGAACGCCGATCTGCAACATGGTTTCCGATGCGTTAAAGATGCCCAGCAGCTGTGCCGGGAAGATCCAGAACGCCGCCAGTCCCAGCAGCATGATACATACCGCGTACAAAATGCTCAGCTGCATCGTTTTGACCATGCGGTCTTTTTTGCGCGCGCCGAAGTTATAGGCGATGATGGGCACCATACCGTTGTTCAGCCCAAAAATCGGCATAAAGATAAAGCTTTGCAGCTTAAAATACACGCCCAGTACCGCCGTAGCCGTAGAGGAAAAGGCGATCAATATCTTATTTAGGCCAAAGGTCATTACAGAACCGATGGAGGCCATGATGATGGAGGGCACGCCCACGCTGTAGATGTGCTTGATGATGCCCGCGTCGGGACGGAAGGCGCGCACCTTTAAACGGATCTCGTGGTTTTTCTTGTGGTTCAGATAGACCGCAATGCAGGCCGCGACGATCTGCCCGATCACCGTAGCAGCCGCCGCGCCGGCTACCTCCATCCGCGGGAAGCCGAATAGCCCAAAGATCATGATCGGGTCCAGAATGATATTGACGATCGCCCCTACGCCTTGGGTGATCATGGTATAAAAGGTTTTGCCCGTGGACTGAAGCAGCCGCTCGAAGGTGATCTGAAAAAAGATACCGAACGAGCAAACCGTACAGATGATCAGATAGTCCGTTCCATAATCCACGATCTCGCCGATATCGGTCTGCATTTGGAAAAACAGCCTCGAAAATATGCCGCCCAGCAGCGCAAAGACGATAAAGCTGACGGCCGCCAGGAACACGCCGTTTTCCGCTACTTTGTTGGCGGTATCAAACCGTTTTTCTCCTAGGTTCTTGGACAGCCGGGCGTTGATACCTACGCCCGTGCCCGTAGCCACGGCGATCATTAGGTTCTGCGCCGGAAAGGCCAGCGAAACGGCCGTCAACGCGTTCTCGCTCAGCTGCGCGACAAACATGCTGTCCACAATATTGTAAAGCGCTTGCACCAGCATGGAGATGACCATAGGCAGGGACATGGTGACCAGCAGCTTGTTGACCGGCATGACCCCCATCTTGTTTTCCTGAATTTGTGTTTCGCTCAATTTCTATCACCCCTAAATTTTACCAGTTGACAGATCAGCTGCGCAGCCTGCTCGATCCCAACGGAGCTGTCCAGCGCCATATCGTAGTTTTTCAGCTGCCCCCAGCGGGCATTGGTAAAGTAATTGTAATACGCCGCGCGCTGCTTGTCCCGCCGCAGCACGTCGCTTTTCACATCCGCCGCCTCAACATGGTAGACTTCGCGCGCCCGGCGGACGCGCTGCTCCAGCGGTGCATGGATAAACACGCTGACCCGCCCCGGATATTCCCGCAGGATATCATCGGCACAGCGCCCCACGATCACACAGGGGCCTTGCTGGGCAGCGGCGCGGATCACCTCAGCCTGGGCCAAAAAAACCTGATCGCTCAGCGGCAGGTTTTCCGGCGAAAAGGATAGATTATAGATAAAGTGCGATTTTTTCTGTTCCGCCTCGCTGATATAGTCCTCGCTCAGGCCGGTCTTTCGGGCCGCTTCCACGATGACCTCCCGGTCATAAAAGGGGATCTGCAAAAGCTCCGAGAGCCGCTTGCCGATCAACCGCCCGCCAGAGCCGAACTCCCTGGCCAGGGTAATGACCTGATTGTGCATATTCACCCTCCCTATTAGTTTTAATTGCAACCGTTATTCTTAAATGATTTGCCAGCTAAATTATAGAATAATCTAAAAACAAAGTCAATAAAGCTTGACAAAATGCCACATTCATACCATAATATCGTTGCAATAGAAACTATTAGGAGGCCCCCCATTATGGAGCATGCGGACATTATTAAAATGATCTCCGTAGTCTACCGCAAAACCCAGATGTACCTGAACCTGCAAACGCAGGATGTGGGCATCACAAGCGGACAGATCCCCTTTATTATGATCACTTGCGAGCGCGGAGCGATGCAGCAGCACCAATTCTGCGATATTCTGGATATCGATAAAAGCACGGTGGCCAAGATGCTGGGAAAGCTGGAGCTCCAGGGCTACGTGACCCGGACCCCTAACCCCAGGGATAGCCGCTCGATCGACGTGCGCCCCACCGAAAAGGCGCATGCCATTTATCCCATGCTCCGGCAGATTGGCGAGGATTGGGCTACGACCCTGACGCAGGATATGACGAAGATCGAGCGGGCGATCTTTTTTGAGATGCTGCAAAAGACAGGTGGGCGCGCCATGGACTACTTTGACAACATCCGTTAACGTTTAAAAGCAAAAGGACCCCGGGCAATGCCTGCGGGGTCCTTTTTTATATATGCGTTTTACGCAGCCGTATCCGCTTGCCAAAACTAAGCTCGGATATGGATCGCGCTGCCCTGCGGGCCCTTTTCCACGTAGACCCCGGCCTCGATATTCTCGCGCAGCAGCGCCACGTGGGAGATAATGCCCACCAGACGCCGGGAGCCCCGCACGGAGGCCAGCACCGCCAGCGCATCCTCGATGGATTGCGGATCCAGCGAGCCGAAGCCTTCATCGATAAACATGGCCTCCATCCGCATCCCGCCCGACTGGGCCTGTACCACTGCCGCAAGCCCTAAGGATAGCGAAAGCGCCACCAGAAACTTTTCCCCGCCCGACAGACTGACTGCCGGCCGCCGCTCGCCCGAATAATGGTCGTACACCTCCAGATCCAGCCCGATCTTGCGGGCCCTGCCGCTGCCCTCCATGGTACGGTAGAGCTGATACCGGCCGCCATGTACGTTTTTAAGCATCTCATTGGCCTGCTGGGTCACCGCGGAAAGCATGATGCCCAACACATAGCGACGCAGGCTGATCCCCTTATCGCCGCGCAGCAGGGTGGCAAAAGCCGCCATTTTTTCCTGCTCAATGCGCTCTGTTTCCAGTTGTGCCAGCGTTTGCTCCGTTTCCCTATGCACGCGCTGGAGGCGCTGGCGCTGCTGCTGGGTCACCATCCGTTGGGTTTGCAGGCGGTTTTTCTCCGCACGGATGGCCTCAAGTTCTACGCGCAGCGCCTCCACATCCTGCTGCGTGCGCCCTTGCAGCTCTGCCTGCGCGGCCGACAGGTTGCGCTCGGCCGCCTCCTTGCGCGCCTTAAAGGCGGATACCGTCTGATCCAGCGCCTCAATTTGCTCGGGCGAGCGGCGGGCGGCAAAAAACGCCGCTTCATCCTGGAAGCCGGCCTGCGCCCAAGCTTCGCGCAGCTCTGCCTCGCTCCGCTCCAAGCTCTGGGTGGCTGCCAGGCCCTCCTGGCTGGCCTGGGCCGCCTGGGCTTGGGCAGCGGAGAGGGCGAACTGCGCCTTCTCCCAAGCCTGGCTCCAGTCTGCTCTAACTTGTTCGGCTCGTTCCAGTGCATGGCGCTGCTTCAATATTTCATTTTGCAAAGCGTCAAGACTCTTAATCCCCTCTGCACCTTGGGCCAGCAGCGCGTCGCGCCGGGCGGCCGCCTTTTCCAGCGCCTGCCGGGCTTGTCTCTCCCCCTCCTGGCTGGCAGCTCTTTTTTGCTCCAAATCGGCTTTATTCTGCATCAAGCCGCGCAGTTCAGCCAATATTCCTTCCAGCTGCTCCTGCTGGGTGCGCGCCTTTTCAAGGGCCGCCTGCGCCGCCTCCAGCTGCCCACTTTCATAACCGCCCAGCTGTTCCAGCTGCGCGCGCAGCTGGGATACCTGCCGCGTCTTTGCCGTCTGCCCGGCCTCTAATGCCGCCAGCAAGCCTGCCTGTTTTTCCAGATTCTGGCGCACCGTTTGCAGGCTTTGGGCCAGCGCGTCAAGCTCCTTGGCCTCTACGCGCTCGTGCTCGGCCTGGGCGGGGCTAGGATGGTGCAGGCTGCCACATACCGGGCAGGGCTGGCCCTCCTGCAGCAGTTCCCCCAGCCTTGCGGCCGCATTGTTAATAAAACTGCGGCTGCGGGCAAGGTAAAGGGTCTCCATATCCTCCAGCTTCCGTTGCAGGGCATTTCGCCGATCCCAAGTCTGGGCCTTCTTTTCCTGGTCCCGGGCTATCTCCTTTTCCACATCCGTCAAGGCAGCAAAAAGCTGCCAGGCCTGCTGGGCCCGCAGATGGCGCTGCTGCAGTGCGGGCAGGCGGGCGGCCGCCTCTTCCAGATCGCCCCTTACAGCCTGCAGCTTTTCCACCTGGGCCTGCAGCCGCTCCAGCTCGCCAAGCAACACTTGCGCCTGCTCTTGCTGCGCCAAGTGCGTCTTATCGGCGCTGAAAAACGCTTCCTGCGCTGCAGCCAGCTGCTCATAGACCGGCCGCAGCCCTTCCAACTGCAGGCAGGTCCGCTTGGCCGCCTGCAGGGCGGGCGCCTCCCGCTCCAGCGCCGCGCCCTGTTCCTCCAACGCCCGCACGCGCTTTTGCGCCTCGCTTTGCTGAGCCGCCGTGCGGATGCGCGCCTCTTCCCGCTGTGCACACTCCCGCCTGGCGCGCTGCACCGCTTCAAAGGCGGGGGTAGCCTGTTGGGCGCGTCTGGCCGCCTGCAGAGCGCGAAAGTTTTCCCGCATCCCCTCCAGCTGCGTTTGAACCTGCTCGTTTTCCCTTTCCAGCTGCTCTACCTGCCTGCGCAGCCGCTGGGTCTCCTGCGCGGCCTCGTACGCCGGCAGCGCCGCCTTTTCCGCCCGTTCGGAGCGCTCTATCGCCTCATCCAGCTGCGCCAGCTCTAACGCAGCCTGCTGCATTTTCTCTGCCAGTTCCTCCTGGGTGGCACACTCAAGGCTGCCCAGCGCCGCCTCAACCCGCATCCGCCTTTGTGTCAACTGCTCCCGCAGCGCGGCGGCGCGCTCGTACAGGCTTTGCGCCAGGTCCTGATAATGCTGCGCATGGAAGAGCGTGACCAGGATATTCTCCTTCTCTTCTGATTTGGCGACCAGCAGCCGCTCAAACTGGCCTTGCGGCAGCAGAATGACTTGGCAAAATTGCTCATAGCTCATGCCGATCAGCTCCTGCGCCTTGGCCTCAACATCCCTTTGGCGGGGGTTTTCAAACAGCGGCACATCCTCGCCCCGCCCATCCCGGTAAAAGGCGTTGCACTCGGGCAGGTATTCTACCGTACCGTTGCGCTTTTTGCGCGGGCGCAGACGCCGGTAAAAGCGGTAGGTCCCGCTGCGGACCTGAAAGGTAAAAGACACCTGCGTTTGCTGTGCGGCCTCGGCCAGCTGGCAGCGCATGGCCGCAAAATCCCCCCGTCCGCCGCCGCTGCTCCTGCCGTAAAGGGCATAGGTCATCGCATCTAACAGCGCCGTTTTGCCGGCGCCGGTCACCCCGTGGATCAAAAACAGTCCCGCTTTGGCAAAGCGCGAAAAATCGATGGTTTGTTTTGCGACAAAGGGGCCAAAGGCTTCTATACTAAGTTCCCGTGGGATCACGAAACGCCGCCTCCTTCCTGCCGCTCCAGACGCGCCAGCGCCTCTGCAAACCAGCGCAGCTCTTGCTCATCCGGCTGGCTTTGCAGAATATCCCGATAAAAGTGCAGCAGCACGTCGCTGTCCGAGAGCCGTTCCAGCTGCGTTACCTCCAGGCTGTCCTGCCCCTTTTCCATCTCCAGCGCCCTGCCCACCAGGTTGAGCAGGTTGGGGTAATACTCCCGCAGCCACTGCAGCTTTTCCAGGCTCGCAAAGCTGTCCGTCAGCTCTATACGCAGGTAATCCTGCGCCTGCGCGTCCTCCTTGGCCCCGGCCATGATCGCTTCAAACGCCCCGCGGATGACCCGCAGATCGCGCTTGGGCACGATGGGGAGCTCCCGTACGGCCATATCCTGCGTATCGATCAGGGTCACGCTCTTGGTGTGACCGGCCTCCGCAAAAGAATACTTCAGAGGCGAGCCGCTGTAGCGCAGGTTCGGCCCCGCCCATTGCGCCCGGTGCAGATGCCCCAGAGCGACATAATCGAACCGCTGAAATACCGCGGCGCCCACCTGATTGGCCCCGCCCACGCTGGCCGCCCGGTCGCTCTCTGAAAGCGCCGCGCCGCCCACAAAGCAATGCGCCAGCAATATATGCCGGTAACCCGCCTCCAGTGGGATGCCCTCCACCACGCGGCGCATGGCCGCCCCATAATCCTCCAGCTTGTCCTCGGGATAGAGGTAGCGCGCCTCGTCGGTATTAAAGTAGGGCAGCATGTGGATCATCACATCTTGAAGGGGCACGCACTCCACCTCCCGGGTCAGCCGCCCGGCGATGTGCAGCCCGGCCCGGCCCAAAAGCGCGCCGCAAGAGGCCAGGCGCGCCGCGCCATCGTGGTTCCCGGCAATGAGCAGGACCGGCAGGCCCCGCTCCAGGCAAAGGGCCTCCATCGCCCGGCTGTATTGCGCTATGGCCTGGGCGGAGGATACGGCGTGGTCGAACACGTCCCCGGCGATCAGCACCGCCTCTACCCCCTCCCGGTCGACGATCGTCAGGAGCTGGTCGATAAAATCCTGCTGTTCTTCCGCCAGCGGCGCCTGGTGCAGGCTCAGCCCCAGGTGCCAGTCGGATGTATGTAATAACTTCATCTTTCCCTCCAAATTCTATATTTCCAGTATACCTTTTCCCCGGCGCGGCGTAAAGCTGCGGGGCTGCCGCTATACTTTCGCTCTCTTTCTTGCTATACTGGTATCACTAATATCTAGAATGGGAGAGGTTAAAAAGTGAGACACATACGCAAGGCAGCGGCGCTTTTGCTGGTATTGGCGCTGGCAATAGGGTTTGGCGGCTGCGCACAGAACATGACCCCCGCGCAGAAGATCGTGCAGGCCCAGATAAATCTGAGCAAGGTCAAAAGCATGACGGCTACCATGGATATGAAGATGGACTTTTCCATCGTTCAGCAGCAAATCGCCATGGCCATCCAATACGATATGACGGTTTTTAGCGACCCTACCCGTGTGAAGGCCGATATGATGATGGATGGCGGCACGCTTTTGGGCCAGCAGGAAGCTACCCTGTATATGGAGCAGCAAGACGGCAAGGCGATCACCTACACCCTTCTGGCGGACAAATGGACCCGAACCGAAGAGGCCATCGGCGCGGAAGGCTCCAAGGCGGATACGTTTGACCTGCAATCCGCCTTCAAGCTCTACAGCCAATGCGCCGAGAGTTTTAAAGAGACCGGCGAAGAGCAGATCGGCGGCCGCGCGGCCATCCGCCTTGAAGGCGCGCTGACCGGGGAGGCTTTGGAGGAGGCTGTAACCGCCTCCGGCGTTCTAAATTCTATTTCAGAGGGAGGGAATATCGGCAAGGAAGACGTCGCAACGCTGTATCAGGCGATCAGCGATCTGCCCATCACCATCTGGCTGGACAAGGAAAAGCTGCTGCCCGTACGCTATGAGATGGATATGACGGACATCATGACCGGCATTATGGAAAACGCCATGAGCGGCTCTCCCGAGATGGCCGCCTATATGGATTTTAAGGCCAATACCTGCAGCGTTGTGGTAGAACTTGGCGATTTTGACAGCGCGCCCGACTTTGACATCCCTGCAGAGGCGAAGGAAACGCAGGTTTAACGGCTTGCATGCCAAAGCCCTGCCGGCATTTACCGGCAGGGCTTTTTCTTTTTGCAGCCTCGTTCAGCGCTCGAACAGGCCCCCGCTTAAGTACCGCTCGCCGCTGTCGGGCAGCAGCACGACGATCCGCTTCCCCCTGTACGCCGGGCGTCTGGCTAACAGGGTCGCCCCCCACAGCGCCGCGCCAGAGGAGATGCCCGCCAGCACCCCTTCTGTCTGCGCCAGCAGGCGGCAGGCCTCTACGGCCTCCTCATCCCGGATGCCCAGCACCTCGTCGTATACCTGGCGGTCCAGCGTCTGGGGGATAAAGTTCGCGCCAATGCCCTGCAGCCCGTGCGGGCCGGCCTTTCCGCCCTCCAGCAGCGGCGAGGCGGCCGGTTCCACACCCACGACGGCGATCTCTTTGTTTTGCGCCTTCAGATATTCGCCCACGCCTGAGAGCGTGCCGCCCGTGCCCACGCCGGCGACGAAGGCACTCAGCGCCCCCTCGGTATCCCGCCAGATCTCGGGCCCGGTGGTGGCGCGGTGTGCCGCGGGATTGGCCGGGTTTTCAAACTGGCCGGGGATAAAGCTGCCCGGCGTGCGCGCCGCGAGCTCGCCCGCTTTTTCAACGGCGCCCTGCATGCCCAGCGCCCCATCGGTCAGCACCAGCTCTGCGCCGTAGGCCTTTAGCAGGCTGCGCCGCTCCGCGCTCATGGTATCCGGCATCGTCAAGATCAGCTTATAGCCCTTCACGGTAGCGGCCAAAGCAAGGCCGATGCCGGTATTGCCGCTGGTGGGCTCGATCAGCGTCGCGCCGGGCTTGATCTTTCCCTGCTTTTCCGCCGCTTCGATCATGGCGAGCGCCACACGGTCTTTCGCGCTGCCGGCAGGGTTAAAGGCCTCCAGCTTGGCCACCAGTTCCGCCTCCAGCCCGCAGGCCCTGCCATACCGCTCCAGCCGCATCAGCGGCGTATTGCCGACCAACGCCAGCAAATCCTGCGCGATCTTTGCCATCTTTTTCACGCTCCTTATTCACTTGCGCGCCTGCGCAAAATATCGCCCTGTTCCAGTTGGAACGGGCAGTCCAGCCAATAGCGCCCCTGGGGCAGCAGCGCCGCCTCCAGCGGCTCGCCCGTTTCCTTTTGCAGGCTTTTGATGGCAAACGCGCGCCCGGTATACCCGGGGGATAGCGCCTCCAATGTTTCGCCCAGCCTAAAGGCATTGCGCTGTTCTACCAATATGCGCCCCGGCTGCGCCGCCAGAACCTTGCCCACGAATACGCTGCTCTGGTGATAGGCGCCGTTTGCCGCGTCAAAATGCTGCATGGGCCCTAAGTAAAAGCCGGTGGCATAGGGCCGGTGGCTGACGCTTTCCAGTTCCTGATGAAGGGCGTCCATATCCGCGCTGCCTTCTATCGCCATGCGGTACGCGTTGGTCACCGTCGCCACGTAGTAAGGGGATTTCATCCGCCCTTCGATCTTGAAGGAGGTAACGCCCGCCTCCCGCAGACGCGCCAGCAGGGCGATGCAGTTCATATCCTGCGAGCTGAGGATGGCCATCCCCCCGCCATCCTCTTCCACAGGGAAGTACTCGCCGGGGCGCTTTGCCTCTACCAGCGCGTACTGCCAGCGGCAGGGCTGGGTGCAGGCGCCCGCGTTGGCGCTGCGGCCGTTCAAGTAGGCGCTGATCATACACCGGCCCGAATACGCCATGCACATGGCCCCGTGCACAAAGGCCTCCAGCTCCAACGCAGGCGGCGTGCGCCCCCGCAGCGCCGCGATCTGCTCTAAGGATAGCTCTCTTGCCAGTACGATGCGGCTGGCGCCCATATCATAATAAGCGCGCGCTGCCCTGAAGTTGCAACAGTTCGCCTGGGTGCTGATGTGCACCGCCAGCGTGGGCGCGGCCTCCTTTATGGCCAGCAGCGCCCCCAGATCGGATACGATGGCCGCGTCCGCTCCGGCATCGGCCAAAAAGCGCGCATAATCTCCCAAAGCCAAAATATCCTCGTCCCCGGCAAACGCGTTGACGGTGACGTATACCTTTTTGCCCCGGGCGTGGGCATGGGCAACGGCCGCGCACAGCCCCTCCCGGTCAAACCCTGCACTAGCTGCCCGCAGCTGTAGAAAGGGGCCGCCTAAGTATACCGCGTCCGCGCCAAAGCGCAGGGCGGCCTCCAGCCCCTCCGCGCTCCTCGCGGGCGAAAGCAGTTCCACCTGTTTCAAAGCCCTGGCCTCCTTATGCCTTACCGCTTCCCTGTAGAGCCGAACCCGCCGGCGCCCCGGGCGGTATCGCTAAGCTCCCCGGCCTCCACAAATTCCACCGCCAGCACGGGAGTGATCACGATTTGGGCGATGCGCTCCCCCGGGCTTACGGTATAAGCCTCAGAGGACTGATTATACAGGCAGACCATCAGCTCGCCCCGGTAATCGCTATCCACCACGCCCACTTTATTGGCCGGGGCGATGCCCTTTTTAGTCGCCAGGCCGCTGCGGGCGTACACCAGGCCCGCATATCCCACGGGGATCTCCATCGCCAGGCCGGTGTGGATGAACTGCGCCTGCCCCGGGGCGATGGTGACCGCCTCATCCATGCAGGCATAAAGATCCGCCCCAGCGGAAAAGGCCGAGCCATAGGTAGGCGGGGTGGCACGCGCATCCAACTTTTTAAATTTCAACGTTTGTTTTTGCATAATAAACCCTCAATTTAATCCAATTTCCGCCATTATATCACAATCGATTTACACCGTCCATCTCGCCCTGTGCCCGCACCCAGCCTAGAAAGGTGCTTTGGCTTACGCCCAGGCGCAAAGCTGCCTGCCGCGAGGAGAGCAGCCCCCGCCGCCATAGCTGGGCCACCGGCGGGAACTCGGGCGGGAGGGGCTTGCGCGGCCGGCCGAATTTGACCCCCCGTGCCTTGGCTGCGGCGATCCCCTCGGCCTGGCGCTGGCGGATAGACATGCGCTCGTTTTCCGCTACAAAGCTGAGCAGCTGCAAGACGATATCGCTGATAAACGTCCCCAGCAGGTCCTTGGATTTTGTCGTGTCCAGCAGCGGCATGTCGATCACCCGGATATCCGCGCCGATCTCCTTGGTGATGACGCGCCACTGCTCCATAATCTCGGCATAATTGCGCCCCAGCCTGTCGATGCTCTTGACGATGAGCAGATCACCCACCCGCAGGTGGCGGATCATCTTTCGGTACGCAGGGCGCTTAAAATCCTTTCCGCTCTGGATATCGATATAAAGCCTGTGGCGCGGAATATGAAAGGGTTCCAGCGCATCGATCTGCCGCCTCTCGCTTTGGTCCCGGCTGGATATGCGCACATATCCCAATACTCTCTGGTTCAATGAAACCCATCCCCTCCCTGTGCGATTTGCACGGCGCTCCCCAATATTTTACGTGATGCAGGGGTACTGTTTCATATTTTACCGTTTATCGCTGCGCGCGGCCTTACGATATATCCCACAAAAAAAGAGAGGGCCTTACGCCCTCTCCCACTTTTCAGGTATCGCTTATCTATTTTGGCCGCGGGCCCTTCGGCCCAGCACGATGGCAGCGGCTCCGCTGAGCAGGGCCAGCGCCATCAGCCCCAATGCATCGCCGCCCTGGCCGGTTTTAGGCTGGCGGGGCACGCTCTCCTCGGGCGCAGTTTCATCCGTACTTTGCTCCGCCTCCGCCTCAAGCGCCGGAATGGCTTCCTGCGCCATTTGGTAACCGCAAATGCTGCACCGCGCAACGCGCATCCCAGCCTGTCCCTGGGTCGCCGGTACTGTTTCTACCCAATCGCCAGGGATATGCGCCTGCCGGGTTCCATCGATACCACACCGGGCGCAGCTTTGCCAGTGTCCGCTCTCATCCTGCGCCCACGCGCCCTCAAAGGCATGCTCCCGCACGGTAAAGCGAATCTCCACTGTTTGATCTTGCATATCCGCTTCGGACAGCGTCAGCGTGGCCGTATAGTCCCCCGCCGGCAGCCCTTCTACCGGCGCCACGGTAAACGTTGCCTGTCCGTCGGGCGCAAGCGGGTCGATCTGCGTTTTAGACAGCGTAAAGCAGTCCGCATCCTCGCCGGATAGGGCTAGCGTCAGCGGCTGACTGGGCGTGGCGCCCTCGTTTTTTACCGTCAGTCCGTACGCGTCTACCGGCGCATAACCCTCATCCACCGCCGCAAATACAAAATCTCCCTCGGGGGAAAGCGTCACGCTTCCGCGTAGACGCAGCACCAGGTGCAGCGTACTATCCTTTTGGATACCATAATCCTGTAGCGTGTTGCCGTCTTCCAACTGCTTGCCCGCGAAGATCAGCCGCTGCTGGTCGGGCGGGATGCCCTCTTTATCCTGAATCTTGGCCTTAACATCCTCGATCCGGTCCGTGGGTTCCACCTCCAGGGTAATATGCTTTCCGGTCAGCGTCTTGACAAAAATCTGCATGGCAAACGCCGTCGTCGGGAAAAAGGCCATTGCCAAAACCACGCACAGCATGGCGGCGATCAGTTTCTTTCTCATGATATCTTCTATTCCTCAACTTTTTTTAAAAAGGCGCTTACCGCCTCAGCCGTTGGCAGCGAGGGCATGGCCCCCTTGCCGGTAGCCGTAAGCGCCCCCACGGCGTTGGCATACCGCGCCGCGGCCAGTATATCGCCCGTCTCCAAAAAGTTCAGCGTCAGGGCGCCGGTAAAGGCGTCTCCGCAGGCCGTAGTATCCACCGCCTTTACCGGGTAAGGCGGTATATGGGTCGCCGTCGCTCCATCGTAGACCAGGCAGCCCTGCGCCCCCAGCTTGATGACCACGTATTTAGCGCCGCCCCGCTCCATCAGCTTTTGCGCCGCGGCCAGCCCCGCCTGCCCCGCATCCGGCAGGATACCGGTCAGCGCCTGGGTCTCCGTCTCGTTGGGCGAGAGGATCGCCATGCCCCGCATCTGCTCCAAGGGGAAGGCCTGCGCAGGGCCTGCGTCCAGCACCACGGGGATGCCCTTTTCTCCGGCCCAGGCAGCGGTCTCCAAGATCACATCCTGCGGGATCTCCAGCTGCATCATCACCGCGTCATAATCCTCCGGCAGCGCGCGCAGCCACCCTTCAGGCCTTGGCGCTGTATTGGCCTGGGGATAGACGGCGATGCGGTTGCTGCCGTCGTCCTCCAGAAAAATAACGGCAAGGCCGGTGGCGCAGCCCTTTACCGGCGCCATATGCGTAGTGCCCACGCCCTCATCCTTTAAGGTCTGGCGCAGGGTCTGCCCTGTTTCATCCTCCCCCACCTGGCCGCAAAAATCCACCGCCCCGCCCAAACGGGCCGCCGCGACGGCGGCGTTTGCCCCCTTGCCGCCCATGGAGTAGAAGTATTGGCTGCAGATCAAACTCTCGCCCGGTTTGAGCATCCGCGGCATGCACAGTACCAAGTCCTGGTTGATCGAACCGACGACCAATAGCTTTTTAGCCATAATATCCCCCTAATTTTTTCCCGCCCGCTGGCACATCAAAAGATAGATGGCGCTGGACAGGCGGTTATACGCCTCCAACAGCGTTGCGTGCTTTTCATCCAAGGCAGCCACCGCCGCGATCTCCATCTCCCGGCTCTGGGCGCGCAAAAGGTTCAGTTTGAGTAAAAAAGGCTCCATCCCCGCGTCCACCTGCAAAAAGCCTACCCCATAGTAAGCCTGGGTATGGTGGGAACGCTCGCGCAGCTGCGCGGGCGTAAGGCCAAACAGCGTCCACGCTCCCATAGGCTCGTCCAGCACTTCTGCGCGCATCAGCCGCCCGCAAAGGGCGGCGATCTCGCCAAGGGCCCGGGCCAGCTGCGCTTCCCCGGCCTGGGCCGCCTCGCGCTGCAAAAGCATCGTCTGCGCGCCAAAAGTATCCAGCTTGCCGCGCAGTACGATGCGCGGGTGATCCTTGCGCACGGTCTCCTCGCCCCTCAGGCTGGTCCAGTTCTCTTTTCCCTCCATTGCTAAAAGGTTATCTGATCCGCGCCGCACAGCAGAATCTTCTTCTCCGCCACCGCGCTGACCACCTCGCGCGCATGGCCCATATACCGGCGCGGATCGGTCTCATTCTCATCGCCCAGCAGCACCTCGCGCACCGCGCCGGCCATGGGAATCTTCAGCTCCGTTGCGATATTGACCTTAGCGATGCCCCGCGCCACCGCAGCGCGCACCGCATCATCCGGCACGCCGGAGGCGCCATGCAGTACCAGCGGCACCGATACCGCCGCGCGGATCGCGCTTAGCCGCTCCAAATCCAGCTTGGGCGTGCCCTTATATACGCCATGCGCCGTACCGATAGCTACCGCCAGCGAATCGACCCCGGAGCGGCGCACATAATCGGCCGCCTCCTCGGGTACGGTAAAGGTGGCTTCCCGCTCGTCCACGTTCAGGTCGTCCTCCGCGCCGCCCACGCGCCCCAGTTCGGACTCCACCGCCACGCCGGCCGCGTGCGCCACCTCTACCACCTTTTGGGCCAGGGCAAGGTTCTCCTCATAGGGCAGGTGGGAACCATCAATCATCACTGAGGTAAAGCCCTCCTTGATGCACTCCACGATCATGGGGAACTTCGTGCAGTGATCCAGGTGCAGAGCCACCGGCACATCCGCCTTTTTAGCCACCGCCTTGGCAATGGCCGCAAACTCCGCCACGCCCATATATTGCAACGTGCTTTGGGAGGCTGCAACCATTACCGGCGCCCCCAGCCGCTGGGCTGCCCAGACGATGGCCTGGATGCTCTCGCAGGTATGCGCGTTCAGCGCGCAGATGGCCTTTTTCTGCTCCGTTGCCTTTTGTAACATTAAAATCGGGTTGACTAATTGCATTTTTCATTCGCCTCCAATAAAATTTTGCCGCTGACCTCCCGGTTTTCGATGCGTTTAAAAGCCTTATACGCCTGGGAGAGCGGGACGATGGAATCCAGCAGCTTTTCGGTCTGCACCACGCCACTGCCCAGCGCCTGCAGCGCCACATGCCACTCCCGGCCCGGCCAGTGGGCGGAATAGCTCATCCAGGAGCCGGAAACCAGCAGCTCCTTGCGGTTGATATACTCAAACTCCGCAGGCTGCAGCGTGACCGGCCGCGAGGGCGTGCCGATGAACATGACCCGGGAGCGGTTGCCCGCGTACTTTAGGGACATGATCTCCGTAGCCGGGAAGCCAGCCGCCTCAAACACCCAATCGTACCCTCGGGGGCAGGCAGCCTTGACCTGCGCGTCAAAATCCTCCGCCGCGGTATTAAAGGCGCGGGATGCGCCGTACTCTTTGGCGATGGCTAGCTTTGCCTCGTCGATGTCAAACACATCCACCTCCTGGGCGCCCAGGTATTTGGCGCACTGCAGGGTCAGAAGCCCGATGGTGCCCATCCCAAATACCGCTACCCGCTGCTCAGGGCTGTAATCCTTATCAAAGCCCATCAGCATCAGCCCGTGCAGCGCCACGGTGGCGGGTTCCAAAAAGGCGGCCTGCTCCAGGCTGACATCGTCAGGTACGTGCAGGACATTGCGCGCCGGCACGCACAGGTAATCCTGCCAGGCGCCAGGCAGCCGGGAACCGATAAAGTCATAGTTCTTGCAAAGAGAATACCAGCCGTTTTTGCAATCCTCACATTCGCCGCAGGGGACCAGCGGCGCGGCGGAGACCCGGTCGCCCGGCTTAAAGTCTTCTACATCCGCTCCCACGGCCTCCACCACGCCCGAGAACTCGTGCCCCAGGATGATGGGGAAATAGTGGGCCGTGCCCTGCAGGACCCTGGGCATATCCGAACCGCAGATGCCGCAGTAGCGGATCTTCACCAGCACCTCGTCCGGCTGGGGGACCGGCTTTTCCACCTCTTCACAGCGCAGGTCGTTTTTCGCGTGTAAAACCGCTGCCTTCATATTTTGTCGCTCCTTTCAATTACCGCGCGGCCTGGGCCAGCTTGGCAAAATCGTCCTTCAGTTTGGGGTAAAGCCCCTTATAAATCTCAAAATACTGCCCATAGCGCGCATGGGTCTGGCCATCCGGCTCATGCACCCGTTGGATGCGCACGCATCTTTGCACCGCCTCATCAAAGCCCGCATAAGCCCCGCAGCCCACGCCAGCCAAAATGGCCGCGCCCAAGGGCGTAGCATGGTCGGAATAAGGCACCTCAATGCGCTTCCCGGTCACATCGCTTTTGATCTGCGTCCATACCCGGCTGTTGGCCGAGCCGCCCACGCTGACCATGGCCTCCACCTGAGCGCCCACCTGGGCGGCGGTCTGGATGTTATGGTGCAGGGAGTAGGCCACCCCCTCCATCATGGCGCGCACCATGTGCGCCCGCCCCTTATCGTAAGACAGGCCGAAAAATACGCCCCGTGCGTCGCTGTCCCATATTGGCGAGCGCTCCCCAGCCATATAGGGGAGGAAGATCAGCCCCTCGCTGCCGGCGGGAACCGTGTCGGCCTCGTCGCTGAGCACTTCAAAAACGCTCTTGCCCTGCGCTTTGGCCTCCCCCTGCTCTGCCGCGGCCAGCTGCTGGGAGAACCAGCGCATCGTCCCGCCGCCGCCTACAGAGCCGCCCTGCAACAGCCATCCGCCCGGCAATACGTGGCAGCCCAGGATCAGCTGCGGATGGATCAGGGGCCGGTCCGTTAAAATACTCATGCCGCCCGCTTGGCCGCCCTGCTCCTGCGTCTGCCCCGGGCGGATCACCCCCGCGCCCAGGGAGCAGCAGGCCGCATCCAGCCCGCCGGCCACCACCGGCGTTCCGGCGCAAAGCCCGGTCTCCCGGGCGGCCTGCTCCGTCACCCTTCCTACGATCTGGTGGCAGGGGACGATAGGCGCCAGCTTTTCCGCATCCAGCTGCAGCGCGGCAAGCATCGCCTCATCATACTGCAACTTTGCGATATCAAAAAAATGGAACCCATACCCCTGGGATAAGTCCTGCGAAGGCATGCCGGTCAGCTGCATGGCGATAAAGGCATTGCACTGCAAAAAATACCGGGTACGATCATAGATATCCGGTTCATGCGCCTTTAGCCACAGCATTTTAGGCGTGATATAGGCCGCGTCCACCGGGTTGCCGGACAGGGCGATCAACCGCTGCTCCCCAATCGTCTCGCGCATCCACTTGGCCTGCGGCTCGGCCCGGCGATCCATCCAGATCATGGCCGGGCGCAGCGGCGTACCCTGCGCATCCACCGGCAGGCAGGCCCAACTGGTACCGTCAATGCCGATTGCGGCGATCCGCCGCGCTTCCAGCCCCTGCCCCCGCATATCCTCCAAGCACTGGCAGGCGGCGCGCCACCAATCCATCGCATCCTGCTCCACGTATAGTGGGCCCGGATAGCGGGTTTCATAGCTTTGTGAGGACGTAGCCACGACGCCGCCATCCAGATCAAACGCGGCGACTTTGCACCCCGACGTCCCGATGTCGATCCCCAGTAAGATTTCCTTAGACAAGTCGCTCCCCCCTTACCCCCCTCATTTTAAACACCTTTCCCCCTTCCGTCAACGACCAATCGGCTCTCTTGACAGGGCATAGACGTTTACCCACTTTCTGCCCTCATGAAAACAGGCATAAAAAAAGCCCCGCCCGGTTTAAATTCCGGCACGGGGCTGCTCTTTGACAGGCAGGCTTATACCCGGTCTTTCCACGTTCGCAGCGAGTCGGCCACGGCAGCGGCGACCGCTGCGTGATCCTTCCCGCGCACACAGTCCAGCAGGCGCTGATGATGGTCGGGCGCTTGGGAATCCACCTGTTCGATGCGGATATTCTCTCCGATCGACCTTTCAAATACGCTGTAAACGCCCTTCATGATGCGGATAAAAAACGCGTTTTTGCAGCTTTCGATCAGCCCCATGTGAAATGCCAGGTCGCAGGCCTGCATCTGCGCCACATCGCCCTTTTGGGCGGCCAGGCGCATCGCGGCAATACTCTCTTGCAAAAGTGCACATTCTTCTGGGGTGATCTTTTCCATCGCCAGGCGCACCGTAGCCTCATCCAATACCTGGCGCAGCTCCAGCAGTTCGCCGCCGGTGGCGGCATCGTAAACCATGGAGTAGATCACCCGGTCAAAGGCCGAGGCGTTCATCTGGGTGCTGATGTAAGTGCCATCGCCCCGCTTGATCTCTACGATCCCCATGGCGGAGAGCACTTTCATCGCCTCCCGCAGGGAATTTCGGCCCACCTGCATCTGCTCCATCAGCTCAAACTCGCTGGGCAGCTTGGTGCCCGGCCTGTAGGCCCCGCCCACGATGGCGTCCATAATGCTATCGATGATCTGCTCCACAATGGATTTTTGCCCGATCGGGCGCAATTGGCCCTTTTCCTGTTCCGCCATCGTCCACCGCTCCTTTACGCATTGCTACGGTACGATTACCGTTTTTTCCACCACCCGGCCATCGCAAAGGTGGACGACAGCACGCCATTGTTCCCCGGACTTGATGCCCACTACCGGCTCCTGGATCCAGTTACCGATAAAGTTTACGCAGAACGGGTCGTCATAGGCCTGCTGGTAAAGCGCGCCATCGCGAAAGAAATCCACATGGTCGACTTGTTCAGGGTACAGGCTGGCCAGGCGCAAAAAGCGCTTATCCTCATAGGCCATGTCCTTTTCCAAACCCTGGAGGTGGAACTGGTCCTCCAGCGGCAGGTCGGGCTTTTCGCCATAGAGGTATTCCCGCAGCCGCAGCGCGTAAAACCGGTCCTCACCCTGGGTGATGCCCCAATCCACCGGCGGCTCCTGCTTGGTCATATTATTATAGTAGCCCCAGGATACGCCGTTTGCGAAGGTAACCTGCAGCTGGCTTAGCGCCTGCGAATCCTCATTGACCACGATGGGCCGGGCGGGCTCCACAGCCTTGGCCTTCAAGATCAGGTTATAAAGCTGATTGCGGGTCTGCTCGTTGCCGTGGATCAAGATCACGTCCGAGGCCTGGGCGATGCGGGCGGAAAAATAGCCCCCAGTGCCGCTGCACCCCACCGGCATGCCGCCGGATTCGCGCCGGGCCAGTTCCATCAGGCGGATAATGCCGTTCTCTTCGCTCAGCACCTTATGGCATAGATAAGCGCCGGTATCATGCTCGTTGGCGATCTCGATGATGATATTGCGATCCCCACGCGCCCGCAGCCAGCCGCAAATGCCCTTTACCGCGTTTTCTACCGCGTCATCATCTTGCAAAAGCGCCGTCTGTACGCCGTAAAACAGGCTGACGATCACCACCATGCCCAGTTCGTCCGCCGCGTCGATGAGCCTGGCCAGACGATTCAGGTAGGCCGGGTCCAGGGCCTTGCCATCGCTGCCATAGGGGTTATTCTGGATGGTATCAAGGGCAATGGTAAAGCAGGGCCCGCCACCCTGCAAGCCCACCGTAAAGGCCCGCAGCCCCGCCGCATACCAATCCGGCAGCGCGGCGATCAGCTCGTCTGTATTCTCTTCCGGATCAAAATGCTTGCCAAAGCGATTATAGCGCTCCCGGTCAGCCGCGTCGTCAAATATGCCCTGGATGAACCTGGCGTTCATCAGCAGGCCCTGGTGCGGACAGTCCGCGTTCTCGCTGTAGGTCAGCTTGCCGTTGAGCAAAAAACGGTCCCCCTGGATCGACATGACGGTCTTTTTCATCAGTCCTTCCCTCCGCTTCATATTTGTAGAACGTCCTACGTTTAATTCTACTATAAACCCTGCACCGCGCTCCGTCAATCCCCTTTTTGTAGATTCTTGCGTTTTATTGGGCACAGCCCTGCGGCTGTAAATTTAAACGGGTTTTGTGGTATACTGGTTTATGGAATGAATTGGATAAGGATGGTTTGCCATGATACAGGAATCTTTTGAAAAAAGTATTATCGTCAGCCAATATGAATGTGATTTTCAAAACCGGATAAAGCCCAGCGCCATCATGCGCCAGGTCCAGCAGGTATCGACGGATCATTGCGACGCCTTAGGGATCACCGCGCAGGTGTATGAGGAAACACATACCGCGTTTTTGCTGGCCAAGCTCTCCCTTGAGGTGTATAAGGATATCCGCGTGGGCGAGGCCGTTAAGCTGGTCACCCGGCCTGCGCTGCCGGTGCGGGCGGTGTACAACCGTTACACCGGCTTATATGATGAGGACGGCGCGCTGGCCGCAGCCATGGATTCGCGCTGGATCCTGATCGACACCCGCACCCGGCGCATCCTCCGCCGCCCGCCCGAGGGGATCGACTGGCCCTTTATCGCCCCGGTGACGCAGGAGCATTCTCTGACGATGGAAAAGCCCGATGCACTGGAGGCGGCTGGCAGCGTAAAGGTGGCCTATTCCCGCATCGACCAAAACCGGCACCTGAACAATACTGAGTATGCCGATATCATCTGCGATTGCCTGCCGATCGAGCACTTCCAAAACGGCTCGGTCAAAAAGCTGGTGCTCTCTTACCATCATGAGGCCCGCTTTGGCGAGGAGCTGACCCTTTACCGCGCCGCGCTGGCCGATGCGCCGGGTTATTACCTTTGCGGGATGCTGGGCGAACAGAATTGCTTTGAAGCCAATATCCGCTTTTAGCGCAAAAGGAGAATAATCAATATGCTGGAATACCGCTACGATACGCAGCTGCTCATCGACGGGATCAACTTGAACGAAGACGAAATCTACCGGCAGATCGCCGCCGGGTTTGAGGGCGATTGCCTGCTCGTGGTCGGGGATGAAACGCTGATCAAGCTCCATTACCACACCAATCAGCCCTGGAAGGTGCTGGAATACTGTGCGGGCCTTGGCGAGATCTACGATATCGTGATCGAGGATATGGACCGCCAATCGCGGGGTCTGAAGGGCTGAACCGAAAAAAGCAAGGCTGAAAGCAGAAAAAGCCGGCGTCCCATTTGGGCGCCGGCTGATTTTATGTGCTTATCTTGATACTACCGTCAGGCCGCGGGCAGCGCGCTTTGCAGTTGCTGATAAAAGGCCTGCGTATCCTCCCCTGTGGCCTGGTTGAAAACCAGCGGCTGGTCGTTGCGGATGTGGACGAGGATCACCCATTCAGACGAGGTGACCGTGGCGCAGCGGTAGCTGCCCAGTTCATCGTTCTTAAACGCGCCGGACTTCATCCGCATATTGCCAAAGCCATTGGTGCGCCGGCCCAGGTCATAATCCTGCCGCAGTTCGACCCGCTCGATCTCGTCCAGGCCGCAGGTTACATCGCACATCATGGCCTGCACGCGCAATTTATTCTCCTGCAACCGCACCTTTACCCCGCCGCTGCCCGCGATGAAAAAAGCATAGATCACCAAGCCGCCCACCAAAATCAGGGTGACCACCGTAAAGATCAGCGTAACGCGCTTATTGACCTGTTCCACTATTTTGCCCTCCTTTTCAGGCAACGCCTTGTGATGGTATTATAAGCCAAAATAAAAAGATGGGCAACCACAATCGTTACCCATCTTTTTGTGGATTCATCCGGCGGCCTTTAGCCTACAGGCGCCTGTTCCGCCTGCGCCTGCCCGGCGCCGCTGTCTACCGGCACGGGCGTAAAGGTCAGCTGATCCTGCTCAAAGTCCAGTTTGACCTTTTGGCCGATCTTGACCTTGCCAGAGAGGATCTCTTCAGCCAGGCTGTCCTCCACCAGGCGCTGGATGGCCCTGCGCAGCGGGCGGGCGCCATACATCGTATCAAAGCCCTCTTTGGCCAGGTGATCCCGGGCCGCGTCCGTCACTTCCAGATAAATTTCCTTTTCCTCCAGGCGCTGGGCCACGGAATGCAGCATCAAATCTACGATCCGGCGGGCGTGCTCCTGCTCCAGCGGATGGAAAACGATGATCTCATCCACGCGGTTGATGAACTCGGGCCGGAAGGTCTGCTTGAGCTCGTTCATCACGTTTTCCTTCATCCGCTCATAGGAGATGCCGATATCGTCCGAAGAGCCAAAGCCCATGGTCTGCTGGCGGCGGATGGTATGCGCCCCTACGTTAGAGGTCATGATGACCACAGTGTTGCGGAAGTCCACCGTCTTGCCGTGGGAATCGGTCAGCCTTCCGTCCTCCAAAACCTGCAAAAGAATGTTGAACACATCTGGATGCGCCTTTTCGATCTCGTCAAACAACACCACGCTGTAGGGTTTGCGCCGCACCTTCTCTGTCAGCTGGCCGCCGTCGTCAAAGCCCACGTACCCCGGGGGGGAGCCCACCAGGCGCGAAACGGTATGCCGCTCCATATACTCGGACATATCGATGCGGATCATGGCGTTTTCATCCCCAAACAGGGATTCGGCCAGTGCCTTGCTCAGCTCGGTCTTGCCCACGCCCGTGGGGCCCAGGAAGATAAACGAGCCGATGGGGCGCTTGGGGTCCTTCAGCCCTGCGCGCGCCCGGCGGATCGCCCGCGCCACCGCGACCACGGCCTCATCCTGGCCGATCACGCGGCTGTGCAGCTCATCTTCCAGGCGCAGCAGCCGCTCGCTCTCGTCCTCGGTCATCCGCTTGACGGGGATATTGGTCCAGCTGGCTACGATCTGGGCGATGTCCTCCTCGCCAACGGTGGAAATCTCCTCGCCCTTGCGCTCCTGCCAGGCGATTTTAGCGGCCTCCATCTCCTCGCGCAGTTTATGCTCTTCATCCCTAAGCTGGGCGGCCTTTTCAAAGTTCTGGTTGTGCACCGCCTCGGCCTTCTCCTTGGAAAGGGCCTCCAGTTTGGCTTCGATGGCCTTCATATCCGGCGGGGCGATGTAGCTTTTAATGCGCACCCGGCTGGCCGCCTCGTCCATCAGGTCGATGGCTTTATCCGGCAGGTAACGGTCCGAGATATACCGGTCCGAAAGGGCCACTGCGGCCCGGATCGCCTCATCGGTAATGCGCACCTTGTGGTGGGCTTCATACCGGTCCCGCAGGCCGAAGAGGATCTCCACCGCCTCTTCAGGCGTAGGCTCGCCCACCGTCACCGGCTGGAAGCGGCGCTCCAGCGCCGAGTCCTTCTCGATATGCTTGCGGTACTCCTCCAGCGTCGTTGCGCCGATGCACTGCAGCTCGCCCCGGGCCAGCGCAGGCTTTAGAATATTGGCCGCGTCGATGGCGCCCTCCGCCGCGCCCGCGCCGATCAGGGTGTGCAGCTCGTCAATAAACAGGATGATATCGTCGGATTTCTGAATCTCTTCCATGGCGTTTTTCAGCCGCTCCTCAAATTCGCCCCGGTACTTGGCGCCCGCCAGCATCCCGGAAAGATCCAGCGAGAGCACGCGCTTATTTTTCAGCAGTTCGGGGATATTGCCGCTTACGATCTGCTGGGCCAGCCCCTCTACCACGGCGGACTTGCCTACGCCCGGCTCCCCAATGAGTACGGGATTGTTCTTCGTCCTGCGCGAGAGGATCTGTACGATCCGCTCCACCTCCCTGGCCCGGCCGATCACCGGGTCCAGCCGCCCTTCGCGGGCGGCCTGCGTCAGGTCGCGGGTAAACTGATCCAGCGTGGGGGTTTTGCCATCCCCTTTCTTGCCGCCGGCAGCCTTCTCTTTTCGCCCGCCCTCCTGGGTGAGCTGCTCGATGATGGCCTCGCTGACCCCGCGGATATCCACGCCCAGGTTCATCATGATCCGGGCGGCTACGCACTCGCGCTCGTGCATCAGGGCCAGCAGAAGGTGCTCGGTCCCCACGTAATCGTGGCCCATATTATTGGCCTCGGCCACGCTGGCCTCAATGATCTTTTTGCTGCGCGGGGTATAGCCAAAGTTATCGTTGAACTGATACGGGCCGCGGCCGATCAGCTGTTCGATCTGCTGCAGAATCTTATCCGTCGTCACGCCCAGCTGGCTCAAAATCTGTGCCGCCGCGCCCTGTCCTTCCTCGGCAAGGCCATAGAGCTGATGCTCCGTGCCGACGTAATTATGCCCCAACTCACGGGCAACTTTCTGGGATAGCGCCAGCGCCCGCTGGGCCCCTTTCGTAAATCTATTGTAAACTGCCATAATGCTTTTTCGCTTCCTTTCGTTAAAAACTATCCTTGCGCTGCAGGCGGTTCGTCACTGGGCCAGGCACTTGCGCACCAGTTCCGCCCGGGCGATGTTCTGATCCCGCGCCGACAGCCTGCGTCCGGAGCGCAGCTGCAAGCTGGCCGGCTGCGCGTCGCACAGCAGCGCCCGGAAGGCCTGCTGGTCGTGTATCTGCACATATCCGCAGCTTTCGGCCAGGCGCACGTCGGAGTAAAGGCGCATAAATTCCTTTAACTCCATCATTCTGGCGTTTTGCATGGCGCCCCAGGCCCGCATCAGCCGGTCCTGCAATTCCAGCGGCCGGGCAGCCATCATGGCCTTGCGCGCCAGGCGCTCCTGCGCCATCACCTGCATGCAGGCGTTTTGTACGCTGGCGGCGATCTCCTTTTCCGTCAGCCCCATGGTGACCTGGTTGGATATCTGATACAGGTCCGCGCTGACCGCGCTGCCCTCGCCATAGCTGCCGCGCACGGTCAGGCCGATCTTGCCTACCGCCTCGATGATGGTATTGATCTTGCCCATCATCGTCAGCGCCGGCAGGTGCATCATCACCGATGCGCGCAGCCCCGTCCCGATATTGGTGGGACAACTGGTCAAGTATCCCCACCTTGCGCTAAAGGCATACGGTTTTTGCGCCTCCAAATCGCTACAAAGCTGCTGCGCCTGTCCTAGGGCGTGTTCTAGGTCCAGCCCCGCTGCCAGGCTTTGGATGCGCAGATGATCTTCCTCGTTGACCATCACGCCCGTGGTCCGCTCTTCATTTAGCGCCAGGGCGGCCACCTTCGCGTTTTGGATCAGGGCCGGGCTGGCCAGATAATTCTCGCCCAGCTGCCGCAGCTGCAGCTCGTCCAGCTCCCCCAGGCGCAGCCAGGTAAAGCCCGGACGGCCGGACAACAGCTCGCCGGTCTGCGCGGCGATCTGCTCTTTTCGGGCCTGATCCAGCGCCGCGGGAAAGGCGTAATCTGCATAGTTGCGCGCGATGCGCACGCGGCTGGTCACCGCCACATCGCCCTGCGGGCCGTCCATCTCCCATATGCCCATGCCTATCCCTCCTTTACGGCGCCTTCGCCCTCCAGCGCCTTGATCTTATCGCGCAATACGGCCGCCTGCTCAAAATCCTCTTTTTCAACCGCCTGGGCCATCTGCGCACGCAGCGCTTCAAGCTGGTCTGCGCCCTGCCCCTGGGTTTCAGGCGTCCCTGCCGGGCTGGCGCCCACGTGGCGGTCCTTGCCCTGCACGTGCTTGATGACCTGGCCCAGTTCTTTTTCAAAGGTATCATAGCACTGGGCGCAGCCCACAAGGCCGGTATTTTGGATCTGCTCCAGGGTCCAGCCGCACCCCGGGCAACGCTTGATGGTCTGTTCCTGCTGGGAAGGCTCCTGTTCTTTGGGGAGATACCCCAAAAGGCCCGCCAGGATGTTGCCCAGCGCCCATTCGCTGCCCGCGCCCAGCTTGGCCGCGCACTCCTCACACAGGTGGCGTTCCACCTTTTGCCCGTTTACGATACTGGTATAATGATAGGTCGCCTGGTGCAATCCGCATCCCTCGCACAGCATAGGCCCATCCCCTTTCTATTCCTCGCTATTGGTCAAACAGCGTCAATACCATGGATTTCATCACGCTGGCCCGCACCTGATCCTTAAGCGGATAGGGCAGGCGCAGCGCCTTATCGCTTACCGCCGCCTCGATCAGGCGGGCGCCCTTTTCATCTACAATCCGCTGCTCGCGCATATAGGCCACCAGCTGCCTGGCCGTATTTTCGCTGAGTGCCTCGCCGATGCGCTGGGTCAGCAGTTGAAACAGGTAGTCATTATCATCAATATTAAGGCGGATCACGCGAATATACCCGCCGCCGCCCCTGCGGCTCTCGATTTTATAGCCCCTGTCGATGGTAAAGCGCGTGGCCAGCACATAATTGATCTGGCTGGGCGCGCAGCGGAAATACTCCGCCAATTCATTGCGCTGCAGGTCCACCTGCTTTTCTTCCTGAATCAAATCGCGTATAAACTGTTCGATACTGTCGCTCAATACCGACATCGTCCTCACCCCACATTTGGTTTTGACATTCTTTGACCTTAATTCTATTATAACCAAATGTGTCGGAATTGCAAGCCCTTCTCCATGGAAATGTAAGGGATCCCGCCCTGTTCTTTGTTTTGTGAGGATGGCCGCGACACGCGCCATCCAAAAAAGAAGCAGCCGCCCCGGCTGCCCCTTTGCATAATGATCGATAGGTTTTTGTTCAACGGAATCTCTCCCTCTGGCGCACCCACTGGGTGCGCCACCTCCCTCGTCAGAGGGAGGCAAGTGTGGGTTATTGAAGAGCAGAACATTAGCGAAACGACCGGAAAATATATCTTTTTATCTACATCGGAGAGCTTGAACAACCTCCGTCCCCACCACGGAGTGGCCGTTTGGGGGGATTAGGGATTGTTAGGGGGTAAAGGGGGAAATCGGAATCCCCCTTCCCCCTTAACATATATAACTCGTTCCTTATCTTTTCTCCCTGCCTCGCGTTAAGTTCTGTTTTTTCTCTGAACAAAAACCTATGCTTTCCCGCTGATAAACTGTATGCTGAGCAGTCATTCTGAGCTGCAGGCGAGGAATCTCTTGATGCCTTCTTGGCTGTGCACATCCTTCATCCTACAGATCAAGCGCTGCTACTCTGCCAGCGCAGGGGATTCTTCGCTCGGCCTTACGGCCTCCCTCTGAATGACAGGGCTATCGCCCTTTTAGCCGCTCCCGGCTCTTGAGAGTTTCCAAACTTCTGCCGTCCGCCACAGTCTTTATTTCGTTTCTCGGCTCCGCTCCCGGGCTATCGCCCCCTCATCCGCTCCCGGCTCTTGAGAGTTTCCAAACTTTTGCCGTCCGCCACAGTCTTTATTTCGTTTCCCGGCTCCGCTCCCGGACTAACGCCCCCTCATCCACTCCTGGCTTCCTATGTTTCCATACACGCTCGCCCGCCATAAACTAGCCGCCCTCCCTCTGAATGACAATGGAACGAGTTCCAAAGTATGCTTTTTTATTTCGGCTACCCTTTAACCGCCTGGCCGGTCAAAAACTCGCCCTGGCGGGAAATGATTTTGACCTTGGCCAGCTCCCCCGGGGCCGCGCCTGTGCAGCGCACGTGCACATAGCTGGGCGTATAGCCCGCGGATGTGTCCGCCATCCCCTCGACCGGCGTTTCGAAGAGCACCTCTTGCACTGTATCCAGCAGCCCTTCCATGTACGCCGCTTCCAAACGCTCCCCCAGGCGCAGCATCTCATGGGTGCGGCGCTTCTTTTCCGCACGGGGCACCTGTAAGGGCATCTGCGCCGCCGGCGTGCCCGCCCGGGGCGAATAGGTAAATACGTGGATGCGGCTAAACGCCGCGCGTTCCACAAAGGCCAGCGATTCCCGGTGCTCCTGCTCCGTTTCGCCCGGAAAGCCGCACATCACATCCGTGGTGATGGCCACGCCCGGGAAAGCGGCGCGCAGCCGCTCAAGCGCCGCCAGGTACTCTTCCGGGCCGTAGGTGCGCCGCATACGCGACAACACGCCGGCCGAGCCGCTCTGCAGCGATACGTGCCAGTGGGGGCACAGTTTTTTGAGCGGACGCAGCCCTTCAATAAAGCGGCTGTGCAACAGCTGCGGCTCCACCGATCCCATCCGCACCCGCGCAAGGCCGGGGATCGCCTCCAGCCTGCCCAGCAGCTCCAGCAGCTGTTCCCCCTTATAACGCCCCTTTTCCTCTCCATCCAGGCCATAACTGGTCAGATGGATGCCCGTCAGGACGATCTCCCGGTGGCCGGCTGCCACCAGCCTTTCCGCCTCCTGCGCCGCATCCTCCACAGCCCGGCTGCGCAGCGGCCCCCGCACGTAGGGGATGATACAGTAGGTGCAAAACTGCCTGCACCCCTCCTGTATCTTCAGGTTAGCCCGGGTATGCGCTTGGCTCTGGGTCACGCGCAGCCCCTCGTAGGGCAGCCCCTTTTTCTCCAGCGTATCCACCGCCAGGCGCGCCCCCCCTTTTTGGGCGGCGGCCTGCGCCACCAGCTGGGCGATCTTCCCACGGTCCTGCGTGCCCAACACCAGCCCAACGCCCGGGATGGCCGCTGCCTCCGCCGCCGCGCGCTGGGCATAGCAGCCCGCCACCACGATCAGCGCTTCCGGGTTGGTATGGTGCGCCCGGCCGATCATCTGGCGGGATTTCTGGTCTCCCGTAGCGGTCACCGTGCAAGTGTTGACCACATAGACGTCCGCCTTTTCCTCAAAGGGTACCTCCCTATAGCCCGCCTGGGCCAGCAGTTCCCGCATGGCTTGGGTATCGTATTGGTTTACCTTGCAACCCAGGGTCACAAGCGCCATCGTCTTGTCCATTTTACCATCCTTATTCCGGCCCGCTTCAGCGGGCCCGCATCTCGCCGCACAGCGCCATGATCACACTGGCCGCCGCCATCCCCGCCGTTTCCGTGCGCAGGATGCGCGGGCCCAGCCCAACCGCCCTGGCCCCGCCTTGGCAAAGCTTAGCGACCTCGTCGCGCTCCAAGCCCCCTTCGGGGCCGATCAATATCGCTATATCTTTTACGTGCTTGACCGGCGCTAACGCCTGCACGATATCCAGCTGCTCCTCGTTTTCGTACAGCACCAGCGCGGCCTCGTGGGCCTGCCACCGGGGCAGCATTTCTTCAAAATCCAGCGGCAAGCTCACCTGGGGCACTCGCGCCCGGCCGCTTTGTTTTGCCGCCTCCAGGGCGATGCGCTGCCAGCGCGCCTGCTTTTTTTGCGCGTCCGTCCCCTTTTCAATCCGGGCCACACAGTTGCGCGTGCGCACCGGGCAAAAGGCATAGGCGCCAAGCTCCACGCCCTTTTGGATGATCCATTCCATCTTATCCGCTTTGGGCAGCGCCTGATAGAGCGTCAGGCGCAGCTCCGGTTCACAGGGCGAGGGCACAAGCGGGCCGCAGGCGCGAAGCGCCACCTCCTTAGCCGTGATCCCTACGATCTCATAGGGCGCCTCCCGGCCTTCCCCATCCAGCAGCATCACCTGTTCCCCCGGCTGCATGCGCAGCACGCGGCCGATATGCCGTGCCTCTTCCCCGGCCAGCGTAACGCAGGGTTCCCCCGCCTGCCCCGGGCCTGTAATAAAGCGCCGCATGCCCATCCCTCCAGCTTCTTAAGTTCCGGTTTATTATAGCGGAAATGGGGGTGGGTTTCAAGCGCCCCGGTCCGTTCAAGCTCTGTTTGCATTTTGCCGCACTTTATAGGTTTACAACTTGTCAAGCAGCGCTTAGAATAGAGTTGACCCACTGGGATAAAATGAATATTGAAGGAGGATTTGCCATGAAATTTACCGATGGACAATGGATGGCTCGCGCCGGGCTGACCCTGCACCGGCTAGAGGCCATGGGCGACTATCATATTGATGCAAACGGCGTGACCCTGTACGTGCCTACCAACCGGGTGCAGACCCGGGGCGATACCTTAAACGCCACCATGATCACCCTGCGCTTTACCGCGCCGCGGGAGGAGATCATCCGCGTACAGATCTCCCATTTTGACGAGAGCTACGGTAGCAGCCCGCACTTTACAATCTATGAGCAGGAAGGGTTCCTACCCGTCATCGAGGACCTGGAGGATAAAATCGTGCTGCACAGCGGCCAGACCCGGGTGGAGATCGCCAAATCCGGCAGGTTGCACTACGCGTTTTACCACGGTGCCCGGCTGCTGACGGAGTGCAGCGCCGGCAGCATGGCCTATATCATCGGCCCCGGCGAGGCGGAGATCAATCGGGTGAACGGCAATTTCGCCGCCTACGCGCCCGATTGGCGGCGGCCGGACCGCTTTATCCGCGAGCAGTTCTCCCTTTCGGTAGGCGAAAACATCTATGGCCTGGGCGAGCGGTTCACCCCGCTGGTGCGCAACGGCCAAAGCGTGGATATCTGGAATAAGGACGGCGGCACGGGGTCGGAGCAGTCCTACAAAAACATCCCTTTCTTTCTCTCCAACCGGGGTTACGGCGTATTTGCCAACCATCCAGAGCAAGTGAGCTATGAGGTGGGCAGCGAGCTGACCACCAAGACCCAGGTTTCCGTCCCGGGCGAGACGCTGGACTATTTCGTGCTGGGTGGGGCCGATATGAAGGGCGCCCTCTCCAACTATACGGCGCTGACCGGCCGGGCCAGCCTGCCGCCGGCCTGGAGCTTTGGGCTGTGGCTGTCTACCTCCTTTACCACGGATTATGACGAGCAGACCGTGACCCGCTTTATCGACGGGATGGCCCAGCGGGACATTCCCCTTAGCGTATTCCATTACGACTGTTTCTGGATGCGGGAGTACCAGTGGTGCGATTTTGAGTGGGACAAGCGCTTTTTCCCGGATCCCGAGGGCATGCTGGCCCGCCTCAAGGCCAAGGGGCTTAAAATCTGCGTATGGATCAACCCTTATATCGGCCAAAAATCCAAGCTCTTTGCCGAGGGCAAGGCGGCCGGCTATCTGGTCAAGCGCCTGGATGGCAGCGTTTGGCAGTTTGACATGTGGCAGCCCGGCATGGCGTTGGTGGACTTCACCAACCCGCAGGCCTGCGCCTGGTACGCCTCAAAGCTTGAGGCGCTACTGGAGATGGGGGTAGATTGCTTTAAGACCGATTTTGGCGAGCGCATCCCCGTAGACGTGCAGTATTACGATGGCTCGGATCCGGCAAAAATGCATAACTACTATACCCATCTTTACAACAAGGTGGTGTTCGACCTTCTCTGCCGGGTCAAGGGCCGCGATGAGGCGGTGGTCTTCGCCCGCTCGGCCACGGCGGGCGGACAAGCCTTTCCCGTACACTGGGGCGGCGATTGCACGGCCACCTACCCTTCTATGGCGGAATCCCTGCGGGGCGGCTTAAGCTTTTGCATGAGCGGCTTTGGCTTTTGGAGCCATGATATCGGCGGGTTTGAGCAGACCGCGCCGCCGGACGTATACAAGCGCTGGGCGGCCTTTGGGCTGCTCTCCTCCCACAGCCGGCTGCATGGCAGCAACTCCTACCGGGTGCCCTGGAACTTTGACGACGAGGCCGTGGATGTGGTGCGTTACTTTACCCACTTAAAATGCGCCTTGATGCCCTATCTGTACGGCCAAGCCGTTCAGACCGCCCAGACCGGCATCCCCATGATGCGGGCCATGGTGCTGGAATTCCCGCAGGATGCGGCCTGCGCCGCGTTAGAACGCCAGTATATGCTGGGCGATAACCTGCTGGTGGCGCCCATCTTCAGCGCGGATAACCAGGTGACCTACTACCTGCCCGAGGGGCGCTGGACGCACCTGCTAAACGGCAAGGTGTACGAGGGCGGCCGCTTCTATACGGAGGAATACGGCTTTTTGAGCCTGCCGCTGTTCGTGCGGCCGGGCAGCATTCTGCCCATCGGCAACCAGACCGGCCGGCCTGATTACGATTTTGCCGACCATGCGGCACTTCACCTTTATGGCTTTGAGGATGGCATGCAGGCCAGTTGCAGTGTCCCCGATCAAAAGGGCGCATGCGCCCTTGAGGCGCAGGCTACTTGCAGCGGCGGCGTGCTCACCGTCCACGTACGCACGGATAAGCCCTATTCTTTGGTACTGCACGGCGCCGTGCCCCAGGCGGTGAAAGGCGCTGCCTTTGAAGAGACGCAAGAGGGCGTCCTGCTTACCGGGTGCCAGACCAGCGTAAAGATCACTTTATAAAAAAAGCTGAAGTGAAGCGCCTACGGGCGCGGGCAACAATTAATGATTGAAAAAAGCAGCGCATATGCGCTGCTTTTTTGTTGCCCAACTTGAAACATTTTGCCGTGCTGGGTTCTGCCGCTACTGGCAGCAGGCTATTGCCGCCTTATCCAGCGTCAGCGGGCGGTTGCTGGCCAGCCAGGTGATCCGCTCTTCATCGCTCTGCCCGCCGTGGCCGCTGTCCACGCCGCCATGATCGGTGGTGATCAGGATCAGCCAATCCTCTTCATCATAGCTGTCCCGCTGTGCGATCGCCTCCAGCAGTCCGGCCGCCCAGGTATCCACCTCCCGGCAGGCCTGCGCGTACGCTGGGTTCTGGTTGCCATAGCCTGTGGAATGGCCCGCGTGGTCGGTATGCTCATAGATCAAAAAAGTCAGGTCCGCGTCCTGCGGTTCCATCTGCCCTTCTCCCGCATCCTTACTTACGCTGCGAAGGGCGGCAGCCTGCGACTGCGCATCGTCCTGCGTAAAAAGGTAGCGTACCGGCAGCTCTTCCCGCTGGGCCTGTGCGATATCGCCGCCATACGTGCCCTGGTGGCCCTGCCAGGAAAAGATAAAGGAAACTTCATGCCCTTTTTGCGCCAGATCGGTCAAAAAGGTTTTGGCTTCTGCGTTTTTTACCTGCCCGTTGTCCGTTACTCCGGTCTCATCCTGCCATTTCCCGGTCAGGATCGAGGCCCATCCCGGCGCCGTTTCCGTCCTTTGCTCGTCTGCGCCCCTTATGCCGCCGGCATAGGTCAGGTACAGTCCGCCCGCTTGGCTGGTTTGCTCTACCGCGCCGCCGGTGCTTAAAATCGTCTGAAGCCCGTCGGCACGGTATCCGTCGTAGCCGATGACCAGCGCCTTCTTCTTCGTTTTGCCCTCCGGCAGCGGTTCATAAAAAAAGTCCTCTACGGTTTGGTAGACCACCGTCTGCGGCAGCAGGCTTTCCCGTGTATTGGCAAAGGATGCTTGTATCTCTACCCTATCCAAATAGCCGGCTAGGTCTGCCTTTTCCACTCCGCCTGCGTCGGCCCGGGCAAATGCGGTGCAGGCCAGCAAAATAGCTGTGCAAAATACGGATATCGTCAGCTTTTTTCTCGTCCTCCAGATCGTTTTTTTGCCAATATGCAATATTTTTTCTCCTTTCCACGTGTTCTTACTCAGCCAACGTGCCCAACCCTAGTTTGCCCCGCCGCGCGCAAAAGCCAGGCAAGGATTGTTTCCATTTCGGATTAGCGCCATGATAGGACTTTGAGTAAACTCCATGTCAAGGGGGCTTGGTTAAATTTTCACATCCTTCCACATTGTGTTAAAAAAGCGCCGCAATTTGCGGCGCTTGAAGTTCTATACTTTTACGGCTTTTCTAAAATGCCATATTTTATTTTGATCCGTTCTAATTTCCGGCGCCAGGGCTGCCAGGCCAGCAGCAGAAACAGCAGCGTCGAGGCGATATGGCTCAGGTTAAACGCCAGCCCTGCGGCATACGCCGCCAGCGCTCCCTCCAAGCTGAAAGGCTGCACATAAGAGATGACGAACCAGCTATCCAATATCGCCCCATAAAGCGCGCTGGCGCATGCGCCGAAAAGATACACCCGCCAGGCGCCCTTATGCGCAAGCAGCGGCGCCAGCAGCCCGGCCAGATAACCCGCCAGCCCCCAGGCGTACATCTGCCAGGGCGTCCAGGGGCCCTGGCCCAGATAGAAGTTAGATACCAGGGCGGAAAGCGCCCCGGTCAAAAATCCGCTTTGCCTGCCGAATACCAGGCCGGCAACGATGACGATAGCCGTGACCGGCATGAAGTTTGGCAGCGGCGCGCACAGCCATCTCCCTACCACTGCCAGCGCGCTGAGTACCACCACAGGCATCACATCCCGCGCGCGCAGGCGTTTAAGCTCCATCTGCATAAAAAAGGGCAGCAGCGCCGCCAGTGCCGCCAGCGTGGTCAAAAGTGCGGTATTCTCCGCCTGAAAGTACGCGCACAGGGCCAAAGCCGCCGGAACCAACGCCAGCGCGAGGGGTTCTGTCCACCTTAGTGCCCGCTCCATAGGATATCCTCCTCCACCACGCAACCCTCCACCAGCCCGCGAGTCATGCGGCTCACTGCCGTGGTATAAAACATATTCCCCAGGAAAAACGCATGGGCGGCCTGCGTGCAAAGCACCTCGCCGTCAAAAAGCATGGCGCAGCGCCGGGCGTTGGCGGCGGCAAACTCCAAATCGTGGGTGACCAGTAAAATGGCCTTGCCCGCCCCTGCCAAGCGCCGCAGCAGGGCCGCGATCTCCGCTTTTGCAAAGGCGTCCAGCCCCTTGGTCGGCTCATCCAGCAGCAGGATATCCGGCTCGGTCAGCAGCAGCTTGCAAAGCGCCGCCTTTTGCATCTCGCCGCCGCTTAAGTCATAGGGATGGTGGCCGAGCAGGTGTGTAAGGCCAAAATACCCGGCCTGTGCCAGCATCGCTTTTTCATCCGCCGCGCAGGCCATCAAATCTTCGCGCAGGGTATCGCAGGTAAAAAGCGCCCGGGGCCGCTGCACCAGCAGGGCCACCCGGCTCCCCTTCGCCCTTTTGACTCTCCCCCGCGCCGGCCTTTGCAGCCCGCACAGTACGGAAAGCGCCGTGCTTTTTCCGCTGCCGTTGCCCCCCACCAGGGCCAAAATCTCCCCCCGGTGCAGCTTAAGCTCCATGCCGCGCAGCACGTAGGGCTGCTCTTTATCGTATTGATACCAAATCTCTTTGGCCGAAAGCACCGGTTCCCCCAGCGCCGGGTCGGGGACGCTCTTGCGGCAAGCGAGCTTGCGCGCATTTTCGCCTACCCATTCCCGCCCCTGCGCCACCGTGATCAGCGGCCGGCCGCCAGGCAGCCGGCAGGCAGCGGGCAGCGCGGGGATAAAGGGATGGCTGGGGTCTGCCAGCACAAATTCTGCAAAACCGCGGGGCGTGCCGCGAAACGCCGCGCGCCCTGCTTCCAGATACAACACGCTGTCCGCCATGGGCAGTATCTCCTCCATCCTGTGCTCGCACAGGATCACCGTGACCCCAAGCTCCCGGTGGATCCTTCCTAACGCCTGCAAAAATTCGCCCGCGGCAATGGGGTCCAGCTGGGCGGTCGGCTCATCCAGCAGCAAGATCTCCGGCTGCATGGACATAATTGACGCCAGGTTTAAGATCTGCTTTTGCCCGCCGCTCAGTTCGTGCACCCGGCGGCGGTACCAGGGCGCAATGCCGAAAAAATGCGCCGTTTCCGCCACCCGACGGCGGATGACCGCCGTGGGCAGCCCCAGGTTTTCCAGGCCAAAGGCCAGCTCGTGCCACACCGTATCGGTCACGATCCCGTTATCCGGGTCCTGCAGCACAAAGCCGATCCGTCCCGCCGCCTCCAGCGGTTCCAGCTCGGCCTGCTCCCGGCCGCCGAACAGGATCGTCCCTGTTCTTTGGCCATGCGGGGCCAATTCCCGCTTTAGGCAGCGCAGCAGCGTGCTCTTGCCGCTGCCCGTGCTGCCGCACAGCAGTACCATCTCTCCTCGCTCGACCTTGACGTCCAGCTCCCGCAGGGCCTGCTCTTTTGCCCCGGCATATTGAAATGAGAAGCCCCGCAGCGTTATCGCCGGGCTGTGCGTATCTTCCATAGCAGGTTTTCCTCCCCTTGCCATAATAGCGGAAACAGCAGCAGCGCGCCATAAGCCGCCAGCCCCAAGCCCGTCCAGCCGTTTAGGGCCAGCGCCCCCAACCTTGGATAAAAGGCGTACTGCCCACCGGGGCCTAAAAGCGCCCAAAACGCCGCGCAGGCCAAAAGCGCTATGGCTGCCAGCACCGCCGTATCCCGCAGTGTCCACCGAAAAAGCGCATACGTGCTGCGCCGCTTCACGGCCCCAAAGCCCCGGGCATGCATGGCGTCCGCCGTTTCAATACTGTCCTCCATGCTCCAGGCCATCAGCACTGAAAGCGCGCACACCGTTTCACGCACCCTGGCGCGCTTGCCAGTCGCCGCGCCGCCCCCGGTCAGCGCCAGCTGGCCCTGGCGGATGATCCGCGCGCGCACGCGCGATAGCGGCACCCATTTGAGGATCATCGAAAGCATCAGCCCCGTATGCGGCAGGAGGCGGCTAAAAACGTATAGCAGTTTATCGCTGCGCATGATCTCGTTAAAGCACATAAACCACAGCATCACCGCCGCCAGCATCCCGCCCGAGCATACGCCATAGACGGCTGCCTCCAGCGTTACGGGATTATCAAACAGCGTAAAGAGTACTGTAAGCCCCCTATGATTGAACAAGGGGTTGGCCAGGGCGATCACCAGCCACACGCAAGCGATCCCCCCCAGCATTTTGCGTACCTTGCGCCAAGAGCAAAGATAGACCGCATAAACGGCTGCGCAAAGCTGCGAAACGCACAAAAAGGCCGGGCTCAGCGTCAGCATCGCCCCGGCCATTGTGCAGATAAAATAAATCAATGCCACCAGTGGGTGGACCTCGTCAAAACAGTGCCGCACTTACCCTACGCCGCCTCCAATATCCTTGCCGCGGTTGAGTGTGTAGCGCCACTTGACCACGTCCCCATCATTCAGTTTCTGGGCCGAGCAGCCCTTCATCACATACGCGCCGTTTACGCTGTACATCCATCCGCTTTCGCCTCCGCAGTCGCCCTCGCCGATGGAGTTGATGGATACGACATAGACCTTGCTGCCGCTGCCGGTCTTGCTTACAGGTATTCCGCGCTGGCCCGCAGCCTTTTGCAGCAGATCGTATACCGTCGCACCGGCGGGCATTTCTACCGTCATGGTGCCCAAAATCGTTCCAGAATTGGAGACCTGCGCCGCCAAATCGTAGCCCGCGTCGTAAGCCGTCCTGCAATCGATCGCGATCTTACAGGTAATGGTCTGGGGCGCCTGGGGCTGCGGCGTTTGCGCCGGTGTCTGGGCCGGGGCCTCCTTTGCAGTGGGCTGCGCCGTCGCAGCGGCAGCGCCTGCGTCCTTATCCTGCGCTTTAGGTTGTGCGGCGCTGGTTTTTACCTTTGGCGTGGGCGTAACTTTCGCCCCGGCTACAGGGGAAGCCGCCGCCTGCTGATCTGCATCCTGCGCCTCTGGCGTTTGACTGGCCTGGCTTTCCTCCTGTACGGCTACAGGCGTAGCCACCGCGCTTGGCATCGGCTCGGAAGCTGAAGGTGTTGGCGTAGGCTCCGGCCCGCCGCAGCCCGCCGTGGCAAACGCCACGGCCAGCAGCAGCGCTAAGGCGCCCGCACGCCATCTTTTAAGGACGTTGCTTTTCATCTTTTCCCCTTACCCTTTGATCTTTTTGCGCAGTGTTCCCACGATCACGCCCGCGGCCACCAACAGGCACAGCGCGTAAACCATCAGCGGCGCGCTGTCCCCCGTCTGCGGCGTACCAGTCGTAGTTTGCTCATCCGCTGTCTGAGAGCTGCCCGTTCCCTCCTCCGGATCGGGCGCCGGTTGGAGCGCCTGCACCACATGAACCTTGATCGTCGCCGTCACCCCGCTATCCAGGGCCGTGACCGTAACCGATGCGCTGCCCGGCGCCACCGCCACCAGCTCTCCGTTTTCGATCTTAACGATATTTACATCGCTGCTGGCAAAGCTCAACCGCTGGTCCGGTGCATTTTCCGGCTCTACCGTGATGCCGCAGGCGGTACGCGCTCCAACCTCCAGCGTCATTTCCTGCTGTGCCGCCTTTAGGCCCTCCACGCGGATCGGCGTATTGCCTATGGCAAAGAGATAGCCCGCGTCATTGGTAAAATACAGGGTGCCGTTTGCATCCAGAATGGGGCTGGCCACGCAGTAGTTATCCGCCTCTCCCTGTGGCAGGAACAGCGTGCGCGCATAGGGCGTGCCCGCCGGGTCGTCCACGATACAAATCAGGCCCTTTCCAGGCTCGTTGACTGTAACGTAAACATAAGTCATTCCATTATAGCCGGTACTGGCCACGGCCGAGCCTTTGATCTCGCCGCCCAGATCCAGCGTATGCAGGATCTCTAAAGTTTCGGCGTCCAATATCTTAAATCCTTCTTCGTCGGTCCCCACATATACGCGTCCATTGGCGATGACCGGCGTGCAGGTGGAAGCGCCGATCGCTACGGATTTCGCCTGGCCAAAGGTACCGCCGCCATAGGGCAGCGCGTACAAATACCCGTCTTTGGTGGTAAAGTACGCTTTGCCATCCCAGTAGCTCAGTCCAGAGCGGATGCTTCCCTGGGCGCAGTAGGTATCCAAAACCACATCCTGCGTCAAATCATGGGCCACCACTACGCCATCGTCCCCGCCAAAGAGGACCGCGTCTCCCACAACAACGCCGCCGCTCCAATAGTATCCCATCTTCCCTGCGGTACTGGAGCGATGGATCCACTGGAAGTCCTTGACCTCATCGCCGGTCGCCGGGATTTCGTCCTCGGCCTTCAGGCAGAAATACGCGCCGTCCGTACTGGTCACGCTGCCGCCGCGGAAAGTGCCGCAATACACGTATCCCTCGTGATACACGACGGGGCTGATCGCTTGCTGCTCCAGCAGCGGCTGGCTGATCCACAGGGATTGCAGCGTATCGGCATTCAGCGCCTGGATGCGCCCGTCGCTCACCGGCACAAAGAGCATCCCATCCCCATAAGCTGCATAGGAGAAGTACCCTACGCTTGAAGCCAGTTTGCCCGTGGCAAGGGTATTGCCCTGCTGGTCCAGTTTATAAAGCGTATCGCCCGAGGCGATATAGATCTTTCCATCCACGATCAACGGCGCGCCGCCGCCATTATCCCAATCCCCTCCGTCCAACTGGCGCTGCCAGGCCAGCGTAGCCTCATCGCTGCTGCGGGCGGGCTGGGCCTGGCTTACGGCGTTGTTATCCGCCCCGCCCCGGTAGCTGGGCCACTGGGCCGAGTAATCCGGCAGAGCCGCCCGATCCTTTACAAAGGTAAAGGTATAAGTGGTGCTGTGGCCGGCGCTGGTGGCCGTAACCGTCACCACCGTTTCCGTGTCACTCAGCGTTACCTCAAATCGGTCGTTAAACGAGTTGTCTACCCCGGTCGCCTGTAAAAGCGCGGTCGGGTCGCAGCGCAGGGCGGTAAACGCCAGCTCCTGCGTATCCTCTGGCACAGACAGACGGTATTCCGTCTGCCCCTGGGTCAAGGGTACAACGGTGCCGTCATCCAGCGCAACGCCCTTTAAGAGATCGCTGTACGCCGGGATAATGATGTCGATCTCCTTGGTAACGTCATCCACCATGCCCTTGTAGCGGATTGAGGAGAGCGTAGCCGTCAGTTTTACCGGGTTATCCGCCTCCCCATAGCTGGGGCGCGTTACGTAAAAATAGGTATTTACGGCGCTGGAGGAGGACTGCCAGGTGATCTCCGCCCCGTTCTCGCCCCGGTTGGCGGTGAGGAAGGTATAGCCGCCATCGCCATCCGCATAGCCGCGGTAGACCTTTTGCAGGTTCTCTACCACCGCGTCCGCGGCCGTATTGTTCTTTTTAATCACGTCAAAATCCAGCGCAGCGGCGATCGCCTCAAGGTAAGCCTTTTCCGCATCCAGCTCCGCCTGGGTCAGCGCCAGCACCCGCACGGGGAAATATACCTGGGCGGTATGGCCATGGTTTTCCACCGTAGCGGTCAAGATCACGTCCACGTCCGCCTGGCCAATGGCCGGCCGCGTCACCTTGCCCCGCAGCGTGTTGACCTTGATCACGCCTTCGTTATTGCTGCTCCAGGTGACATCCGTATCCCGGTCAGGGCCCCAGTCCAGCTGCAGGTCATAGGTGATCTTTTGCGGATCTACCGCCTCCTGCGTTCCCATATCCAGTATTTTGAACTGCTCGTTCAGCCAGTCTACGGTATCCTGCACGGCCTGCTGCGCCGCCTCGTCCTCTGCCTGGGTATAGGCCGGCACCGTCAAGTCAAATACCACCTGCTTCGGTTGGGCTGTCCCCGGCGCGCCCGCCCAGGCATTGATCGAGACCGTAGCGGTCAGCTTTACTTTCGCATCCGGCTGGCCGTAGTTGGGGCGGGTCACGGAGGCATGGTTCCCGGTGATCTTAATCGCGCCGTCTTCCGGTTCGGCTTTCCACTTAATATCCGTGGAGTACGAGTCGCCGTAAGAGGATAGTTGAAGGTCGGTCAGAATATGGTCCTGATCCACGTTGTCCTTTTTGATATCGTCAAAACTGAGGGCAGCTGCGTCCTCGTCCACCAGCTCCTGCGCCGTCTTCTGGTGCGGCGGCACCTGAACCGATACCGTGTAGGGGAAATTTGCCCCCGCCACCGCGATATTGATGTCAATATCCGCCTTCACCCGGCTATCGCCATAGGTGATCGCACCGTCCGCGGCGATTTGGCTGTGCTTTGAAGCATCGGTCAGCGTCAGCGTTGCGCCAGGCTGGATCGCATCCGCCAGGGTCTGCATCGTCGTTACAATATTGGTATCCGTACCCTCTGTTACGCGTAAGTAGCTATAAGAACCGGTCTTAAGCCCGGCACGGATCTGGTCGGCCGCGGCCTGCGCCTCTTCTTGGGTGTAAGGGGGCACGGTAATGGTAAAGCGCCGCGTGTCGCTCTGGCCCCCCAGCGACAGGGTAGCCTCAAGGGTCACGGTTTCGGCCGCCTGTCCCACGTCCGGCCGCACGACTTTGCCGGTATCCGAGATTACCGCGGGCTTATCGCTGCGCCAGGTAATAGCCGTCCGGCCGCTCTCCCCGCTTTCCGGCAATGTCAGCGCCCCGGTCGCCTCATCGGGCAGGGTCAGGGCCGCCTTATCCTGGGCGATCACCTGCCGTGCCGCATCCGCGTCCACCGGCGTCACCGTTACCGTGGCATAGGGGCGGGCAATATCATATTTACCATAGACCGAGTTATACCGCGAGGCGGAGATCACATAGGTTCCCGCCGCGTCAAAGGTCAGGGTAGCCTGTCCATTCACATCGGTCCGCTTTCCGCTGTCCGTCAGTGCAAACCCGCCATTGGCATCCTGCGCATCGCACAGGATGGAGGCCCCAGCTATCGGGCTTAAGTCCCCAGCGGTAAAATCATAGATCGACTTGCCCTCCAGCGTCACGGTCAGGGGTTGGCCTACCTGGCAGGTCAGCGCCTGCTGGGTAAAGCGGGTGTGGTAGGTATTGACGCTGCCCCATACCCCTCCCCACACGCCGTAGACCACGATCTGATCCCCAGGCTGCACGGGATAATCCGCAAGCGTATATCCATTTATCCCATCGGGCTTGATGGGCGTTTTGCCATTGACCGTGAACATCCAGTAGGTCTGCTCCTGCCCATCCGCAGAGCCGGTGGAACCTAAAATGGTATTGAGGTTGCCGCCGCTTTGGCCGATCACCGTATCGATCGTATCGGCGTCCACGCCATAATCGTCAAAGGCGTATTGCCCTAAAAAGTGCATCGGCGTCACATATCCGGGGTCCTCAATGTCGTCAAACCCGTAATCCGCCAGCGTCTTTTGTCCATCCACGGTATATTCCGTGGGGGTAAGCAGGGTCGCCTCCGCATACTCAATGCGCAGCGTAGCCGTTACGCTGCCGCTTTGCGCCCCCGCAACGGTGGTAAAAGAACTGGTGATGACCAGCGCCAGCGTCAACACCCATAGCAGTAATTTATTCGCCCGTCTCATAAACTCCCTCTCTTTCTAATGGCACGAAACAAAAATCCCCGTCCAAAATGTGGACGGGGGTGGCTTTTTTGCGCATAGCACAACCAAAAGCAGTCCCCCTCTCCGAAAGACGTCTTGCTTTACGCCAAAGGCAGGTCTTCCGACTCTGAGTTCATCTGGGTCCCTCGGGGCGCCTTCCCAGCCCATTAGGCCAGTGGCCGCGCGGCAATGCGCGCGTTGCCCGTCCATCCCTCAATACGGCAGCGGGAGCTGTACCGGATTCGCACCGGTTTCCCTATTAATCCCTTTTTTCTTCAAAAAGCGAACCTTTAAGCGTTTCAATTATTCAGTTTCAGCACCAGTATAGCATGGTTTGGGCCCTGTCACAATGCCCATGCCGATAAAAAAGCCCGCAGGCCAGGCCTGCGGGCTTTTTTTGATCCTTTTATTCCTGTTTTAGCTCATAAGTCACCGGCAAGTCGTATCCCTGGCGCGAGAGGATGTCGATCAGCATCACCCCACCCGCGTCAACTGCCGAGGGCACGAACTCATAGGCCACCGTATCACACAGCTTGGTGTTTTTGGCCTCGTCCACATCGTACACATACAGCGCGCAGGGGTAAGCCTCGTCGCCGCTGTTATCGGCCAGGTAATAGAGCTTCGTGCCGTCGCTGGACCACTTGTAATCCAGCACCAGCAGCCCCTCTACAATGGTCTTGATATTGCCGTCCCGCAGGTCCATCAGGCGGATATCCACCGCGCCCGTGCTCTCCTCGGCCAGCATATCGCTCACTGCCATCAGCGTACCGTCGCCGTTGATCCGCATGGTGACCCCCGAGGTCAATACCTGGCGTCTGCCGTCGCCTGGGTTCATCTTATAGATGGTATTGCTCTCAGGGTCCGAGAAGTACAGCATGCCGCCCCTGTAATAAACCGGCCCGTCGCCGCCCGGCAGCTCCTCCAGCGCGGAGGCGCGCTCGCCCTTGGGCTTGCTAAAGTCGATCTGCTTGAGCTGGTAATGCCCGCTGGTCTCCCCGCCGATATCGCTCATGCCGTAGATACGGGTGGAGCTGTCGTCCCAGGCAAAGTCCGAGGCGATCAGGCCAAAACCCTCTTCCGAGCAGTTGGTCAGCTCCTGCGATTCCATATCATAAACGTACAGCACATTCATCTCGTCCATCATATCCACAAAGGCCACTTTTTTCCCATCCGGGGACAGGTTGGCCTGCAAGATGGAGGTAAAGCCCGCGTCGATCAGGCGCGTCTGCTCGCCATTTTGCTCGATCCACAGCTCATCGCACAGGGTCAGCTGCCCGTTTTTCAGGCTGGTCCGCTCGCGGGGCTTGGCGTACAGGCTGATAGCGCCGTCGCCGCTTTGGTACAAAAGCCGGCCACGCGCGGCGATGACGGAGGCCTTTACCGCATCTCCCTCGCTGCGCACCACGCTGCGCTCATTCAAGCGCGCTAGCTCCGCCTCGGTATTATAAGTGGGCAGCCCGCCCGCGCCGATCTCCACGGCTTCCACCGTCGTTCCGGCAAGGGTCTGACTCAGTTCTGTGGCCGCGCTCTGAGCCTGCGCCATTGTCGCATAAGACTGGCTGAGCAATACCCGGTTTTCATAATCCGCGCAGATCGTGGGGTTCAACCCGTATTTCGCCATGGTTTCCTGGCCAATATCGTTGCCATATCCGTCTACCGATACGTGATAGCTGGTGGTCTGGGGCACTTCGTCCGCAGCGCGCAGGCGAATGATGATCTGATCCTTCTTTTCCTGCACGCGGAAGGCCATGCCCTGAGACAGGTTGAACACCATGGTCCGTTCCTGCTCGTAGACCGGGCGGTTCAGGATCATGCTTTGCACTAGCGCCCCCGCCTCGCCGGAGATGGACTGGCTGTTGTAAATATAGTTCACCCCGTCAAATTCCACACATAGCCGGTCCGGATCCTGCAGATAGGAAACCACGTAATCCGGCACGCCGCGCACCTCGGTGACCTCCTCGTTATACAGGTCGCCGCCCTTGACAAAGAAGAAGGTGATCACCGTATCTTCCCCATCCTGGGTCACGTCCACGCTGCTCAGGGTGGTATCCCGCGTCCCGCGTCCGCCCTGAAACTGCTGGTCATACCGGTAATATCCGCTCACGGCGGACTGGGGCGGATCGTTGGGTTTGGATGGCATCATCCCTCCGATCAGGATCCAGGCGACCGCCGCCAGCAGTAATACGATCGCCCCGCCGATGGAAGCCATCGTGATAATCTGCTTTTTGGTAAATTTTTTGCGATGTTTAGGATGCATTCTTACCTCCCACAAGTCTTTTCCTGGGATTTAACGGGCGCGCAGCGCCAGCGCCGCCCGGTTGAACTCGTCAAGCAGGGCGGGCATGTCCACATGCGGGATGCGCCCATCCTCCATCAGGATGCGGCCCTCCACCATCGTCATCTTCACATCCGCGCTATGGCCCGCGTAGACGACGTGGTTGACCATTTCTCCCCGAGGGTAATACCACGGGCCCTGCGTATCCACTAAAATCAGGTCCGCCTTCTTGCCCACTTCCAGTGAGCCGGTCTCGTCCTCCAGGCCCAGCGCCCTGGCCCCGTCGATGGTGGCCATGCGCAGCGCCTTTTTCGCGGGGATCGCCTTGGGGTCTCCCGAGAACCCCTTGTGCATCAGGGCGCAAAGCGCCATCTCTTCCCACATATCCAGGTTATTGTTGCTGGATGCGCCATCCGTGCCCAAAGCCACGTTTATGCCCCCGCGCAACAGCGCCGGCACCGGGGCAAAGCCGCTGGCCAGCTTCATATTGCTGCCCGGGTTGTGCGCCACATGCGCGCCCCGCGCGGCGAGGGTCTCCAGATCCCCGCTGTCGATAGCCACGCAATGGGCCAAAACCGTCTTATCCGTAATCAGGCCCAGCTTGTCAAAATACCGGATGGGCGATAGTCCGTCGTGGCGCTCCATGCACTCGCGCACTTCCTTGGCCGTTTCGCTGGCGTGCACGTGGACGCCCACGCCCAGTTCCTGCGCCGCATCCCTGCAGGCCAGCAGAAATTCCTCCGAGCAGGTGTACTCCGCGTGCGGCGAGATCATGGTGGTGATCCGCCCCTGGGCCGCGCCCTGGAAGCGCTGGCAGATCTCCTTCGCCTTTGCGATCTTTTGCATATTGCCGCCATCCCCCGCCATACCCTGGCAAAGCACCGCGCGCAGGCCGCTTTTTTCCACCGCCACAGCGATGGTATCGGCAAAGTCGTACATATCTAAAAAGCAGGTGGTGCCGCTAAGCAGCATTTCTGCCGCGCCTACCATTGCCCCTAAGTATACATCTTCCGCCGTTAGTTTGTCCTCCAGCGGAATGATATTGCCAAAGAGCCAATCCTGCAAATTCAAATCGTTGGCATAGCCGCGAAACAGGGTCATGGGCAGATGCGTGTGGGCATTGACAAAGCCCGGCATCAGCAGGTTGCCCTTCGCGTCGATGGTGCGTCCGGGCGAATAGTCCTGCGGCGCGCCCTCCGCCCCGCCGATATAGGCGATGCGGCCATCTTTCACGCAGAGCGTTGCGTCGCTTAATTCCCGGTCCTCCCCGTCCACCGTCAGGATGGCCGCGTGGTCAAAACGGATATCCATATTAAGCCTCCCAGCCCGAGATGTATTCCTGCTGCTCCGGGGATAGCGCGTCGATCCCGCAGCCTAGGGCCTGCAGTTTCAGCTGCGCCACATACCGGTCGATCTCCTGGGGCACCTCGTACACCCGCCTCTCCTTGAGCGCGTCATGGTGCTGGGCCACATAGCGGGCGCAAAGCGCCTGCAGGGCAAAGCTCATATCCATGATCTCTGCCGGGTGCCCGTCCCCTGCCGCCAGGTTGACCAGACGCCCCTCGGCCAGCAGGTTCAAAACCCGCCCGTCGGGCGTGCGGAAGCCTTCGATGCCGGGTTTGCGGGCAAAGCCCTCCCCACATAGCGCGCGCAGATCCCCCTTGTTGATCTCCACGTCAAAATGTCCGGCGTTGGCCAGCAGCACGCCGCTTTTCATCACTTCCATATGCTCCCGGCGTATCACGTCCCGGCAGCCGGTAACGGTGATGAATATGTCGCCGATCTTGGCCGCCTCGGCCATGGGCATCACCTCGTATCCGTCCATCACCGCTTCGATTGCCTTGACCGGGTCTACCTCGGTAATGACTACCCGCGCCCCCAGCCCCTTGGCCTTAAAGGATACGCCTTTACCGCACCAGCCATAGCCCGCCACCACCACGGTCTTGCCCGCGACGATGAGGTTGGTGGTGCGCATGATGCCATCCCACACCGATTGGCCGGTGCCGTAGCGGTTATCAAAAAAGTGCTTGCACTGCGCATCGTTTACCGAGATCATGGGGAAGGCCAAAAGCCCCTCCCGCACGCGGGCCTTTAAGCGCATCACGCCCGTGGTGGTCTCCTCGCAGCCGCCCCAGATGCCGCCCTGCAGTTCCTTGCGCGCACCGTGCAGCAGGTGCACAAAATCGCCCCCGTCGTCCACGATGACCTGCGGCCGGATGTCCAGCGCGGCGTTTAGGTGCCCCCAATACTCCTGCTCGCTGGCCCCGTGCCAAGCAAATACCTCTACCCCGCTTTGCGCCAGCGCCGCGGCCACATCGTCCTGCGTGGAGAGGGGGTTGCAGCCCGTAGCGGCCACCTGCGCCCCGCCCGCAGCCAGCACCTGGCAAAGATAGGCCGTTTTGGCCTCCATATGGACGGATACCGCTATGCGCATCCCCTTAAAGGGCTGCTCTTTTTCAAACGTTTCCCGGATCGCGCCCAGAAGCGGCATATAGTCCTTGACCCAATCGATCTTGGCCTGTCCGCTGGGGGCGAGCGCCGCGTCCCGAATCATACTCATTTCGTTTCTCCCTTTACCTTTCGCTTAAAGTACAAAAACTGGTATCCTTTAATTGTACATGAAAGGGCGGCCAACTGCAAGGAGCCCTCTATTTCGCAATATCCCCCACGCCGTTGAGGATGTAGCGCGGCCGGTAGGGGAAGCGCTCCATGCTCTGGCGGCTGGTCACGCCGCTGAGCACCAGCACCGTCTCCATATTGGATTCGATGCCCGCTACGATATCGGTATCCATCCGGTCCCCGATGATGGCCGTCTGCGAGCGGGAAACGCCCAGCCGGTCCCGGGCGATGCGCATCATCAGCGGGTTGGGCTTGCCGATGTAATAGGCCGTGCGCCCCGTGGCCAGCTCGATAGGCGCCATCAGCGCCCGGCAGGCCGGGATAATGCCGTTTTCAGAGGGGCCCGTCAAATCCGTATTGGTGCCGATCAGCTTGGCCCCGCCAAACACCAGCTGCACCGCCTTTTCGATCTTTTCATAGCCATAAGAGCGCGTTTCGCCCACCACCACGTAATCGGGATTCACATCGTTCATCGAAAGGCCGGCCTCGTACAGGGCGTTGATCAGCCCCGCCTCGCCGATGGCGTACACCGTCCCGCCCGGGCACTGCTGCGCCAGAAATGCGGCCGTGGCCAGGGCGCTGGTGTAAAAGTGGCTCTCATCCACCTCCAGCCCCATGCGGCCCAGCTTTTGCTGCAATTCTCTGGGGGCGCGCTCGGAGCTATTGGTCAAAAAGATAAACTGCTTGTGGTTCTCCTCCAGCCAGCTGATGAACTCGTGCACGCCGGGCAGCAGATTATTTCCATGGTAGATTACGCCGTCCATGTCACAAATAAAGGCCTGTTTTTGTTTCAATTCTGTTAAATCCATCATTTTTTCCTCCAAGTAATACAAATTTCAGCCCTGTAATATCATGCGCGGTCAAATGGTTACGATGAAATGCCTCGCCCGCGCTCGGAGTGGCGCGTATGAATACCCAGACCTGCAGCTCTATCGCACGGTTTGCCCTCGTATCCGTCATTCAGAGCGAGGGCCCCAGCCCGAGCGAAGAATCTCAAGCGTTACCGCTTGACAATGCTTTTCCCACGCCGCTAAGCAAAAGCTTAGCCTAGTGCTTTTCGGGCGATCCTTCGCCCGCGGTATGGGAGTTGGCATCTTTTCCGCGCGGACAATCAAAGCCAAGCATCTGCCTCTTGGGGCCGGGCATTTAATCCCTTGACGGCGTATTGCCCAGGCATCACGCCGCCATCGGCATAAATCGCGATAGGGCGTTGGGCCAGCGGGGCATCTGCTTTTTCCATTTGCTTGAGCGCCTGTACCGTCTGCACCGGCAGGCGCAGCGCCACGCAGGCGCAATCCCTGTGGGCGGCCAGCCGCGCGGCAGCGGCGCAGGCCCGCTCCAGCAGCCAGGCGTGCGCGTCGATCTGGCCCGTGCCGCTGCAAGCCGGGCATTCCTGCCCCAGCGCCTCATCCAGGCCATAGCCCAGCCGCTGGCGGCGCAGTTCCACCAGCCCCAGCCGGGTAAAGCCCAGCACCTGCACCCGGTTCCGGTCCGGCGCAAAGGCCTCCCGCAGCACGGCAAGCACTTGCTCCCGCGCAGGTTCCCGAGCCATATCGATAAAGTCGATCACCGCCATGCCGCCCATATCCCGCAGCCGCAGTTGGCGGGCCGCCTCAGCGGCCGCCTCCAGATTGGTCCGCAGGATCGTATCCTCAAAATCGCCCTTTCCGGTAAACTTGCCGGTATTGACATCGATCACCGTCATGGCCTGGGTGCGCTCGATCAGCAAAAATCCGCCGCTTTTAAGCCATACCCGGCGATGCTGCAGCTCCCGCAGGGGCTTGTCCAGCCCCCGGGCCTCCAGCAGGCTGCCCGGCTCGTCAAAGCGCTGCACCTGCGGCCAGCATTCCGGCAACAAGCGGCGGATAAACGCCAGCGCTGCCGCAAGGCCGCCGCCCTGCCCCTGCACCGTCAAGTGCGCGACATCTTCCATATGGTCCCGCACCACCCGCAGGGGCAGCGCATTTTCCCCGCCCAGCAGGCCGGGCATATGGCGCTCTGCCTGCCCGGCCAAAATCTCGTTCCACTGTGCCAGCAGCGCCTCGCACTCGCGGCGCAGCTGTGCCTCGGTGCAGTCCGCAGCCGCCGTCCGCACGATGGCCCCCATCCCTTCTGGCAGCATACCGCGCACCAGGGCTTTGAGCGCTTCGCGCCGCTCATCCCCGCCAATACGGCGGGAAACCCCCACCGCGTCCTCCATGGGCGTGAGCACCAGCGCCACGCCCGGGAGGGTGATCCGCTCGGTCAGCCGCAGACCCTTATCCCCGCCGGGGCAGCTTTCCACCTGCACCAGCACCCACTGGCCGGCGCGCAAGCGCTTTTGTATCGGCGTGCGCACATGCCCCGCCAGCTGCTGGACATGTAAAAAAGCCTTTTGCGGCAGGCCGATGTCCACAAAGGCCGCCTGCAACCCGCTCAGCACGTTTTCCACGCGGCCGCTATAGATCTCCCCAACGCGTCCGGCGGTTTTGCTGTGCTCTGCATAGACCGCAGCCAGCTTCCCTTCCTCTAAAACCACCGCCCGGGTCAAAAAACGGCCCTGTTCGATCAGGATCTCCCTCATGCTTCCTCCAACGCCAGCAGGCTGACAGGCTGATTCGCCCGGCAGGCCCAAAGCGCCAGGCGGTTGACGGGATAATCCTCAATGCGGTACGGCACGCCAGCCTGCGCGCACAGGGCCTGCATCACGGTCTCGGGCTTTAGATTGGCGGCAGAGCCGGTCTTAAGCCGCATATTCAGGGCCCTTTGCTCCGCATTAAATTGAAGGCTGACCACCATCGGCCGGATATCCAGCTCCTTTTCGCCCTTCTTGGTCTCCCGCCAGGCCATCACCTGCTCCCGCGCCAAAAGCGCCTGGGCTTGCACCGCCCAATCCACGGGGCTTCCCTTGGGCAGCTCCACGCAATAATCGGACAGGGCGACCTGCGCCATCAGCGCCGGATAAGAATCCTCCACCTTGGCGCCGCCCAGTATCTCCAACCCCGCGGGCGCGGCGGCGCGCAGCGCCGCTACAAAGGCCTGGGCATCCCATGCCTCGCTGCCCTCGGCCAGCCCCACATCCATATACTCATCATCGCTTGTGTTGCCCACCGCCACCGCGGAGGCAAAACTAAGCACCATGTGCGGGTTAAAGCCCGCCGAATAGGCCACCGGCACCCCGCTACGGCGCAGCGCCCGCTGCATGGCCCGCATCAGGTCCAGGTGGCCGATATAGCGCACTTTCTCGCCCTTGGCAAAGCGCACAATCATCCTCATTTTACCGCACCTCCGCACACCTTTTGTAACCCGCAGCCGTGGCAGCCGCCCCGGCAGTCCGGCGTGGTCTGCGCGGCGAGGGCCCTTTCCCGCTCGCGCTTAAAAAAGTCATCGTTCACCCCGCAGGAGAGGTGGGCCCAGGGCATCACCTCGTCCAAAGCGCGCGGCCTTGCAGCATAAAAGTTTACGTTAACGCCGCAGGCCTCAAAGGCCTGCATCCACCCCTCGTAGTTGAACTGATCCGACCAGCCGTCAAAGATGCAGCCCAGGCGGTAGGCCTTCTCCAGGGCGTCGGCCAGCCTGCGGTCTCCCCGGGCGAATACGGCCTCCAGCACGCTGAGCCGCGAATCGTGCCAGCTGAACTCCACCCCGCGTATGGGGCGCAGGGCGTCTTTCAGCAGGGCGCGCTTGCGGTCAAACTCCGCCATGGTATTTTGCCCTTCCCACTGGAAGGGGGTAAAGGGCTTGGGCACAAAGTTGGATACGCTGACCGTTACCCGCAGTCCCTTGGCCCGTTTCTCCTTGGGGACGGCGTAATAGGCGTTTTTCACCTTTTGCGCCAGCTCTACAATGCCCATCAGGTCCTCATCGGTCTCGGTGGGCAGCCCGCACATGAAATACAGCTTGACCGCGTTCCACCCGCCGTTAAAAGCCTTTTCCACCGTGCCCATCAGGTCCTGCTCGGTGATGTTTTTGTTGATCACGTCCCGCAGCCGCTGGGTTCCGGCCTCGGGTGCAAAGGTCAACCCGCTCTTGCGCACCTTTTGGATCTCCTGCATAAACTGCTCCTCAAAGGAGTCCAGCCGCAGCGAGGGCAGCGAGAGGGAGACCCGCTTGTCCGCAAAGGCGTCGTTCAATTCTTTAGCAAGCTCCGGCAGGCGGGAATAATCCCCCGTGCTCAGCGAAGTCAGGGAGATCTCCTCATAGCCCGTGGAAGCCTCCAGCGCGCAGGCCTGCTCGGTCAATACCTCGGGGCTCTTCTCGCGCACCGGGCGGTAGATCATCCCCGCCTGGCAAAAGCGGCAGCCCCGGGTGCAGCCCCGGAAAACCTCCAGCATAATCCGGTCGTGCACCGGCTCAAGATAGGGGACGATCCCCTTTTCCGGAAAGGGCGCAGCATCCAGATCGGTCAAAAAGCGCTTTTCGATCTTCGGGGGAATACCAGCCTCCCTGGGGGTGATGCTGCGGATGCGCCCATCCGCCTCATATTCCACGGCATAAAACGCCGGCACATACACCCCTGCAAGCCCGGCCGCCTGGCGCAAAAACGCGCCGCGCGCCTGCCCTGAAGCCTTCCAGGCCTCATAAACGTCCAACAGCTCGTCCAGCACTTCTTCCCCCTCGCCCAACACCACAATATCCGCAAAGGGGGCGATGGGCTCCGGGTTATAAGCGCAGGGCCCGCCCAGAACCACAAAGGGGGCGCCCTCCCCCCGGTCGCAAGCGCGCAGCGGGATGCCGCCCAGATCCAACATCAGCAATACGTTGGTATAGCTCAGCTCATACTGCAGGGAAAACCCTACCATATCAAATTCGCCAAGCGGCGTGCCGGTCTCCAACGTGCAAAGCGGGATATGGTTTTCCCGCATCTTTTGCAGCATGTCCACCCAGGGCGCAAAGGCCCGCTCGCAATAGGCGCTCTCCCGCCGGTTGATAGCGTCGTACAATATCCGCATCCCCAGGTGGGACATACCCACCTCGTACGTATCCGGAAAGCAAAAGGCAAAACGCGTCTTGATCCCCTCCAGGGGTTTGACGACCTCGTTCAGTTCCCCGCCGGTATACCGGCCGGGCCGCGATACCTGCGGCAAAATTTCAGACAATTCTTTTTGCAAAGCGCTGCCCCTATCTATCGTAATTTTGCTTTAAAAGCACCTTAAGATTATCACGTTTGGGGCCTGCGGGTCAATTCTTGGCGTACATCTGGTAGATCCGCGCCACGGCGATATGCCCCATCCCCTCGGATAGCGCAAGGCCGATCTCCCGCTCTCCCAGCACGCCTCGCGCAGCGTTTTGCCGGTCTAAAATCAATATTTGGTAATAGCGGCTGGGCGCCATGCGATTGAGCACGTCCTGCAAAGGGGTATCTCCCCGGACGGCAATGGTCTGTACCGGCAGAAAGCCCTGTTGCTGCAGCGCCAGTTCCTTATAATTCATATCCCGCATCCAAAGATATGGCGTGGCCTTCCCCTCGGCTAGCGCACATAAAAAGATATAGGGCGCGGCCAGCAGGTAGCTTAAGCCCGCAGCCTGCCCGCCTTGAAGCAGCACGATCCCCATGGCCCCCAATCCAAGGGAGAGCACCTTGCCCAGGCTGACCACCAGGTGGGTGGCCTTTTTCAGCCCCAGCGCCCGGGCGAGCAGGGCGCGCATGGCCCGGCCGCCATCCAGCGGCATGGCGGGGATCAGGTTGATAAAGGCGATAGACAGGTTCACATTAGCCAAAAACTGCAGCTGAGGGCCGTAGTTTTTCAGCCCATAAAAGAGGGCCACGCAAGAGAAAGCCAGCGCCAGGCTGCAAACCGGCCCTGCCAGGGCAATGGTGGCCTCCGCCTGCGGACGCACCGGCAGGTTGGCCTCCAGCCGCGCCACACCGCCCATGGGCATCAGCTCGATCTCCGCTACCCGGCAATGGAAGGCCAGCGCCACCGCCACGTGGCTAAGCTCGTGCAGCGTCAGCATGGTAAACAGCGCCAGCACAAACCCGCCCTGCCCCAGCAAAACGGTGGGGATCAGCCAGAGGATAAAAAAGGGGCTTATCAGCAAGTCGATATTGCCGATACGCCCCAGCCGGATCTTGCCTCGTTTCAGCATGGTTATACCCCGCCCGCGTCCTGCGTCTTCTCCGTATCGTCGATATGGGGCAGCGGGTCAAAGGCGCGGCCCTGATAGCGCAATTCAAAGTGCAGCACGGCCTGCTCCCCTGTCTTTGCAATGGTGGCGATCTTCTGGTGCTGGGTCACCGCGTCCCCCTCTTTAACGGCGATATCTGTGAGCTGGTAATACACGGTCTCCAGCTCGTCGCCATGGTCGATCTTGACGTATGCGCCCCGGGTGGCGTCCTGCCCCAGCTCCGTCACCGTACCATCGGCAGCGGCCAGCACATCCCCGGTATCCTGCCCCGCGATGTCCAGCCCCTCGTTGCGCCCCTCAATAAAGCGCGCCGTGATCTTTCCCGCCGCAGGCGCGGCCAGGGTGGGCACATCCTCGGGCAGGGCTGCGCTCTCCATCCCCGAGAATACCGAAACGGCATCCGGGAAGATATTCTCCACAAACCGCAGCTGGCCAATGGTCTCATCCAGTTTGAGCGGTGCCTCAATGGTCTGCTTAAAGGTGCTCATGGCCTGGCGGCTCCAGGGCTGGTCGATGGCTTTGGCCACCAGCACCACCAGCACCACAGCCGCGCATACGCCCACCTTGATCATGATCTTATTGAGCTGGCGGTCCTCCTCGCTCTTTTCGCCGCCCCGCGGGCTGCCGCGCCGGGCGGATACCGCCGTTACCCGGCCACGCGCCGGCCCTTTTTTCCCCTTGCGGCCGCTAGAGCGGGTATAGCCCCGATAATCCCGCCGCTGTGCGCCGTAATACCCGCTCACCCCCGTGTACTGCATCCGCGGCCGTTCTATCTCCGGGGCTGGCTGGGCCTGCGGCTCCCGGGGTTCCGCGCCCTCTTCCGGCGCCTCGTCTACCCTGGCGGGCGCCAACCAGTCCGGCAGTGCGCCGTCCTCTACCGTGATCCCCCGCATGGCGATGGCCTTGGGCGGCGCCTCGCCGGGCCCCGCCCCCTCATCGATCGTCATTTCCTGCGGGTCTCCCGTGCGCTCTAAAAAGCGGTCGATCTCGCTTTGCACGTCCTCCCCCTCCGGGCTGGGATCGCTCTGTAATGGATATACCTCAAAAGCGGTGGTGTTCAACCGCGTCAGGTTGCCCTTCCCCTCTTGCATATGCTCTTCCTCCTTATTACCTGGGTTCACTTCATCCTATGTGAGCCCAGGGGGGAACATGCAAAAGAAAAGGCCGTTGGTCCCCGTAAAGAGAACAAACGGCCTGCAGCCTTGCGTTATGGTTTTGTATGCCCCTAAAGCTGGGTAAAGGGCGATTCCATGGGCGGATTCACCAGCTCCCGCCAATCCAGGTCCCCCCGCTCCAGCGCCATGAGCATGGCCTCGGCCGAGGCCATATTGGTAGCCAGCGGGATATCGTGCACGTCGCACAGCCGCAAAAGGGCCGAAACATCCGGCTCGTGGGGCTGGGCCGTCAACGGGTCGCGCAGAAAGATAATCAGATCCAGCCGGTTATAGGCCACCAGCGAACCGATCTGTTGGTCGCCCCCCATAGGGCCGGATAAAAAGCAGTGCACCGGAAGGCCGGTCGCCTCGGATACCAGGCTGCCCGTGGTGCCTGTGGCGCAAAGCGCGTGCTTTTTAAGGATGTCACAATAGGCGATGGCGAAATTCACCATGTCAGGCTTCTTCTTGTCGTGCGCTATCAATGCGATGTTCATGGTTCTCCCCCCCAATTTCAGGCGGCCGGTTTCGCCGCAGCCAAACATTCATCACTAACCCTAATAATATCATAATTGAAAACACACTGGAACCCCCATAACTCATTAAAGGTAAAGGAATTCCGGTTATGGGCATCACGCCCAGGGTCATTCCAATGTTTTCAAAGATGTGGAAGAACAGCATGGACACCACGCCCACCACGATCAGCGAACAAAAACGGTCCTGCAATTTATAGGCCATGTAGATCAGGCGGAAGATCAGCAAAAAGTAAAGCCCCAGCAGCACCATGGCCCCCACAAAACCAAAGGTCTCGCATACCACCGAAAAGATAAAGTCCGTATGCTTTTCCGGCACGTAATTGAGCTGGCTCATCGCCCCGGTGTTGAACATCCCCTTGCCAAACATCTGCCCTGAGCCGATGGCGATCTTGGACTGGGTCACGTGATAGGCGCTGGAGCCGGTATCCGAGGCAAGCCCCAGGTAGACCAGCACCCGCTGCTTTTGCACATCGTTTAAAATGAACATCCATAGCACCGGCACCGCCGCAATGCCGCTGCCGGCGATAATGGCGATCAGCCGACCCCGCAGCCCGCCCAGGAACATCATCCCCGCAAAGATCGACAGGAACACCAGCGCCGTACCAAAGTCCGGCTGGGCCAGGATCAGGGCAAACGGCAGCAGAAAATAGCCCAGTATGGGCAGCAGCTGTTTAAAGGAGTGGATCCCACCGTCGCAGGCGGCGATCTTTTTGGCTAAAAAGATAATGATGGCGATCTTGGCGATCTCGGAAGGTTGGAACATCCGACTGCCCAGCTTGAACCAGGATACCGCGCCCCGGCTGGCTGTAGAGAAGATAAACAGCGCCGCTAGCAGCGCCACGTTGGCCCAATAGATCCAATCGGCAAAGCGCTTATACACCTTATAGTCGATGGTCATGGTCAAGATCAGCAGCACAAAGCCCAATACGAACCATAGCAGTTGCAGCCGCACGTAGTAGACGTTCATCATCTTAAGCCACTCCCAAAAGTTCACCCCGTCCGGCGGGATGGTGGGCGTGGCCGTAGCGCTGGCAATGCCGATGAGGCTGTAGATCCCCAGCGCCACGATGAGCAGCGGCAGCATCCAATCGATATTTCTGTACCAGGCCCTGTTGGGCCGTTTGGGCAACTTAAATCTCAATGTTCCTTATCTCCTTCAGATCATACGCTTTTTGCAGCAGGCGCATTGGCCCCCGCCAAATGGAGCTTTAACACCGGCACGCTGGCCTGCAGCGTGCTCATCACAAGCTCGCCGTCCCGGTCCCGCTTAAGCTCCAGGCGGAACTGTTCTTCGTCCACATCCATGTACTTTTGCAGCGCGGCCACCACGTCCATCCGCACAGAGCCCAAAAAGGCCTCTGAATTATCGCAGCGGTCCTGCGCGACCACGGCCATCAGCCGCTCGCGCGCCACATTGCCGCTTTTTTTGTCGCGCCGCAGGAATGCAAATAAATTCATAAGCGCGCCCCCTATCTCGCCTGGCGCAGCCGCCCGGGCCAGAAACGCCGCCAGCCCTGGGGGCCTTCCAGGTTCATCATGGGGACCTGCGCCCCGCCGATGCGCCGCACGATATTGCGGTAAGCCTGCCCGGCAGGGGCGTGCTTGTCCAGCACCACCGGCTGGCCCATATTGGTCGAGCGGATGATCTGCTCGTCATCCGGCACCAGCCCCAAAAGCGGCACGCCCAGCACGTCCAGCACGTCGTCCGCGCGCATCATCTCGCCCCGGCGCACCATCTCCGGGCGGATGCGGTTGATCACCAGCTCCTGCGAGGTAATACCGTTGGCGTTAAGCAGGCCGATGATCCGGTCCGCATCCCGGATAGAGGATACCTCCGGCATGGTCACCACCACGGCCTTGTCCGCCCCGGCGATGGCGTTGTAAAACCCCTGTTCGATGCCCGCCGGGCAATCGATCAGCACATAATCGTTCTGTTCGCGCAGCGCCTCGATCACCTTTTTCATCTGCTCCGGGGTGACGGCGGTCTTGTCCCGGGTCTGCGCCGCGGGCAGCAGCTGCAGGTTTTGAAAGCGCCTGTCCCGGATCAGCGCCTGCTCCAGTTTGCAGGTTTGATCCACCACATCCACCAGGTCGAAGATAATGCGGTTTTCAAGTCCCATCACCACATCCAGGTTCCGAAGGCCGATATCCGTGTCCACCAAAGCGACGCTGTGGCCTTCCCGCGCCAGGCCGGTGCCGATATTGGCCACCGCAGTCGTCTTGCCTACGCCGCCCTTGCCCGACGTCACCACCAGTACTTTCCCCATTTGAAGTTCCCCCTTCATCTCTTGTCTTTTGTCTTATCTCTTTATATCTATCTAATCCGTTAAGGGTTCGATCACGATCTTTCCGGCCAATAGCCTGGCCTTTTCCGGATAGCCGGCTTTTTCCAACCCCTCCTCTGGCGGCAGGTTGACCACCTTGGCGATGGCCAGCAGCGTAGGCTGCAGGCTCAGCGCGGCGATCACCGCGCGCTCATCTCCGGCATAACCCGCATGGGCCTTGCCGCGCAGCGCGCCCATGACCACGATGCTGCCATCGGCGATCAGCTCCGCCCCCGGGTTTACATCCCCTACGATCACCACATGCCCGCTGGCCCGTATGCGCTGGCCGCTGCGGATCAATCCGTGGATAAACTGGGTCTTGTCGGTAGGCACCGGCAAAATTTTGATGCCGCTATTCCCCGGGGAATCCGCCATCTGCGCCGCGCTTGGCCCGGGTTCCTCCGTCTTGTCCGCCGGCGGGGGCTGCTGGCTTGTCGGCTCCTCCTGGCATGCAGCTTCTTTTTCATCCTCAAAGGATAGGGATAAAATGCCAAACTCCCGATACATCCAGGCCGCCAGCCTTTCCCTTTGGGCCTCGTCCATTGCCGCGCCGCACAGGGCCACGCCCTGGCCGCCCTTATAAAAGGCGGGGTGGCGGGCCATGCGCGCCTTGATGGCCTGGCGTATCTCCTCAAACCCGGCTTCCCTGGCCACTGTGATGCGCAGCACTTCGCCCCGCCCCTGCCAGGAATGGATGATCTCGTCCATCGCCGCCTCCTTACTGCCCCATGCTGCCCGGCGTGGGCAAATTCTCTTCAGACTGGGCCTCTTTACTCTCCATGTAATAGGTGACGATCTCCTTCATCGTATAAGAACTCAGCGCACCCGATAGGCCGTTGGGGATAAATACCACCACGGCGATCTCCGGTTCGTCATAGGGCGCAAAGCCGACGAACCAGGAGTTGTTCTCAATATCCAGCGTAGAGACCTGCGCCGTACCGGTCTTGCCGCCGATCTGGTCGCGGTACTTATAGCCATCAAAGTATTTTGCCGCAGTACCCTGATCCTCGGGCGAGACCACCTCTCTCATTCCCTCTTTAATCGCTTCCAGATACTGCGCGGGGATCTCCAGATCCTCCACCAGCTTAGGCTGCATCTCTTCTACCGTGCGTCCCTCGCTGTCCTCGATCCGCTTGATCAGCGAGGCGTCATACACCTTGCCGCCGTTTACCAGCGCGGAAACATACCGCACCACCGCAATAGGGGTCAGCGTGGTCATACTCTGGCCGATGCCCGCCACAATGGTCTGGTTGGGCGTCCACTGCAGCTCCGTCATCAGGTTGAGCAGTTCCAGATCCATGCTGTTGGCGCGGATCACTCCCTCCGGGAAATGCAGATTATCCCGCAGCATGGTCTTGATCTGGGAGACCTGGTTGTCCGCCTTGGTGGCTACCAGGTCCATCATACTCTTCAAATTGGCCTGAAGGTTGTTTTCCTCCAGTTCGATGCCGTTTTCCTCGGCGATATTGGTGACAAAAGCCTTGATCTGCCGGTTGACCAGAATGGGGATGGAGCTTTGCTGCTCGTCCAGCGGCTTTGAAGCGTCGTACAATACCGTCTGGTTGGCGACCTGACCTGTGGCCTCGCCGGGCAGCTCGATATTGGTCTTGCTGGTCAGCCCCAGCTTGTCCGCCCACTTATTGATCCCGTCGATCTCCAGACGGGAGGCCGTTTCAAAGAAGTAATAGTTGCACGAGTCCCTCAGGGCCGTGGTAATGTTCTCGTTCTGGTGCTGGCTGAAGTTAGGCTTGACCCAGCAGGCCGGCGCCTTACCGGTAACGGTGTATTTATCGTAGGGGCCCAAGTCGTCCATGGTCTCGGTCAGGGTGATCTTGCCCTCCATCAGGCCGGCCAGGCCGGTCACCATCTTAAAAATAGAACCCGGCGTGCTCTTGGCGTTGATGGCTTTGTTGAAAAGCGGGTTGCCCGTCTGCTCCTGCAGGGCCTTATAGTCCTCCGAGCTGATGCCGCCGATAAACGCGTTCGGGTCATAAGAGGGGTAATTGGCCAGGGCTAGGACGCGTCCGGTGGACACCTCCATTACAATAGCCGTGCCCATTTCTGCGTATTGCAGCGGCGAGCCGCGTTGGGCCACTACCTCGTCGTATTTCGTGGGATTGGCCTCGTATTTGGCCTTTTGCTGGGCCACGACCTCCTCGATATTGGCCTTAAGCGCATCCTCCACCTTTTTCTGCAGGGCGGCGTCGATGGTCAGCACCACATTGTTGCCATCGGTGGGCGCTTCATAATCCAGCTCCCGGGTGACCTTGCCCTGGCTGTTGACCTCCACAACCCGCTGGCCCTGGTGCTCTGCACTGCTGCCGGTCAGGTAGGTCTCCATGCTGGATTCTACCCCCGTGATGCCCACCTGGTCCTCGGTGCCGTATTTCTGTTCGGCATATTGCTCTAGCAAAGTATCGGTGATCTTGCCCGTGTAGCCCAATACGTTGCCCGCCATCTCCCCGCGGGGGTAGACCCGTACCGTGCTCTCGCTGGTGGAGATACCCTCCAGCTCGATGGCGCGCGCCTCTATCTGTGAGACCGTTGCTAGGTTCACGTTGGAGGCGATCTTCACCGGTACATAGCTTAGGTAACTAGTCAGCTGCGCTTCCTGCCAGATGGAGAGCAGCTTGCGCGCCTCCTCATAGGGCATCTCTTCCGGGATCTGGTAGCGCTGGCGCAGGTAGGTGTAGATCTCCTCCGCCGTCTTTTTTGAATCGGGTATATACATGTTGCTGCGCCAGTTTTTCTCGCGCTTTTGCGCGGCCTCCTCGGAAATATCCCCCCACTGGAAGGCAAAGCCCGCCTCTGGCGTATACTGTATGGCAAAGGTATCGATCACTTCATATCCGTTTTGCTCGATAATATCGATGGCCGCCATCAGCGAATTGGTATAGGCCAGGTTATCCGCCGCCTTGTTGCGGGTGGGGTCGCGCATAAACTCTACATCATAGCTCTTTTGGTTATAGGCCAAAGGCAGCCCGTTGGTATCTAAAATCTTGCCGCGCTCCCCCTTCAGGGTGATGGTGCGCTGCTTGCCGCTCTGGGATTGGGCGTAGTACGCCTCCCCCTGACGCAGTTGCAGGTCCGCCATGGAGCCGCCCAGCACGCAGAATAACAGCGCCAGGGCCACAGCAAAGATTGTAAAACGTATTTTCGCATTCATCGTATTCGCGTTTCAAGCCTCCTTAAACCCAAGTATGCGCGTCAGCCGCGCTTGCGGCCATAAAACCGCGTGGCCTGCCAGGTATGCTTTTTATGGGTGCGCATCTTTTTAAACCAAAAGATCGTAAACCAGGCCAGGCTGACGGCTGCATGGTACAGCGTGCCCGGCAGAACAGCCTGGGTAAAGACCCGCGCCATGGGTACGCCTACGCCCGAAAAATAAGCCACCACCAATGTGAATACCTGGCGCAGGAAATAGCACAGCACACTGACCCCCGCGGCTTTCAGGATGGCCGTAAACCCGCCTTCCATCCGGTTATGAAACCCACCGGCGAGAATCGCCACCGCCGTATAAAGCAGCGCATAAGGCCCGATGGACCCGGCCAGCAGCGCGTCCAGCATCAGCCCGCCTACCGCACCGCACACCACCGCCTCAAACCAGCCATACTGCAGTGCGATAAATACGGTCACCAGCAAAAACGCATCCGGCTGTGCGCCTGATATTTGCAGCTGTGGAAACAGCATCGCCTGCAGGGCGATGCCCAGCAGCGTCAGGCAGATCAGTTTAACGTATCTCAAATCCCAAGGTCCTCCAACATCAGGCTATTCGTCGATGGTGATCCCCGCGGACTCCGGCCGGGTGAGCACCACCAGTACGTCTTCCGCCCGGCTGATATCCGCACTGGGTTTGACCAGCGCGTATCGCTCGTCCCCCTCCGTGCGGGCTACCTCTACCACCTCGCCGACCACCAGGCCCCGGGGCAGCAGTCCATCCAGTTGGGTGGTCACGATGCGGTCGCCCGGCACCAGGTCGCTGTCGTCCTGCAAGTACAGCAGCCTGCAATAGCTCTCCTCGCTGCCCAGCAGCATCTGCCCTTTCAGCACGCCGTTATCCCGGGTGCGCTCCACCATCACGCTCAGGGCGCTGCGCCCATCCAGTATGGTCAACACCTGCGAATGGGTATCGCTTACCGAGATCACGCGCCCCAGCAACCCATCGCCCGTGATCACCGCCATGTTCTTTTCCACGCCATCCTGGCTGCCCCGGTTGATCACCACCGTAGCGTACCAGCTCTCCGGCGATTTAGCGATAATGCTGGCCTGCATAAACTCCATATCATCAATGCTATCGGCCGCCCGCTCCAGACCGCGCAGGCGCTGGTTCTCCTGTTTAAGCTCCTCAAGCTGCTGGCGCAGGGTAGCGATCTCGTCGTTTTCAGCCTTCATCCTCTGGTTCTCCCGCAGCAGGGTATTGTTCTCATCCATCATGGTGAACCAGTCCCGCACCTGGCCTTCCACATAGGCGTAGGCCTCCTGCAGCGGGGCGATCGTCCGCCCCACCACCTGGCCGATGGGGCCGTTACGTATCCCAGGCACCGCCATTGCGCCGATCAGGGCCACGATGATGCCCGCCGTGACCAGCCAGGGCCATTTTTTGCGTTTGCGCACAGGCCCGTTTGCTCTAGTTTTTCTCTGCCGCATAGCGCCCTCCCCGCTCGGCCCCGCACGCTTTGGCCCAGTCCTTCAACCAATCCCGCAGCAGCGCCAGCGGCAGCCCTACGACATTGTCATAATTTCCTTCAATTTGGGCGATATAGGGCGATCCCAGCCCCTGGATGCCATACGCCCCCGCCTTATCCTTGCACCACGGTTCACCGCCGGTGTCGGTTTTCCATCTTCCTTTCTCATCCATCCATCCGGCTGCCATCATTTCTTCTTTATACCGTATTGGGTAGTCAGACTTATCCATCGGCTCGCCCGTAGCCACGTAAGATGCGATCTCGTCCTGCGTCATCGGGGCAAAACACACCTTTGTGCAGGCAGCGCCCGTCTTTTTCCAACCCGTAGCCGTATCGATCAGGCACATGCCGGTGTAAACCTCGTGCGCCCGCCCCTGCAGGTGTAAAAGCATCTGCGCGGCCTCTTGGGTATCGCGCGGCTTACCCAGCACCTGATCCCCTAATACGACGATGGTATCCGCGCCCAGCACCAGCGCGCCCTTTTCCACCCGGGCGGCGATGTCAAACGCCTTGTCCGCCGCCAGCTTTGCGGCACCCTGCCCTGCGGGCAGCGAGGCGTCGATATTCCCTTCCGCATCGCTTGGCAGCACCTCAAATTCGGGCACCAAACGTCCCAGCAGCTCCCTGCGTCGCGGCGAGGCCGAAGCCAGCACCCAGCGCCTATCTAAATGCTCTTGCATTGACCAATCAAACCCCTTTGATGATGAGCCGTATACAGCCGGCCCCTATGTATATTCCATAATACGGATTATTATACCATAAACTGCTAGGTTAAGGTATTGCGCATTTTGTCTTGTTTTGTCAACCAGGCATCCCGTGCGATATTCGCCGTAACGCCCAAGCCGCGGCACATTGAAAGGGGCCGGCTATGTTTAGCCGGCCCCGAGTTTGGCGGTTTGCCGCCAAAAATTTACGAAAAGTTTTCTTTTATCCCCACTAGACCAGTTCGATGGCCTTTTTGGGGCATTTGCTTACGCAAACGCCGCACCCCTTGCACTCAGAGGGGATGACCACATGCTTTTGCTTGACCTCGCCCTCGATGGCGCCAAAGGCGCAGTTGCGCTTGCAGATGGTGCAGCCGATGCACTTATCCGCATCGATCCTGGCCTGCCTGCGCTTTTCAAGGTTCGCGCTGATGGCGTGCGTGGGGCATACCTCGCGGCAGACCATGCAGCTGGTGCACTTGGCGTAATCGATCACCGGCAGGTTGTTTTCAATATGGATGGCATCAAACTTACAGTTTTTCTCGCATTTGCCGCAGGCGATGCAGCCGATCACGCAGTTTTCCCGCACCGCACGGCCCTTTTCGATGGCCCTGCAGGCCACCATGGTCAGCTTGGAGGCGGGGATCAGCTGGATGATGTCCTTCGGGCAGGCCGCAACACAGTTGCCGCAGGCCACGCACTTTTCTTCATCCACCTGGGCGATCCCGCCCTCGCCAATATGGATCGCGTCAAAGGGGCAGGCCTTTACACAGCTGCCCAGCCCCAAACATCCGTATTTGCAGGCCTTGTCGCCCCCGGAGACCAGCGCCGCAGCGTTACATTCGGCCAAGCCTTCATATAAATACTTCTTTTTCGCCTTGTCAAAGGTACCCTGGCAGGCCACGCGGGCCACCATCCGTTCGGTCTCTTCCACCTCAACGCCCATCACCTGGGAGATGATCTGCGCCACCTTTGAGCCGCCCACCGGGCAGCCGTTTACCGGCGCCCTGCCCTCGGCCACAGCCGCGGCATACGCATCGCAGCCGGCAAAGCCGCACCCGCCGCAGTTCGCCCCAGGCAGGCTCTCGCGGATCTGCTCAGCCGCCGGGTTGACCTCAACGGCAAACTTTTTGGAGGCGACCGCCAGCCCAGCGCCAAACAACAAGCCCAGCGCGCCCAAAACCAGCGCCGGCATCAAAATTTCCATTACCATAAAGCCGCGCCTCCTTACTTAATCAGTCCCTGGAAGCCCAGGAAAGCGATCGACATCAGCCCCGCCGTCACCAGCGCTACGGGGAAACCCTGAAAGGGCTTGGGGATGGCGGAAAGCTCCAGCCGCTCCCGGATGCCCGCAAACAGCACGATGGCCAGCGTAAACCCGAGGGCCCCGCCCACGCCGTTAATCAGCGTCTCAAACAGGTTATACCCTTCGGTAATGTTGATGATAGCCACGCCCAGCACCGCACAGTTGGTGGTGATCAGCGGCAGGTATACCCCCAGGGATTTATACAGCGTGGGGCTGACCTTTTGGATCACCATCTCCACCAGCTGCACCAGCGCCGCAATAACCAGGATAAAGGCAATGGTCTGCATGTATTCGATCTGGGCCGGAACCAGGATGCAGTACTGCACCAGGTAAGTGATCACCGAGGCCATAGCCATAACAAAGGTAACCGCCAGGCCCATGCCCACCGCCGTTTCCACCTTTTTGGAGACCCCCAGGAAGGGGCAGCACCCCAAAAAGCGGGAGAGCACAAAGTTCTGTACCAGAATGGAGCTTAGCAGCATCAGGAATATTTTCGCAACATAATCCATCGCTTACACACGCTCCTTTCTCTGCTCGAGCTTGGCGGTGATCTTATTGATCAGCGCCAGGATCAGCCCCAGGGTGATAAACCCGCCCGGAGCCAGGATCATGATCAGCTCCGGCTCGTAGCCCGCGCCCATGATCGTCAGCCCAAACAGGGTGCCGTTGCCGATGAGCTCGCGGATCGAGGCCACCAGCGTCAGCGCCAGGGTAAACCCAAGGCCAATGCCCAAACCATCCAAAATCGAATCCACCGGCGTATTCTTTGAGGCAAAGGCCTCCGCCCGGGCCAGGATGATGCAGTTGACCACGATCAACGGGATAAAGATGCCCAGCGCCTCATAAAGGCTGGGGATAAACGCCTTCATCACCATCTCTACGATGGATACGAACGTGGCGATGATCACCACATAGGCCGGAATACGCACCTTGGAAGGGATAAAATCCTTGAGCAGGGCGACCACAAAGTTTGAGCAGATCAATACAAAGGTGGCCGCCAAGCCCATGCCCACGCCGTTTACCGCCGCCGTGGTCACCGCCAGCGTGGGGCACATGCCCAGCACCAGGCGGAAGGTGGGGTTCTCGTTAAAGATTCCGTTGAGGAGGATTTTTTTTGCCTTGCCCATTTATTTCCCCTCCTTGCTCAAAAACTGCTGGTAAAAGCTCATCGCATCGTTCACGCCCGTGGCAACGGCCCTGGAGGTGATGGTCGCCCCGGTCAGCGCCTGGATCTCATTGTCGCCGCTGGCCGATTTGCTGACCTCCAGCGGGAACTGATCCTTATCCACAAACAGGTTTCTAAACTCCTCCTTCGTGGCGTTGGCGCCCAGGCCCGGGGTCTCGCTGTTGGTCCCTACGGTCAGCCCGGTCACCTTCCCTTCAAAGGATATGCCCACCGTCAGCTCTATCTCGCCGCCATAGCCCTTGGGGGCGATCTTAAAGGTATAGCCCATCTGTTCATCACCCTGATAAGCGGCGTAGATTTCCAGGGGCTTTAGCGTTTCAATCTGCGCGCCCCCCATTGCCTCGTCCACATCCACCGGTTCAAACCGGTCGCACGCCTCAAACACCGCCTGGCGCGCCTTGTCGTTTTTCTCCCGGTCCTGCTGGGCGATGGGATCCTTTGTCACATAATTGGTCACGCCCAGCGCCAGCGCCGCCACCAAAGTGATCGCCAGCAGCCGCCAGGCCAGTTTCCAGATATCACGCACGTTTGGCCACCTCCCCGAAGATATGCGGCCGCGTATATTTATCGATCAGCGGCGCCGCCACGTTCATCAGCAGGATTGCAAAGGATACCCCTTCCGGGTAGCCTCCCCATAGCCGGATCACTGCCGTAAGCAAGCCGCATCCCAGGGCGTAGATGATCTGCCCCTTGGGCGTGACCGGCGAGGAAGCGTAATCCGTAGCCATGAAAAATGCGCCCAGGATCAGGCCGCCCCCGAAGATCTGATAGAGCACAGGGCCGGTAAACCAGCCCTCCGGCCAGAAAATCCAGGTAAAGATCGCGGTCGTGGCAATATAGATGATGGGAATGCGCCAGGAGATCACCCGCCGGCAAAGCAGGTAGACCGCGCCGATCAAAAGGGCCAGGGCGGAGGTCTCTCCAAGGCACCCGGGGATGTTGCCGATAAACATATCCCATACCGAAGGCAGCGCGCCCTCGGCGCCCTTTAAGATGGCCAGCGGCGTAGCGCCGGTAAACGCGTCCACCGACATAAAGGCCGTCGGCGTCCAGGTCGTCATATGCGCCGTGCGGGAGACCAGCAAAAACGCGCGCCCCGCCAGCGCCGGGTTCATAAAGTTATGGCCCAGCCCGCCAAAGAGCTGCTTGACGATGCCGATGGCAAAGACCGACCCGATCACCGCCATCCACAGCGGCGCGCCCGAGGGCAGGTTGAACGCCAGCAGGATGCCGGTCACCACCGCGCTCCAGTCGTTCACCGTCACCTTTTTGCCGGATAGTTTCTGGATCAGCGCCTCCGTGCCTACGGCACTTAGGACCGATACGATGATCAGCGCCAGCGCGTTCCAGCCAAAAAACCAGCAGGCCGCGACCATTGCCGGCATCAGGGCGATGACCACGTCAAACATCACCCCGGAGATCGACGCGCAATCCCGCACATGGGGTGAAGAAGTTGCCCGTAAAAGATTCATGCTATCCTCTCCCCCCTTCCGCTTTTTTGCGGTTTGCGATGATCTGCCGCTTGGCCGTGCGGATGGCCTGTACCAAATAGCGCTTGGAGGGGCATACATAGCTGCAGCTGCCGCACTCCATGCAGTCCAGCGCATGGTAGCTTTCGCACATGTCGATATTGCCCGCCTGCTGATAAGCGCTGAGCATCAGCGGCATCAAATGGATGGGGCAGGCCTCCACACACCGCCCGCAGCGGATACAGGGGCCTTCCTCGCCGTCCGTCTTTTCCTCCGGCAGCACCAGGATACCCGAGGTGCCCTTGACCACCGGCACCCCCAGGTCGTACTGGGCGATACCCATCATCGGCCCGCCGGAGATCACCTTGCCCGGCTCGCCGGTAAAACCGCCGCAGTGCTCGATCAAAAACTCAAACGAGGTGCCGATGCGGCAAGAGAGGTTGCGCGGCTCCTTCACCCCGTAGCCCGTGATGGAGACCACCCGCTCCACCAGCGGCATCCCGTCTGAAAGCATCCGCCCAATAGCGCCGGCGCTGCCCACGTTCTGCACCACAACGCCCGCCTCCATCGGCAGCCCGCCCGAGGGCACTTCGCGCCCCAAGATAGCGCTGATCAGCTGCTTTTCGCCGCCCTGGGGGTATTTGACCTTCAGCGGGGTCACCTCCACGCCCGGCACGTCCCGCACCGCTTTTTGCATGGTATCGATGGCGTCGGGCTTGTTGACCTCGATGCCGATATAGGCCCGCGTGACTTGCAACGCCTTCATCAGCGCGCGCACGCCCAGCACCACTTCCATAGGCCGCTCCACCATCAGCCGGTGGTCCGCCGTCAAAAACGGCTCGCACTCCGCGCCGTTGATCAGCAGCGTATCCACATGCTTGCCCTCGGGCACCTTCAGCTTCACATGGGTGGGAAAGGCCGCGCCCCCCATCCCGACGATGCCCGCCTCCATGATGCGCTGGCAGATCTGCTCAGGCTCCAGCTCGTCCAGGCTGACAGGCCCGGGAAGGCCCGGCCAACGGGTATCCAGCCCGTCGTTTTCAATCACTACGCACATCGCCTTGGCCCCACTGGCGCAGGGCCTGGGCTCGATAGCCGCCACCCGTCCCGATACGCTGGCGTGTACCGGCACGCTGACAAAACCGCCCGCCTCGCCGATCTTCTGCCCCATGGCCACAACATCCCCCACCTGCACGCAGACCTTGGCCGGCGCGCCGATGTTCTGCGCCATCGGGATCACCACCACGCCTGGGACCGGCGCCGCCTCGATGGGCTTGTGGTCCGTCAGGTTTTTACCGTGGTGCTGATGATGTAGCGGATGGATGCCGCCGCGAAAGGTCTTCGCCGCAATCCCCATTTTAAATCCCTCCAAGCAATCTTTAAAAACCGCTTTCTCTCACTAAAGCACGAGATTTATTATAACATACTACAAAATCCGTCACAATTGCCAATTGCATATAAAGATGCTATAAAGTTCCTTTTTATACGCTCATCCTATGGTATATACCGGCGGTTTATTCGATGACGACGCCCTTTGTCAGGATAATATTGGCATACAGGGCCCCCTCCCCCGTAGAGATGACGGCATACGCATCCCGTGCCCGGGCGTAAAAATCAAAGCGCTCCACCTGCTCAAAAGCGGCCTCGCCCTCCCGCCTGGCGATGATCTGCTGGTACTCTTTCCAGATCGGCGCGTCCTCCCCGTCCGCCGTGGCCATAACGGCCACCGGCTTTTCCACATAGGTGTCTAGCGGGAAAAAGGTCATGATGGCGTCCAGCAGCTCCGCCGCGCCGTGCCCGTCGCAGCGCACCAGGCGCTTGGCGCAGGCCGCAGCTGGAAAGTTGCCATCCCCGATCACCAGCGTATCCCCATGTCCCATCTCCATCATGATCTTGAGCAGGTCTGGATTCAAGATCGAAGGTATCCCCTTTAACATTACATGCCACCCTTTCTATTTCTCCGCGCCCTTGCCGTTCAAAATCTTGCGGACGCTTTCCCATTCTTCTTTTAAAATGCCATAAGCATACGTATCCTGCCAAATGGGCTTTTGTTTCTCATCTACGCGAAAATAGACGTTTTGCAAAAGTAACCCTTCCCGGCGCATGCCCAGTCGCTCCAATAACCGCCAAGACGCCGTATTTTCCGGATTGCAAAAGGCCTGGATGCGATGCGCGTTTAAATGCTCAAAAGCGTACTGTATAAGCGCTCCTGCGCTCTCCGTGGCATATCCCTGCCCCCAGGTTGCGCGGTTAAACACATAACCCAGTTCCCAGGTCTCAAAATCGCCCAAGGCTAAATACAGGTTCCCGATCAAGCGCCCCTCTTTCAGACAGACCGCCCAAAAGCGCTGATCTTGCGCCCGGCGTTCTGCCTCAGCTGCAGCCTCTTCCCATGAAAAAGGCGGGTAGGGTTCAAAATGTACCACCTGCGGGTCGCTTAAATAGGCATAAAGCGCCTCTTTGTCTTCTTTTCGGAAGCGGCGCAGTACACAGCGCGCCGTCTCAAGCATCATCTAAGTCTCCTTTTCCTTTGCTACCCTTCTAACCCCAAAATCCCCATCGCCTCGTCGATATGGGTAATGCGGCAGTCGGCAGCGGAGATGTCCTGCTCGCCCGAGTGAGGGTTATAAAAACCAATGCAGTGCATGCCCGCGGCCTTGGCCGCCGTCACGCCGTTGTAGGAATCCTCGATCACCCAACATCCCTCGAGCTTGCAGCCCAGGCGCTGGGCGGCCAGCAAAAAGATATCCGGCGCGGGTTTGGAAGCGGGCACCTCGTCGCCGGTTGCGATCAGCGTAAAATACTCCCGCAGCGCCAGTTTGTCCAGCACCTTGTCGATGATCGACAAACTGGATGAGGAGGCTACCGCCATGGGGATCCCCTTTGCCTTAAGCGCACGCACCAGCGGCAGGATGCCCGCGATAGGCACTGCCAGGGGCGAAGTATCCATTAGCTTAAAAAGCGCCTCCAGCTGGTAGGCCCGCACCTTTTCCTGCTCCCAGGCGATGGGATAAAGCTCCCGCAGCCGCTGCCACACCTCCGCGTTGCCCCGGCCCGTGGTCCATCCCAATGCCTGCGGCGTAAGCTCTACCCCGCTGGAAGCCTTGATCGCCTCGATCAGCGCCTGCATTTGCAGCGGCTCGCTGTCGATGATGACGCCGTCCATGTCGAAAATAACCGCCTCTACCATTTTCAAACCCCTATCTGTCTAATTTTGTCGAAATTTATCGCATTGTAATGCGTTACTAAAAAAATCAACCGCCTGCCATTCAGCGCGGTGCCGCAGGCCCTGGGAAAAATCTTTTGTATAGCCTCTAAAGCGCGCTTCACCTAGCGGTTCGCAAAACATACGCCAAGCAGTTTTCAGGGATTTCCCGCTGCTCTCAGAATGCTATAAGGCGCGCGCATGCCCCTGCCCGCGCCTTGCGCCGTGTGGTAATCACTCCCCTAGCATCTTTTGCAGGCGCATATAGTCCTCCTGCGCCAGTTCCACTTCCATGACAAAGCCCTGCTCCTGCGCTTCGTCCTTGAGAACCCGCCCCTGCCGGTGTAAAAAGGCGTGCACATCGCCCTTTGTGTAGGGCAGCAGCCCTTCCCAAAGCTTATAGCGGCTGCGCAGCGCCGCGTCGATCTTTTGCAGCAGCAGGTCGATCCCCATATCGGTTTTTGCGGAGATGGCCGCATCCACCGGTTCGCGCAGGTCCAGTTCCCGGCGCAGTTCGGCCTTGTTGACCACGGTCAGCGTCGGCCGGCCCATCGCCCCCAGCTCCCGCAGCACCTGGCCGACGACCTCGTAGTGCTTTTGCGCCTCTCCGCTCGCCCCGTCCACCACGTGTATTAGCAGGTCCGCCTTGCGCACCTCCTCCAGCGTTGAACGGAACGCATCCACCAGGTCGTGGGGCAGTTTATCGATAAAACCTACGGTATCCACCAGCAGCGCCTCCCGGCCGCTGGGTAACTCGATCCGCCGGGAAAGCGGGTCCAGCGTTGCAAACAGCTTATCCTCCACAAAGGCTTCGCTGCCGGAAAGACGGTTTAGCAGCGTGGATTTACCCGCATTGGTGTATCCCACCAGCGCCACCACCGGCACGCTGTTCTGTTCGCGCCGCGCCCGGCGCAGTTCCCGCTGCCGGGCCACCTTTTCGATCTCCTGCTCCAGCTCGAAGATCCTGCGGCGGATGCGCCGCCGGTCCACTTCCAGCTTGGTCTCGCCCGGGCCTCGGGTACCGATGCCGCCGCCCAGCCGCGAGAGCACCTGGCCCATGCCCATCAGCCGGGGCAGCAGGTATTTCATCTGCGCCAGTTCCACCTGCAGCTTGCCCTCCCGGGAATTGGCACGCTGGGCAAATATATCCAATATCAGCCCCGTCCGGTCGATCACCTTTACACCCCAGGCCTGCTCCAGATTGCGGGTCTGCGCGCCGGTCAATTCTTCGTCAAAGATCACGATATCGATCTTCAGCGCCTGGATCTGCAACGCCAGTTCGCTGACTTTGCCGGAGCCCAAAAAGGTGGCGCTGTCCGGCGTCTCCCGGTTTTGTACCGCCGCGGCGATCACCTTTGCGCCCGCCGTATCCGCCAGGCGCGCCAGCTCTTCTAAAGGCTGCCCGCCGTTTCCGGCCTCCAGGCCCACCAGCAGCGCCCGCTCCGCCTCATCGGCTACCGCTCCGGTCTGGCGCTCCTGTTCCAGGCGGCGCTCCGCCTCGCCGATCAGCTCCAAAAGCTCGCCATGGGGCAGGTGATGCGCCCGCAGCGGCCCTTCCATCATGCACTTGTCCTTGCCCGCAAGGTAGGCCACGCACATCGTCAGCGGTACGTCCTCCCGGTCCGGCACGGCCAAGGCGGCCATGGCGTCCAGGCGCAGGCTCTGCAGGCTGCTTAAGTCCACCGCAGAAAGGTGCGGGTCTCCGCCCGGATGGGTATGGATGCAGCGCACCCCGCTAAGGCGCTGCTCCCCCCGGCGGGTCTGCAGCTGCGGCAGAGTCACCCTGTCGTTATCGCCCAGCGAAATATCGGCAACCATCCCCCGACGGGTAATAAAGACCGACACCTCCCGGTTCAGCTTCCGGGTCACTTCCGCCATTTTATCCACGATTTCCCGGGGAATAAACAGATCCCGCCGGGGTTCCAGTTCATATAAAGCTTCCAGTTCGTCCAGGATGCTTTGGCGCACCCCGCTAATGTTACCAGCGATCATAAATGTTTTTCAATTCCGTCCTTTTAAAAAAATAGTATATCCGGCGCGCGCACCGTGCCCGTGCGGGTGTAAGCGTCCGCAAAGCCGAAGGGCTGGCCGTTCATATCCCGGAAATTCGCCCGCTGCGCCTCCTCCAGCGTTTTAAAGCGCACCTCCATACGGCAGGGCGAAGGGCAGGTCAGCGTCTTCATCTCCGCCAGGCGCGCATATGCGCGCTGCACGCCTTTATAGATTGCCTCACAAGCCCGCTTTGGATGCAGGCTGACGGCACGATGGAAAGCCATGGCTTTTTTGGTGGCCACGCTTTCGATCCAGGGCATCCATTCTTCGGCCTGGCGCACGCCCGCCTCGTCGCTGGAAACGAAGATCACCGGCACGCCTACCTGTCCGGCCAGCATCGCGTCGATCTGCATCTCCCCCACCAGCCGCCCATCAATCGTCACGGCCTGGTAAAGCGTGGAAGCATACGTATGGGCGATGGCGGCCGCAGGGGTAGAATCCATGGCATGATAGCCGACCAGCAGCACCCCGTCATAGCTTTCGTCCAGCATGGGCCAGCGCCCCGCCACGCAAACGCCAAGGGCGATATCGCACCGCTCGTCAATGGCATCGTAGTCTAGGTTCACGCCTTCGCCGTGGTTGTCCCAGATCACCACCTGATCCGCGCCCGCGTCAAACAGCGCCCGGGCGGCAGCATTGGCCTCCCGCACCGCCTGTTTGCAGGCAAACGCATAATTGGGTGAAGTGCTCAGCGTATCGCCCACCGTGCTGACGGCACAGGCAACGCCCTCCAAATCCACCGCGATCATAAATTTCATTGTTGCTCCCCCGCTTTCTTTTCTCTTTTATATGAATAAAGGCCTGCACAAGGCAAGCCTGTTATTCTGGTCTGTTTACGCCTGCATATCGCCCACCGAATAGGCGATGTTGGTGCCGTGGTCGGCCACGCGCTCCAGGTTGGTGATCACATCCATAAACAGCATGCCGCTTTGCGGGGTGCAAAGGGACTTATTCAGCCGCTGAATGTGGCGCTCTTTCAATTCATCCTCTTCTTCGTCGATGATCTCCTCGATATGGGCCACCTGGCTGGTCAGCGTCGTATCGTGGTCGTTAAAAATTCTAAGGGCGATGCGCAGCAGCTCCTGCACGTGGTTGTTCATGGTTTCCAGCTCGTCCAGCGCGGCGTCGGATATCTTGATATCCCCTTCGATACGGCTGGTGGCATACTCGGTCAGGTTCTCGGCGTGGTCGCCGATACGCTCCAAGTCATTAATGGTATGGAACAGGATACCGTTGAGCTTCATATCCGCTTCCGGCAGGTCCAGCTGGTTGGCCTTGACCAGATAGTGGGTGATCTCATGATTTAAATAGTTGATCACCTGCTCGTGCTGCTGCACGTAATTGACCTGTTCGGCGTTCTTGTGCAAGAACGCGTCCATGGCGCGATTGATGTTGTCCACCGCCAGATCCGCCATGCGGTTGACCTCTTTGAGGATCTGGGGCACCACCAGCGCCGGCGTGGTCAAGATACGGTCGTCCAGGTATTTGAGCCGGCGCTCTTCCATCTGCGGGTCTTCGCCCGGGACGATCTTCATGGAGAGTTTGACCAGCAGGTTGCTCATGGGCAGGAAGATGATCACGCCCAGCACGTTAAACAGCGTATGCGCGTTGGCGATCTGGCGGGAAACATCTCCCGGAGAGAGCGCCTGTATCCCGTCGATAATCGCCGGGAAGCACTGGATCAGCGCAAATACGATGACGCTGGAGAATACGTTGAACATCAGATGGATGATCGCGGCGCGGTGCGCGGTCTTGCTGGTGCCCACGCTGGCCAGCATGGCCGTTACACAGGTGCCGATATTCTGCCCCAGAATGATCAGATAGGCCGCGTCCAGGTCGATCAGCCCCTGCATGGCCAGCGCCTGCAAGATACCAACGGAGGCGGAAGAACTCTGGATGATGGCCGTAAAAGCGATACCGGCCAAAATGCCCAGCACCGGGTTTTTAAAGGCCACCAGCATATTTACAAATTCCGGCACATCCTTGAGCGGCTCCATGGAAGTGCTCATCATATCCAGACCGATAAACAGGATGCCGAAGCCGGCGATCACTTCGCCGATGTGCCTAGTAAAGTTCTTTTTGGTGAACATCACGATGGCCACGCCCGCGAAGATCGCTACCGGCGCCAGCGCCGTCAGTTTAAAAGCGATAATCTGGCCGGTAACCGTGGTACCGATGTTCGCGCCCAGGATCACGCCCGTGGCTTGGAACAGGTTCATCAGCCCCGCGTTAACAAAGCCAACGGTCATGACCGTTGTCGCGCTGGAACTTTGGATCAGCATGGTGAACACCATACCTACCAGCATGCCCAAGAAACGGTTGGTCGTCAATACGTTGAGCATGTTGCGCAGGCGGTTCCCCGCCGCGCGCTCCAGGCCGTCGGACATCATCTTCATGCCGTACAGGAAGAGGCCGAGGCCCCCGGCGAGCGTAGCGATATTCCAAAAATCCATCGTTTTCCTCCCGTGTATCGCTTTTTTAAATTTTTCTACACATCTCTAGCCAAAATCCATTGTAAAGGATTTTTAATGCAAAATCAATTTAAAATGACGCTTTAACGGGCAAATTTACCAAGATTCGACAGTCCTGAGAAATGATTTTGTCGCATCGCCTCGTAAACGACGATGGCTACGGAGTTGGACAGATTGAGCGAGCGCGCCGCCTCCACCATGGGGATGCGGATACAATCCTCCAGATGCTGGCACAAAAGCGCCTCGGGAAGCCCTCGGGTCTCCTTGCCGAAAACCAGAAAGTCTCCGTCCCGATACTGCACATCCGCATAGGTCTGGGGGGATTTGGTGCTGGCGTAATAAAGCTGTTGCGGCCGGCAGGAAGCTACCAGCTCCTCCAGGCTCTCCCAACGGTGCACCTGGGTCAGAGGCCAGTAATCCAGCCCCGCGCGTTTCAGATAACGGTCCTCCAGCGAGAAGCCCAGCTTGCCTACCAGGTGCAGCTCGCTGCCCGTAGCCGCGCAGGTGCGGGCGATATTGCCGGTATTCTGCGGGATCTCCGGCTCCACCAAGACGATATGAAATGCCATTTTTTATACTCCCATCTCTTCTAAAACCTAAGGCTGTAAATACATCATCTGCCCGGCCACGATAGCGGCACCCGCCAGCAGAACCATGCCCGCGATCACCGCGATGCGGCGGGCTTTTGGCACGCGCTCACCGTATAAGCCCAGGGCCAATGCGGCCAGAAAGCCGCCCAGCAGGCCGCCGATATGCGCAAAGTTATCGATGCCGGTGCGGATAAACCCATAGAACAGGTTAAAGCCGATGATCAGTAGCACCTGCATGCCGAACATCGCGTTAAAGGCGATCTTATCCTTTTTACGGAAGTACAGCAGCGCGCCGAACAACCCGAAGATCGCCCCGGATGCGCCTACTGCAAGATAGGGCGAAAACACGTAGCTGCACAGGTTGCCGAACACCCCTGCGATCAGATAGATCGCAAGATACTTCGCCCGTCCATACATCGCCTCAAGCACCCTGCCCCATACCACCAGCGCATACAGGTTGAAAGCCAGATGATCCAGCCCGCCGTGCAAAAAAACCGGCGAAAGCAGCCGCCAATATTCCCCCGCCGCGATCCACGCGTTCACCTTAGCCCCCATCAGGGCCAAAATAAAGGTGTTGCTGTCCGCCCCCAGGAGCATCTCCAGCAGGTAGACGGCGGCACAGATCGCGGCCAGGGTATATGTAACGACCGGCTTGCGCCGGGAAACCGCCGGCCGGGCCGGTGTGTTTACTTCATCCATACCCAATAAAATCCTTATCGATTATTTTACTTTAAAAGCGGCGCTACAAAGCCCTCAATGCGGCGCAGCGCCTCTTTGAGCTGCTCCATGGAGGTGGCATAGCTGCAGCGGATAAAGCCCTCGCCCTGGGCGCCAAAGGCGCTGCCCGGTACCGCGGCCACCTTTTTCTCCCGCAGCAGGCGCTCGCAAAATTCGTCGCTGCTCAGTCCCATCCCTTTGATGGAGGGGAACGCGTAGAAGGCGCCCTCCGGCTCATAACAGGGCAGGCCCATATCGTTAAAACCGTTGACCACTACGCGCCGGCGCAGGTCGTAGGCGTCGTGCATGCGCTTAACGTCCGCATAATCCGTGGCGCGGCCCTGCTTTAAGGCCTCTACCCCGGCCGCCTGGGCCATGGTGCTGGCGCAAAGGATGGAGTACTGGTGGATCTTGCACATGGCTGCCACCAGGTCCCGGTGCCCGCAAAGGTAGCCCAGACGCCACCCGGTCATGGCAAAGGCCTTTGAAAAGCCGTTGATCACGATGGTACGCTCATACATGGAGGGAAGCTGCGCAATGCTGACGTGCTTGCCCGAATAGGTCAGCTCCGCATAGATCTCATCGGAGATCACGGCGATATTCGTCCCTTCCAGCGCGCCGGCCAGCGCCTCCAAACTTTGCCGGTCCATGATCCCGCCGGTGGGGTTGGAGGGGAAGGGCAGGATCAGCGCTTTGGTCCGCTGGGTGATCCGGGGCAGGATCAGCTCCGGCGTGAGCTTAAAGCCGTTATCCGCACTCATGGGGATAGATACCGGCACGGCGTTGGCAAAGACCACGCCCGGGGCATAGGATACATAACCCGGATCCGGGATCAATACCTCGTCCCCCGGGTCCAGCAGGGCGCGCAGCGCAAGGTCTATGGCCTCGCTGGCGCCAATGGTCACCAGTATCTGGTCGGCCGGGTCGTACGCCAGGTCAAAGCGCCCCTCCAGATACCGTGCGATCTCCCTGCGCAGCTCCAGCGTGCCCCAGTTGGAGGTATAGCCCGTCATCCCCTTTTCCAGCGAGCGCATGCCCGCCTGGCGGATATTCCAGGGGGTGACAAAGTCCGGCTCGCCCACGCCCAGAGAGATGGCGTCCTTCATCTCGGCGACGATATCAAAAAACTTACGGATGCCGCTTTTGGGCACCGTAGCCATCCGCTTTGCGATCAAATCGTTCGGATTCACGGGGAGACCACCAGCCTTTGATCGTCCATCTCCGGCTCCATCGCCACATCCTCCACCTTATACTTTTTCAGCACAAAGTGCGTCGCGGTGGAAAGCACCCCTTCCATGGTGGCCAAGCGCTCGTTTACAAACTGCGCCACCTCCCGGAGAGACTTGCCCTCCACCTGCACCAGCAGGTCGTATCCGCCGGAGACCAGGTAGAGCGAGCGCACCTCCGGATAGTGATAAATACGCTCGGCCAGCGTATCAAAACCCACCCCGTCGTGCAGCGTGACCTTGATCTCGATCAGCGCATCCACGCGGTTGCTGTCAAACTTCTCCCAGTTGATCAGCGTTGAATATTTAACGATGATGCCCTCTTTTTCCATGCGCGCAATGGCGCTGCGCACCTGCTCGGGCTCATGGTGCAAAAGTTTGGCGATCTCCTCGGCCGTCATGCGGGAATCGTTGGCCAACAGGGCCAGGATATCGCTGTTCATCTGTTCCGTCGTCATCTATCAATCACCCTTTCTTGATGCTGTTTGGCTAAACGCTTTTTGCTATTCTAGCACTTCCCATTCCCCCGCGTCAAACCTCCATGCCGGGGACCTGGTCAGCCTGCAGGCCAAAGGCGGCGCGCAGCCGGTCAAGCGAGGGGACGTACCCCAAAAGCCCGTTCACCTTTCCCTTAATGGTATAAGCGCCAAGGTCCGCCGGGATATACACCGTTTCCCCCACTTCCAGATCCATCTCGCCCTCTTCAAAGCAGAGCTTGCCAGTTCCTTCCAACAGGGTCAGGGCGTAAAAGCGCGTTCCGTCAGTCTCCATCTCCAGCGCGCTCTCCACTTCCAGCTTCTCCAGCGCAAAGGCCTTGCAGGCCGCAAGCAGCGTGCGGGTGGCGCCTTCCGTCTGGAGCGTGGGCCCGCCCGCCCCTACACGAGGTGCGGCGCCGGTTTTGACCGATTGCAGCGCCTGGGAGATATGCAGCTCACGCGTGCTCCCGTCCGGATTTTTACGGTCCCAATCATATACCCGGTAGACCGTATCCGAGCTTTGCTGGATCTCATATACCAAAATCCCTTCGCCCAGCGCATGCACTAATCCTGCCGGTACGAACAACACGTCGCCTGGCTTAACGGGAATCCATTCCAATACGTCCTGCACCTGTCCCCGCTCGATGGCCCGGCGGAAATCCTCTGCCCCGGTGCCGGGCTTTAGCCCGTAGACCAGCTGCGCATCCGGCTTGCAGTCTACTACATACCACGCCTCGGTCTTAGCCGCGCCGCCCAGCGCTCTGGCCGCCGCCTCGTCCGGATGCACCTGCACCGAAAGCTTGCCCTGGGCATCCAGAAACTTCACCAACAGCGGCAATTCCACGCCCTTTTGGGCTGCCTCGCTGCCCACTGCTTTTTTGCCAAACCGGGTGAGCACCGTCCCCAGGCGCATGCCGGTAAACTCCCCCTCGCTGACCCGTGAGGGGCCCTGCTCCAGCGTGGACAGCTCCCAGCTCTCGCCGATCTTTTCCCCCTCAGGCAGGGGTTTGTTCAGTTTTTCGCGCAGCGCCTGGCCGCCCCAGGGCGCCGCCTTTAACGACGCTGCCACTTTTAACGGTCGATTCATCATTAGCCTCCTGCAAATCCCCTATTCGATGGAAAACGGGCTATACGGTTAAGTACGATAGCCCGTTTAAATGCTCTATTGGTCTGTCAGCCCCCGGCCCGCTACTCCTGCCCCTCGCCAGCAGGTTGCTCCGGCGTCGGGTCCGGTTCAGGGTCGGTCGATGGCGTCGGCTGGGCCGGTGTACTGGGAGAGGGCTCGGCTGACTGCGAAGGCGTAGGCGTTGCCGCAGGGGCGTTGGGCCCCACGCGGTACTCGCCCTGTACGGCCGGATACCGGTCCGTATGCAGCAGCACGGTATCGACCTTATTGCCGTCCTTATCGTAGTACACCTTGTAGCCCTTGGCGATGGTGCCCGTGCGGCGCTGGATGACCTGTACGCGCTCGCCGGGTTTAAGCGAATTATCAACCGTCGTCTTATCGGCCGGCGGATCGATCGAGCCCACCACTTCGCCCACGGTCTTAATGGTTACGCCATCGGCCAGCGGCGCGCCGTAAATGTAAATGGTCAACTGCTGGTTGGCAAAACTGTAGGCCAGGTAGACCGGCGTATCCTTGTTGTTCTTAAATTTAAAGTCCGCCCCGCCGTAGTTTACGGTGGCATCCAGCCCAGCCGGTACGTATGTGGATTTGATCGAATGGTGATACCGCTCGGTCACCTCCAGGTCCGCCATTAATACGGCGTTATACAGGGTACTGGAGACCTGGCAGACGCCGCCGCCCGGCTCATCTACAAACTGGTTGCCATTTTTAATGGCCGGCGCAGCCTTGTAGCCCTTGGCGGTAGACCGCTCGCCCGTCGAATTATTAAAGGAAAACTCCTCGCCCGGCTGCAGCACGCGCCCCTGGAAAGAATCGCAGGCCAGGCGGATATTGGTGTTGCGGTTGCTGTTAGAGGTCGTCGTGGTCTGGTATTTGCTGACCAGCTGCGTCTGCTCTTTCAGCTGGGCCACGGTCACCGCGGGCTGTACATCCTGCAGCGTCACTGCAATGCTGCCCTCTTTTTGCTCCTGGCTCAGCATGGTCTTGAGCTGAGAAGCGATCTCCTCCCGGTTGGGCTCCTTGCCTGGGGTGCCTTCCTGGTACTCAAACTTCACTTCCTGATCCGGGTGGAAGGCCGTCACCTTGGCATCCTGCGCCGCAACGCCGATGCCGTTTAAGGCCTCGTCCAGCATTGCGTCCAGCTGCGCCTCATCGCTCAGTTCCATCGGCACGGTAATGTCGTACCCCTTGGCCAGCTCCTCGATCTTTTGCAGGCGCGCTTCCCGCTCCCCATCCTTGCCCAGGGAGACCGCCTCGTCCAGGGCCGAGGCCGTATCAAAGGTCAGCCCCGCCTTGGTAAAGTCTAAGGCTATATCCTGCCCGTCATGGTTGAGCTTGATCGCAATATCCGCCAATGTCTGGGTGTTGGCCTGATCGACCTTGGCCTGCGCTTCCTCGCGGGTCAGCCCGCCCACGTCCACGCCGTTGATGTGGATGCCCGGGTAAATCGTCGTCTGGGCCAGCAGCTCATCCTGGCGCGCCGCCTGCTGGCTGCTCCACCAGGCATAAACGCCCACCGCAGCGGCGATCACCACCACCGCAGCGACGATAATCGCAATCAACCTGGCGTTTGACTTTTTCTTTTTTGGCGGCTGGCCGCCGGCTTTGGGGCGCACCTCAAAAAGCTCGGGCTCTTCCCGGCTCTCTGCGCGCTGGGCCGGCCTGCGGGCCTGCTGCTCGGGCTGCTCAAATACCTCTTCTGGCAACACGCCGCCCACATCGTCCCCATCTTGCTGCGCATAGTCCCCGCCTGCAGGGATATCCGTCTCCTGCTCCGGCTGCGCAGCGTAGGGCTCTCCGGCCGGATTCAATATCCGGTCTTCCTCATTTCTATCACGGTTCATTAATGGTACTCCTCCCCGTAAACCTCAATTCCCACACTAGATATGCCTATCATACCCTATTGGTATAATTCGGTAAACCAAGGACAGACAAATTTAACCAAAACGTAAAAACTTTTTACACCCTGCTTACAAATGCGTCCCGCACTTACGCCTGCTCGTCCAACTGGTTCATAAAATAGGAAAGGGCATAAAGGCTATCGCTTAAGCTTACGTTCTCCACTACCACGTTATTCGGCGCCGCCACATCGATAGGGGCAAAATTCCAAATAGCGCGCACGCCGCACGCGGTCAGCCGGTCGGCCGTTTGCTGGGCAAATTCCCCCGGCGTGGCTACCACCGCGATATTTACCTTTTCCGCCGCAAGGTAGCTCTCTAACTCTTGAATATCGCTGACCTGCAGGCGCCCCACCGTCTTTCCGATCAGGCGCGGGTTATTATCAAAGATGGCATGCACATAAAATCCCTCCCGCGGGAACCCTTCGTAGCATGCCAGCGCCTGGCCGATATTGCCCGCGCCGATAATGATCATATGCTTTTGCTGGCCCAGCTCCAAAATATCGGCGATCGCGCTTTTCAGCCCCTTGACCGAGTACCCGTAGCCCTGTTGGCCAAAACCGCCAAAGCAGTTCAGGTCGTGCCGGATCTGCGAGGCCGTAAGGCTCATCAGCCGGCTGAGCTGGCCGGAGGATATCCGCAGCACCCCCTCCCGCTCCAGCTGCGAAAGCTGGCGGTAATAGCGCGGCAGGCGGCGGATTACGGCGTCTGAAACCCTTTGCTTTTCCATATATACCACCTAAATTGATAAACTTTTAACATATTTTACAATTATAGCATCTCAATTCTGCTTCGGCAAGTCTACCGCGTCTTGATATTTGCAAATAGCGGGCGCTTTCGGTACAATAATAGAGATTGTCTTATAGTAGGGATCGGGGAGGTTCTATGATTCTATTATCCGCACAAAATATAGATAAGGCCTTTGGCGCGCAGGCGATATTAAAGGGCACCTCTCTGGTGGTGCAGGACCGCCAGATCATCGGCCTGGTCGGCCCCAACGGCGCGGGTAAATCGACGCTGCTGCGCATTTTGGCGGGCGAATCTCAGGCTGATAGCGGTGAAATCTTTTATAAAAAGGAGCTGCGCCTGGGCTACCTGCCCCAAAACAGCGTTCCGCCCCAGGGGGGCACGGTCTGGTCCATTCTGGAGAGCGTGTTTGACCCGGTAAAGGAAATGGAAGGACGCCTGCGCGCTATGGAGCAGCAGATGGGGGCGCTGCACGGGGACGAAAAGGCTTTTGCGCAGTTGAGCGAGCAGTATAACGCACTGCTCCAGCGTTTTGAGCAAGCCGATGGTTACCGCTACCCCAGCCTGATCCAGGGGGTGCTCATCGGCCTGGGGTTCGATCCGGAGCGGTTTGACCAAAACGCCGCTACCCTTTCCGGCGGCCAGCTCACGCGTCTGGCGCTGGCGCGCGTGCTTTTGCAAAAATATGAGCTTCTGATTTTGGATGAGCCCACCAACCATCTGGACCTGGCGGCTACGACCTGGCTGGAGGATTATCTAAAGGGCTACGGCGGCGCGCTTTTGATCGTCTCGCACGACCGCTACCTGTTGGACGCCCTATGTACCGGCATTGCCGAAATGCAAAATGGCGCTATCCGCCAATACGAGGGCAACTATAGCCAATATGCGGCCAAGAGCGAAGCGCTGCATCGCCAGCAGGAAAAGGAATATGAAATGCAGCAGCGCGAGATCGCCCGCCAGAAGGCGATCATCGAGCGCTACCGCCAGTTTAACCGCGAAAAAAGCATCCGCGCGGCCGAAAGCCGGGAGCGGCTGCTCAACCGTATCGAATTGATCGAAAAGCCCACCAATGACGATGAGATCCACTTCTCCTTCGACATCCGCAAAAAGCCGGGCAACGATATTTTGCTGGCGGAGGGCTTGGCCAAGGGCTTTGGTCATCCTCTGTTCAGCGATGTCAACCTCCACATCCGCTCTGGAGACCGGATCGCCCTGATCGGCCCCAACGGCGCCGGGAAATCTACGCTGTTTAAGATCCTCATCGGGCAATTACAGCCGGATCAGGGCCATTTCCGTTTGGGATCCGGCGTGGAGATCGGCTATTACGACCAGCAGCAGGCGGACCTGAACCTGCAAAAGACCGCGATCGAGGAGATATGGGACACTTTCCCCAAGCTTAACGAAACGCAGATTCGCAACGCGCTGGCTGCCTTTCTCTTTCGGGGGGACGAGGTCTTCCAAACTATCGATACCCTCTCCGGCGGCGAGCGCGCCCGCTTGGCCCTGCTCAAGCTGATGTTGCATAAGGACAACTTTCTGCTGCTGGACGAGCCTACCAACCATCTGGATATGGCCTCCCGCGAGGTGTTGGAGCAGGCCCTGCTGGATTATCCCGGTACGATCCTGGCCGTTTCGCACGACCGGTACTTTGTCAATCATATCGCCACCAAGGTCTGGGCGCTGGAAGAGGGCGGCCTTCGGGAAACGCTGGGCAACTATCAGGACTATCTGGCGCAAAAGGCCAAGGAGACACAGCCGCAGCTGGAACAGGCCCCTGCCATCACCAAGACCGAACAGCAGAATCAGCGCCGCCGGGAGCGGGCTGAGCGGGAGGCGCGCAAAAAGCGGCAGGCGGCTATCCGGGAGATCGAGCGAGAGATCGAAGAAATGGAGACGGAACTGACCCAGCTGGAAGAGGAAATGGCCCAGCCCGGCGCTTTCGCAGATGGCGAGGCGGCAAAGGCGCTTTCGCTTCGCTACAATGCCCTGAAAGAAAAGATCGAGCACCGTTATCAGGATTGGGAGGCCGCCCAGGCAGAAGATGCGTGACCCTTCATAGCGTTTTAGCGCCGCAAACGGTTGTTTGCGGCGCTTCTCCATCCCCCTAGCCACATCTGTAAGCGTCAGGTTCCGTATATATACCGCCAGCCTCATCATCCTATCGCCGCTCATTATTTAACGGCTGCTGCGGAGAGGCTCGCCCTGTTTTGCGGATCGCCAAGGGCAGAAATTTATACAACCACATCAAAAGGGATGGACGCATGCGTCCATCCCTTTCACACATTTATTAAGCGCCTTTGCCGTACAGGCCGCTTTTTACTTGCCTGTGCGCGCCTTGCGGCCAACGACGACCACAGCCATAGCCGATACAGCCATCAAGCCCATCAGCAGCGCCGCGCTGAAATTATCCCCCGTCTTGGGGCTGCCCGCCGTATTGGTGGGCGCCTCAGCCGGAGCGTCAGCGATGAACTCCGCACTCAGCTCCACTCCGCCGCCTTCCGGCATCACAAAGCTGTACACGCCATCCTTGCCCGTCAGCTCCTCACCGTTAAGCAGCACCTTGCCCAGCGTATAGCCCGCTTTGGGCAGTGCTGTTACCGTCACGGTCTCGCCGGCCTTGGCGGTCTCTTTATCGCTTACCAGCATACCGCCTTCGCTCTGGGCAATTTTAACGATGTAGTTGGTGTCTGCACCAATCAAAGAGGCGATAAACTCACCGCCCGGGCTGCCGAAATAACCCGCATCGTCCCCACCTTCCAGCTTCCAAACGGTAACCTCAGGTTTAAGCAAAACAGAATCCGCCCAACTGATCCACCGCTGCCTTGCAAATTTGTTGAACTCATCGGCAATGGCCTTTTTCAAAGCCGCCGCCTGTACTGCGTCCAGATTGTCCAAGGTCTCGCTGTCGTTATCAATGTCGTATTCATGGCCCAAAACATTTGCCAGCAGCGGCATGATTTTTTCGTTTTTAAACGTTTCGACCTCTGCAATCACTTCGTCTATCGACATATCCTGGCCTACATATCCGTACAAGAAAGACATTTTAGCGTTGAGCAGACCATTCAAAAATTCCCGCACGGTTCCATCGGGAATCTCTAAAATATAAAGGTCTTCTGCCTGAGTTTGGTACTCCTCCGGCACTGTGTCAAAGGGGTCATCCAAGTGGATAGCATTGCCGTCTTTACCGCTTTGTGCCAATGCGCTGCCGCCCTTAACCGTGCCCATTATGGTCAGCTTGCCAGCTTTGGCATCGGTATTGTCAGGATTGGTTTTATCTAAAGTAAGGACAATCGCGCCCTGGCCGGCCACACCCTTATCTCCGCTGGTGTCTCCGCCCTTTACATCCCCACCAACCGTTACATTGGCCTTCGGAGCCATTACTACACCGTTGCCGCCTCGGCTCAGGTCATCTCCTTCCGCCTCGACTTCCGGATCTGCCTTGACATCCCCGCCCTTAACATCGCCGCCAACCGTTACCGTGGACTGACCCTCTGCCACAACGCCATCGCCCGCATAGGCAAAGGTCCCAGCCGCATCGCCGCCGGTCACATTACCCGTGACATTCACGTTGGCATTAGCCTGTGCATTCACGCCTGTTCCACCATCCGAATAACCGTCCGGCGCAGTCATATTAGCTGTACTTTCGTTACCATTACCGCCGGAAACATTGCCATCTACCACAACAGTACTGTTTCCGCGGGCATCAACGCCTAAGCCCGCGCCATTCTGATCGGCGGTTCCATCCAGCACATCAGACGCTTGAACATCTCCTGTCACCTTAACAGACGCATCATCCTCCGTTATGATTCCAACCTGTCCTCCCGTAACATTGCCGGTAACCTCGACATTACCACTTTCGGCAGCCCCCACACCAGCGCCATTCGCACTTACATCGCCATTAATCTTCACGGAAGATTCGCCCGTAGAAACCGCACCAGCCATGCCTCCGCTCACATCGCCCTGCACCTCAACAGCAGCGCTTTCCTTCGCGACAACACCCATATCGCCGCCATCTACCGTGCCATTGATGCTCGCTTTGGAATTCCCCTCGGCCATAACGCCGCCGCCTAAGCTTCCCTCGGATTTTACATCGCCGTTGACCGTTACCTGCACATCGTCCGTTACGTGGAGCGCTTGGGCTTGACTATCCCTTTGAACTTCCGCGTTGATCTCTACTTCGCCCGCGCCTACCAAACGCACATCTTTCAGGATATATTCCTCGCCATTGATCACGTAAGTTTGGCCCTCGCCAGCCTGTAAAGCTCCCAGCGTAGCGATATCCCCCGTCAGGATGATCGTCACATCCGCGTCCGTATCGGCAAAAGCCGCCTGCAGTTTGTCCCACGAGTCTACGTCTTCATGCGTGGCCGCAAATGCCGTCGCCGGGATGAGCATCGTCATCAACACGGCGATGACCAGGGCCACCAGTTTCCGTTTTTTCATACCTAAAATCCCCCTCATTTTTTTGTCCCCTGTGCATTTTTTCTTTATCTCATTATAGCGCCGGAGCAGGCGCAAAATAAGCCCTGTACAGATAGGATATGTAAGCGTTTCTGTTCTGTTTTCTATTCAATAAAATAGGGCGTAGGCTATTAAACACAAGCTATCATAATAATTAAGTATAATCGCCGTCGAAATAAGAAGATATTGTTTATAAACAGTATAAGATAAATTCACGCCACAGGCAAGCGATTCGTCCAAAACAAGCCATATTTCCGTCACTTTTGCACAAAATTTTCGCAAATAAAAAGGCCCCTTTCGGGGCCTTGCACACACGAGGTCATAATACCGCGTAGATCAATATGCCTGCCGCGGCGCTGATGACGATCATGATCACCGGGTCGACCTTGAACTTGACCATGGCGATCAGCGAAACCACACAGAGCGCAACCGCCTTCCAATCCACCGCCTGGAGGATATTTTGCAGGGTAAGCGTCACTTCTGGGATAAAGAGCGCCGTCTGAGCGATGGTCACGATGGAGGTGGCGATCAGCGCCATGACGACCGGGCGGATGCCGTAAAGGACATAGCGTACCCCCGGCACGTGCTGGAAGTTGAAAAAGAACTTGGCGATGATCAGCACGATGATGACCGAGGGCAGCGTAACGCCGACCGTACAGCAGATAGCGCCTACCACGCCGGAAACGCGCATCCCCACAAATGTGGCCGCGTTGATGGCAAAGGGGCCGGGCGTCATCTGCGAGATGGCCACCACGTCCGCCACTTCCTGCACCGTCAGCCATCCGTTGGCTACGATCAGCTTTTGGATCAGCGGGATCATGGCATAGCCGCCGCCGATGCTGAACGCGCCGATCTGGAAAAAGTTCCAAACTAAGAGCAGCAGCGTCATTTTTTCGCCTCCCCTTCAGCCTTTTTACCCCTGCGGGCCCGCACCATACCGGCGATAAATCCGACCACGCCGCCCACGAGGATCAGGTAGATCGCATTGATATCCAGCCAGAGCACGGCCACACAGGTGACCAGCGCCAGCACCCAGCACAGCCAATCCACCAAAGCCGGCTTGCCCAGCTTGATCACGGCGGAGATCATCATCGCCACCACGCAAGCGCGTATGCCCTGCATCGCCGCGGCAACGTAGGTATTGGCGATAAAAGCCTGATAAAAAAGAGAGATGATCGCCAGGATGATCAGCGAAGGCAGGGATGCCCCCAGGGTGGAAAGCAGCGCCCCCGGCACCCCCGCTAAGCGATAGCCGATAAAGATCGAGGCGTTGACCGCGATGGCCCCCGGAACGGACTGGGAGATCGCCACGATGTCGATCATCTCGTTTTCGTTGATCCAATGCCGCTTTTCCACGTATTCCTTTTGCATCATCGGGACGATCGCATAGCCGCCGCCAAAGGTAAACGCGCCCAGCTTGAACATCGCCAGAAACAGCGTCAACAGCAGCTTTTTATCCCGCTTTGGCAACTGGTTTTCCATTTCTTTTTCCAAACTCCCATCTCCCAACGTTAATTATTCATCCACCCGCAGCCACTTGCCCAGGAAATCGTAGCTTTTTGCGCCGCTGATGGAATGTCCAGCGTCGAAAATATCGATATCCAGCTTATCCCGCGCGCCCAAAAGGCTGTAGGCGCGCGTCAGCTGATCAAAGCAGGTCTGTACCCCTTCCAAGGGGAATAGATCATCCTGCCGCCCGGCCTCCAGCATCAGCGGACGGGGGGCCAGCAGACCCAGAATATCATACATTTCCCCGCGGGTATATAGATCCGGCACAAAATTGTCGATGCAGTGGTACACGCTTAAAATCGAATGGCGGAAGGTGCAGCCCGAGCAGCTAATCACGTTGGCGCGCAGCCGTCCGTCGATGGCCGCGGCATACATCAGCGTGGTCCCGCCGCCGGAAATTCCCATGGAGCCGATGCGCGCCGCATCCACAAAGGGCAGCGTTTCCAGATAATCCAGGCTGCGCATCACGTCCCGCGCCCGCAGGCCCGCCATGGTCTTGCCCATCATTAAAAGGTTGGTACTCATCCGGTAGCAGCTGCATTCGTCTGGGCCCTTTTCGATGTCCGCTTTGAGCCTGCGCAGTCCAAAGCCCAACATCTCCGGAACCAGCACCACAAAGCCTCTTTTGCATAGCGCCACGGCAAAATCCTTTTGGTACCCCTCGCCGATGGCGCGCATCTCCCCTTCCGGCGTCAGGCCGGCGATCTCGGTCATCCCCGCGCCGTGCCCGGCCACGCAGACCACCGCAGGCATCTGCTCCTGGGCCGAATCCGGCACCAGCAGGTAGGCGGGTATACGCATGCCATCCTCCCCAGAGTAGCTGACCAGGATCTGGCGGTAGCCATCCCGCTGCGCCTCGTCATGTGTCTGGCTCTCCAGCGGGCCGTATTGCTGTGGAAAGCCCCGCAGATCCCCCACCAAGGTACGGATAAAATCCGCCCGCCAGGAGATCCAGTGCGCCTTATTGCCCAGCGGCATGGCGAACGGGTGCGGCCGCCGCTCATAACATGTTTCAAAGTAACGATCCATCTCCAGATCCATCATATGCTTTGCCTCCTTAATCGCTGTTCGGTCCGCTTAGTATTTCGACCCTGTAACCGCCGCATACATCGGCGATCCAGACGGCCGGTAAAGCATCCTGCCGCTGCTGCGCCTTCATCACCAGCTGCAGCGGCACATAGGGCTTGCCGACCAGGCGCAGTGCGCACCCGAGTATTTCCAGCCGCCCCGAGCTATCCAGCATGCCGATGCCCCAACCGTCCACCAGCGGCAGCTCGGGCACCAGGTTCGTCTCCTGGGCAAAGCCCTCCAGGCCCGCGATCTCGTAACGCAGCAGGTCTACCGTCCACACCCCGTCTTTCAGGACGGATTCAATGCGCACACGCGGCTGCTGATCCGGCAGCGGGTCTGCGCCCTGCCCGTGATGGATGCAAAAGCCCGCGCCCAGGGCCCACAACCTGCGGCGCACCACGTGCAGCGAAAAGGCGTTGCAATCCATCCCCAAAAAGCGGCGGCCCAGTCTGTGCGCCACGGCCAGCGCCGTGCCGGAGCCCGCGAACAGATCGCAAACGATGTCCCCCGGCTGGGTCGTAACGGCGATCAGCCGCTCGATCAAAGCCTCGGGCTTTTGGGTGTCATAGCCCGTGCGCTCAGGGTCCTTTTGCTGCAGCGCGGCGATATCCTCCCATACGTCGTCCGGATAAACCGGCTCATCTTCATAATAAATGTACTTTTTCCCGCCGGATTTGATGGAGTAAAACACCCGGCCCTGCTCATCCACCTCTTTGCGCATGTGGTTGCGCCGCTGCCGCCCTCGCGGCGTGCCTAGAGGCTGGATATCGAAAAAATGTTGTAGACCTTTTCGATAAAAAAGGATATTATCATGTTTGCGGGAGAAAAAGTTTTTGGCACGGCCGCCGCTTTTGTAGTGCCAGATGATCTCGTTTAAAAAGTGGTCCGCACCAAAGATCTCATCGAGCATCATCCGCAGCGGTACGCCCACCTGGCCATCCGTATGCAAAAAGATGACGCCCGTATCGCTCAAAAGTTCATAGGCCAGCTCCAGCGCCCGGCGCATCAGCGCCAAAAACGCCTCCCGATCCTCCAGGCTCTCCCGATCCACCGGGTAATTTAAGGTAAAAGCCCGGTCGCCCTTCCAGCCTCTGGAGCCGATGCGCTGGGTATACTCCGCACGCTGGGGCGCCGGCAGGGGCGGGTCCATGTAGATCGCCTGCACCTTGCCCCGGTATTGTTCAAGGATATGCGGCGGCAACCCGCATTGCAGGTCGCCAAAGATGAAATCGCCATCCGTCCCCCGGCCGATCTTTTCGATTTTAAGTTTGCCCTGCGCGTTTGTCGCCAAATCTCTTCGCCTCCTATTGTTAAAACTGACCCGTAAAGGAGCCATGTTCTCATGACCAAGCCCGATCTTGAAACGCTGAAACAGGCCCGCCAGCTGGTGCAGGCCGTTACGCCCCTGCAGGGGGATTGCGGCCTTGTCTGCGGCGGACGCTGCTGCCAGCCCGGCGGCGAGGATGCGCCGCTTGGCATGGTGCTCTTTCCCGGGGAGGAGCAGCTGCTTTCCGCCTGCCCGGGATACGAATTTTCGCAGGCCAACTGGCGCCTGGGCGATGCGCCGGCCACCCTTGTCGCCTGCGCCGGGCATTGCCGCCGGGAAACGCGCCCGCTTGCCTGCCGCATCTTTCCCCTGGCGATTTATTTAGATGAAGCAATGCACTTAAAGCTCATACTGGACCCCGCCGCCAGGTTCGTCTGCCCGCTGTGCGCCAGCGGTCTTGGCGGGCTGCAAACGGCCTTTCGCCAGGCGGTGGCCGCTTGCGCCAAGCGCCTGGTGCAGGACCCCGTGCAACGGGATTTTATCTATGCCCTATCCCGCAGGATGGACCAGCTGCGCCAGGACCCCTTTTACCGTTTGGCCCCCTGATGGGTCTGCCGCTCTTGCCCATTATTATACTGCATCAAACGTTTTTTTTCATCTTTTTTCTGCATCCAATCCTTCACGGTTGCAATCCGGTTCTATCGCCGCTATAATAAAGGCTACTATCCCAGAGAAGGGGGACAAGCACATGAAGCTGTGGATCATTTTTCGAAAAAAGCATAAGATCGCCCGGGATTATATTTTGGAAAGCGATGAAAACGACGCGCAGTGGAAGGAAGCCCTGGGCCGCTTTCTCTCCGAGAACGATTATGCGCGCCCGGTATTTTTAAGCAAGCACGACCATGAAATGGCGCAGTTCTTCCGCACGGTTTTTAGTAAAAACGATTTTATCGAGCCCTTTGATTTTGACGCGATGGAGGTGGAATTCGTCCGGGATAAAAAGAAAGAGGACGAACGGTAAAACCAGCCATTGCCCCAGCGGTACATAACCTTTTATCGGCCTGGATATAATAGTTTCAAATCGATAAAAGGAGTGAAAGCAATGGATTTTGTATCGCTGCTCTTGGTCATCATTGGTGCGATAAACTGGCTGCTGATCGGTTTATTCCAATTTGACCTGGTTGCGTTCCTATTCGGCGGGCAGGGAGCCCTCGTCAGCCGGATCATCTATTCGCTGGTCGGCCTGGCCGGGCTTTGGAGCATCAGCTTCTTTTTCCGCCACCGCCACCATGTAGACTGATCACAGATCGCAAAAATCCCTTAAGCAATATCGCAAGACGAGTTACAAAAGCGCACGAAATTCGTGCGCTTTTGTAGTATATGCGACTCATCCACAATACAAATGCAAAAATGTTGATTGAAATTTATATGTTTTTCAAATTTTCCTTGCATGGCAATTTTTGCAAATGTATAATACTTTTGTACAGTATGCCTGACTCAGTCATCATGCGTATGCCCTCGATCCCATTTTGTTGATTTTTGCCGAGCTGCTGTAACGAAATTTTGAGAGGATCGATTCACCAATGAAACGAGGCAAACTATTGGCTCTCCTGGTCGCCCTGGTGTTACTCGTTCTCATGCCCACCACGGCCTTTGCGGCTACGCATGAGAATGTGGATACCTGGGAAAAGCTCCAGGCCGCTTTCGCAGACACGGATGCGGACGTAACCATCATCCTGACGGGTGATATTACTGCTTTAAGCGATCTGGAAGCAAAGCTTGGGCAAACTTTCGTGATCAACGGACAGGCCTATACCCTTAAGGATGTTTCCCTGTACGGCGCCGGCTCGGTAGAGATCAACGCCGCGCTGTCCAACGAGAATAATGACGATGCTTTAAAGGCTGGTGGGCAGGTTCAGGTCACCGTCAACGGCGATGTTACTTCTGACTATGACGGTATCAGCGCTAACGGAGAGGCCGGGGTGACCGTCAACGGCAATATCACGGTAGAGGAAGACGGCATTGAAGCCCGGGAGAGTTCGAATGTTACAGTGAACGGTAACATCGCGGGCGAAAGCGATGGCGTACGTGCTTTTGACGAAAGTACCGTAAATGTTACGGGCGACGTGACCGGCAAGGAAGACCAAGGGATCGAAGCGGAAGGCACTGCTGAGGTGACCGTGTCCGGCAATGTCACCGGCAGCGTTGAAGCTTCTGGTGAGTCCACCGTGCACGTAACGGGCGACGTGACCGGTACCAGCGGCGATCCTGACGAGGTAGATATGACGGATCCTACGGATTATTCTGACGGCAGCACTGGCGTTTACGCTGAGGGCAGCGCGCAGGTCACGGTGGATGGCAACGTCACCGGCGGCGATGCCTTTGGCACCTATGGCTATGCGGGTGACGGTGTTGAGGCCCGTGATGAATCCAACGTTACGGTCGGCGGCAATGTCACCGGCGGCAACGTTACGGCCGACCCTTCTGTGGAAGCAGCTCAACCGAGTCCTGCTCCGTCTGCAGCCCCCAGTGCGGATGCCGAGGAATATTATTACAACAGTATCGCCGGTGATGGCGTGGTGATGGACGCAACCGCTAACGTTACGGTAGGCGGAGATGTGACCGGCGGCGCCACCAATGGCGACCACGGACAAGCTGGCGAGGGCGTGGTTATCCTGTCCCTGAATAAAAATTATGTTTCTGGTGATGGGCAAGGGCCTGATAATGTGCAAGAAGAGGCACAGCCCGGCAAGCTGGTCGTATACGGTACGGTCAGCGGCGGCAATGCGCTGGCCGATAACGGGCAGGACGGCGCCGGTATTTATTGGGATGATTACTATGACGGTTATGGTGGGCCGATCAGCGGAGCGCCGGACGACTTCCACCTGCCCACCGAAATTCCGGAAAATATTCCGGTGGGTTTGGTAGTAACTGTCATCGGTGATATTTTTGAAAATTACTATTACTCCTATGGCTTTACTTTTGAGCAGTATGACAGCGCTTTCTCCGCTTTTGAGAAGGATGTGCTTCTGCCTTTGATCAACGCGGCTACCGGCGGCCAGGCCGATAATCTGGACGACGCGTTGGATGCAGTGGAAAACCTGGATGCGGAGGCGGCCGCTGCGCTGAATCTGCAGTTGGTCAACGCCTATAATGAGCATCTTGATAATGTAGCGAGCAAGCAAATCGGCGACAATATGGTATTGCCCGAGGTTACTGTCTGGCAGGTCAAATCCGGCGGTGAGCAGGCTCCTCTGTTCGATTCCAGCTTTACCGATGAGATGACCGATCTGCTGGGTGCGGATACCAACTATATCGTACGCGTGGCAGATTGCGAGAACGGCCAGCTGATCGCCGATAAGGCTACCGCCAAGGCTGGCGAGACGGTCACCCTGATCCCGAAGGCAAATGATGGTTATGTACTCGATCAGGTCCTGGTCAACGGCGTGGCGCTGGAGGCGGTGGACGGCGTGTACTCCTTCATCATGCCGGAGGGCGGCGGGATCGAGGTTTCGGCTATCTTTGTGGCCGAAGCACCGGCGGAGGCTCCCACCAATACGGCCGGCAGCCCCAAGACGGGGGATGGCTTCCAGGCAGCGCTGCTGCTGGGTCTGATGGCTGTTTCCGCAGCCGCGATCCTGGTGGTTCGCCGCAAGGCGCAGGCCAAATAACCGCAACGGTTTGCAAAGCGGGGCGCAGTTAGCGTCCCGCTTTTTTATTGTACTACAGACATTTACTTTATCCCGCTATCGCATCTATAATGGAAACAACAGGAGGTGGCAAAAATGGAGGTTTTCAAGCGCGTGGGCGATGTGGATCGGTACCTGATCCGCCTGGATCAAGGCGATGATGTGCTGGGGAGCATCAATCAGGTGATATGGGAAAACGGTATCCGGGACGGGGCCGTGGTCTCGGGCATCGGCACGGTATCCCATGCGGTTTTGCACATGGTCACGACTACGGGTTACCCGCCGGTGGAAAAATATCCCGTTTGGGAGGATACGGCGCTGGAAGTGTGCGCCATCCAAGGTATGATCGCCGATGGCGTCCCCCATCTGCACGCCGTTTTTTCGGATGCGGAAAAGGCGGTCGGCGGGCATTTGGAGCCGGGCTGCATCACCCTTTACCTGTGCGAGATCGTGCTGGAGGCCTGGAAAAGCCCGGCGCTTACCCGGCTTAAAAACGATAAAGGGATCAATGAATTGCACGAAAAATAAAGGGTGTATTGCTCTTTAAGTACAGTTTAAGGAGGGCCCCCATGACCAAAGGCGATATAAAGGCTCAGGTACTTGAATGCATTGAGAAGCGAAAGCCCTGTTATTTCAACATGAAATATGAGACTAAATCCTATCTCTACTATCCTTTACTTATGAACGATCGTTTCTTTTTGGGTGCTGTGGAAAATGATTTTGAATTAGACGGCTATACCATACGACGTTTCCGCGACGTAACTGCGGTCAAAATAAGAGATTCGCTTTGTAATTTAATCGATATTCAAGAAGGACTCATTGATCAAATCGTGATACCCGCACTTGACCTAACAAGTTGGGAAAGTATTTTCCACTCGCTGAAAAAAATGGCGATCAATATCATCATAGAAGACGAAAGGGATCCGGACGACCGGGAGTATGCAGACGCCGGATTCTATATCGGGCATATTGAAAAGGTTTGTAGAAGTCATCTTTGGTTCCGACACTTTAATGCGGACGGAATTTGGCAGGATGAGGCGTATAAAATCATGTATTCTGAAGTCACGAGCGTCTCCTTCCACACGCGATATATCGATGTTTTTTCTAAATACCTTCCGCCATTGCCCGAAAATATCAAAGGATAAATAGACAACTATAAGCAAGACCCTTCGCATCCTGCGAAGGGTCTTGCTTTTCAACAGTTCTATATGGTTTTTTCCGCCACGATGGCTACCCATTCGTCTTTGACCAGTTGTTCTTTAACCGTTAGCCCCGCTGCGCGGATGGCCTCGCACACTTCCACCGCCCGGTCTTTAATGATGCCTGAGGCGATCAGGCAGCCGCCCGGGGCCAGCTTGTCCGGCACGATATGGGTAAGCCCGATGATCACATCCGCAATGATATTGGCCACCACGATGGGGTAGCCCTCCCCCACCTCTTGGATCAGCGCTTTATCCTGCAAAATATTCCCGATCTTGACCGTATACCGATCCTTGCCGATCCCGTTCATGGCCGCATTCTCGTAGGCGATATCCTCCGCGATGGGGTCGATATCCACGGCAGTGGCGTGCCCGGCCCCCAGCAGCAGCGCGGCGATGGAGAGAATACCGCTGCCGCAGCCCAGGTCCAGTACCTGCATGCCGGGCTTCACCCGCTTTTCCAGGGCCATCAAGCAAAGCTGGGTGGTCTGGTGCGTGCCGGTGCCAAAGACCATGCCCGGGTTCATCTCCAAAACAATGCGCCCCTCGTCATCCGCCACCGTTTCCCACTCGGGCTTGATCAGCAGGCGCTTGCCGATCGGCAGGGGCTTATAATACTTCTTCCAGTTATTGGCCCAATCTTCCTCGTGCACCTTTTGCACTTCCACCATCAGTTCGCCTAAGTCCACGCCCACGTCCTGCCCCTGCAGCCAGGCCATGCGGCTGCGCACCTTTTGCAGTGTCTGCTCCCCATCCGCGCTATCCGGCGCGTAAATGCGCACGCAAGGCCTCCCATCGCCCTGCTGTAAAGCCCTGGGGTCGGCAAAATCCCACTGTTCGGATACCTCTTGCAAAAATTCACCGATCTGCTCGGCCCCTTCCAGCAATTCAACCTGATCGATCCCCACGGCGCTCAGCGCGGCGCAGACCAGGTCCATCCCCCGGGCCGTTGTAAAGACCGAGATCCTAAGCCAATCCATTACCCTTTTTCCTCCTCACTTGCGATTCCTACCTATTTTAGCATAAAAACGCCGCCCTGCGTGTTTTTTACGGCAAAAGCGGGCGGCGGATGTATATTTTTCCAACCTTTACAAAAGCTTGACATTGTCAAGAAACGTTCTTGACAGAAAGCCTTTATTGTAAAAACCGTGAAACAGAGATAGGAGGAAAAACAAATGAGCATGAAAAAAATTGCGGCGCTTGTGGCCGCCGCGGCAATGTTCGCCACCTTGGGTCTGACGGGTTGCGCTTCCAATAACGACGCATCTTCCAGCGCTTCCGCCTCGTCGTCGGCTTCCGGCTCCGCCTCTTCCGGGGCATCGAGCAACGTCACCCTAAACGTGATCGGTTCCACCTCGGTCGAGCCGCTGATGACCGCTATCGGCGACAAATACACCAGCGAGACCGGCGTTAAAGTGCAGGTGCAGGGCAACGGTTCTTCCGCCGGCATCAAAGCGGCGCAGGATGGCTCTGCGGACATCGGCATGAGCTCGCGCGAACTGAAGCAGGAAGAGCTGGATTCCGGCCTCGAAACCCAGACCCTGGCCCTTGACGGCATCGCGGTGATCGTCAACACCAAAAATCCGGTCAAGAACCTGACGGTCGACCAGATCTCCAAGATCTTCAAAGGCGAGATCACCAACTGGAAGGACGTTGGCGGCAACGATCAGGAGATTCTGCTGGCCATCCGCGAGGCGGGCAGCGGCACGCGCGACGCCTTTGAAGAGCTTTGCAACCTGACCGAGAAGCAGAATGATAAGACCGTATCCGTGGTGGACGAGAGCAAGGCCATCGTTTCGGATTCTACCAACGCTCTGGCGCAGAACGTTTCCTCTAAAGAAAATGCCATCGGCTACATCTCCTTAGGTTCGCTGGACGCCAGCGCCGTAACGGCTCTGGAAGTGGACGGCGTGGCCTGCACTGAGGAGAACGTACAGGCAGGCACCTACAAGATCTCCCGCCCGCTGCTGCTGGTCACCAAGGGTGCGCCCAGCGCGGATGCCCAGGCACTGATCGACTATGCCATGAGCGAAGAAGGCCAGAAGGTCGTAACTGACAAGGGCTTCATCCTGGCAAAATAAGCCTCAAGAAAGGTACGAAAAATATGCGCGGCCGAAAGTTTAATCAAAAAGCGGTACCGGCGGTGGCGGAAGGTTTCTTCCGCCTTTGCGCATGGATATCCCTCATTGCGCTAGCCGTCATCGTCATCTTCCTCATCATCCAGGGGTTGCCCGCGTTCCAGGAGCTGGGCCTTGGCCCCATCCTCTTTGGCGATACCTGGAAACCCAGCGCCGACCTGTACGGCATCGCCCCCATGATCGTGGCCTCCTTCCTATGCACCGCGGGCGCGGTGTTGATCGGCAGCCTGATCGGCATCTTCACCGCCATGTTTCTGGCCCAGGTAGCCCCGGCCCGGCTGGCCAAGCTCGTCCGTCCGCTGACCAACCTGCTGGCCGGCATCCCCTCGGTGGTCTTCGGCTTTTTCGGCATGGTCGTGCTGGTGCCCCTGATCAGCCAGGTCTTCGGCGGCACGGGCAACAGTGCCCTGGCCGTTATCATCATCCTGGCCGTGATGATCCTTCCTACGGTCATCAGCATTGGCGAAACGGCGCTGCGTGCCGTCCCCAAGGAGTACCAGGAGGGCAGTCTGGCCCTTGGCGCCTCCCCCATGCAAACGCTGATGCGGGTCACCCTTCCGGCGGCCAAAAGCGGTATTTTGACCGCTATCGTGCTGGCGGTGGGCCGGGCCATCGGCGAGACCATGGCCGTTATCCTGGTGGCGGGCAACCGGGCCTTTTTCCCCACCTCGCTGCTGGACCCCGTCCGGCCGATGACGGCGAATATCGCCCTGGAGCTGAGCTATGCCTCCGGGCTGCACGAGCAGGCGCTGTATGCCACCGGCCTTGTGCTTTTAGCCTTCATCGTCATCATCAATCTGGTCGCCCATCGGCTGGCGCACGGAAAGAAGGATAAATCATGAGCACGCAAGTCAAGGACTCCCTGGTCAAGTTCATCATCTGGGCCTGCGCCATCATCACGATCTTATTTCTGGTGCTGCTGCTGGTCTACGTCATCTCCCGTGGCCTGCCCGCCATCAACTGGGAATTTTTAAGTACGGATTACAAGCCCGGTCTGGACCTAAACGGCATCGCCCCCATCATCGGCGGCTCGCTGCTGCTGATCGGCCTGACGCTGCTGTTTGCGGTGCCCATCGGCGTGTTTGCCGCCATCTACATGGCGGAATACGCCAAGGGCGGGCGGGGGCTTGCCACCATCCGCTTTGGCGTCGAGAGCCTGGCGGGCATCCCCTCCATCCTGTACGGCCTGTTTGGCTATACCTTTTTCGTCACCTTCCTGGGCTTTAAGATGTCCCTGCTCTCCGGCGCGCTGACCTTAAGCATCATGATTCTGCCGCTGATCATCCGCACCACGGAGGAGAGCCTGCGCACCGTGCCCATCAGTTACCGGGAGGGCAGCCTGGCGCTGGGGGCCAATAAGCTGAGCACCCTTTTCAAGGTGGTGCTGCCCTCGGCCATCCCCGGCATTTTGGCCGCGGTGATCCTGGCCATGGGGCGGGTGATGGGCGAATCCGCCGCCGTTTACTACACGGCCGGCACGGTAGCCCAGGTGCCGGCCGGTTTAGGCGAGTCCACCCGTTCCATGGCCGTACACCTTTACCTGCTGGCGAAAGAGGGGCTCTCTCAGGATGAGGCCTTTGCCACAGCCACGGTGCTGGTGGTGGTCATCGCCCTGCTCAACGCCCTGGCCTCCTTTGTGGCCTCGGCACTGCGCAAGCGGCTGACCGGCGAGCCGGTGTTCCGGCGCCGCAAGAAAGAAGTTTAAGGAGGCATCGCCATGAACGAGCAGACAGGCAGCAATTTTGCCATCATGGAAGCTACAAATCTGGATTTTTATTACGGGCAGGTGCATGCGCTGAAAAACGTGAATCTGGCCATCCGCGCCCACGAGGTCACGGCGCTGATCGGGCCTTCGGGCTGCGGCAAATCCACCTTTTTAAAAACCCTCAACCGCATGAACGATCTGATCGAGGATGTGCGCATCCAGGGCAAGGTCACCTTTGAGGGCGAGGATATTTACGCCAAGGGCACGGACGTGGCCCTGCTGCGCAAGCGGGTGGGCATGGTGTTCCAAAAGCCCAACCCCTTCCCCATGTCGATTTACGACAATATCGCCTACGGCCCGCGCATCCACGGCATTAAGGATCGCAAGCGTCTGGACGCCATCGTGGAAAAGAGCCTGAAGGGCGCCGCCCTGTGGGACGAGGTGCACGACCGCCTGCGCAAAAACGCACTCTCCCTTTCCGGCGGGCAGCAGCAGCGCCTGTGCATCGCCCGCGTGCTGGCCGTGGAGCCCGAGGTGCTGCTGATGGATGAGCCCACCAGCGCCCTTGACCCCATCTCGACCCAGAAGATTGAGGATCTGATCGTCGAGCTCAAGGAGAAATACACCATCGTCATCGTGACCCATAACATGCAGCAGGCCGGCCGCATCAGCGATAAGACCGCGTTCTTCCTCAAGGGCGAGATCATCGAGTCCGGCGAAACGGACGCGATCTTCCAGACCCCGCAGGATCAGCGCACCGAAGATTACATCACCGGCCGTTTTGGCTGATTTTTCAGCGATTTTGTAGAATAAAGAAGGAGTTTAACCATGGTCCGTTTAACTTTAACCCATGATTTAGATCAACTCCACCAGGACTTGGTGGAAATGGCCACCCGCGCAGAAACCGCTATCGAGGAATCCATCCAGGCGCTAAACCGGCAGGATGCGGCGCTGGCTCGCTCCGTCATCGCCGGGGACGACGTGGTGGATGAATTGGAGCGCGCCATCGAGCACCGGTGCCTGAACATTCTGGCCCGGCACCAGCCGCTGGCGCGGGATCTGCGCGCCGTCAGCGCCGCGCTTAAGGTCATCACCGATTTAGAGCGCATCTCGGACGGGGCCACGGATATCGGCGAGATCGTGCTGCGCCTGGCCGGGCAGGCGTATATCAAGCCTCTGGTGGATATTCCCCGCATGGCGGAGCTGGCCACCTCCATGGTGCGGGATTCCATCTCCGCTTATATCCAAAAGGACCAGCACCTGGCCATGGCGGTCACCCTGCGGGACGACGAGATGGACGCCGCCTTTGAGCGAATCTTGATGGAACTGACCCACATGATGCGCGAGCATCCCGAGAGCGTGGCCCAGGCGGTGGATTTCCTGTTTATCGCCAAGTATTTGGAGCGCATGGGCGACCATGCCACCAACATCGCCGAGTGGGTGATCTACCTGGTCACCGGCGTGCATCCCCAGGATAAGGAGCTGCACGAGGCCGCCCAGCAGGAGCTGCCCACCGGGGAACAATAAACCGGGCTTAAAGGAGCGTTGCTATGAAAGAATGGATCGCCGTGGTGGAAGATGAGGGCGCAATCGCCCGGCTTTTGCAGATCAATCTGGAAGCGGCGGGTTACCAGGTCGCCGTTTTTCAAAGCGGCGAGGATTTTCTCCCCCGCCTCAAGGCGGATTGGCCGGATCTGCTGGTGCTGGACTGGATGCTGCCGGGCATAGATGGCCTGACGGTCTGCCGCCGCGTCCGGGAGACGCCCGCCTGCAGCACGCTGCCCATATTGATGTTGACTGCAAAAAGCGAGGAGTTCGACCGGGTGCTGGGGCTGGAGATCGGCGCGGACGATTATATGACCAAGCCCTTTAGCCTGCGCGAGCTGCTGGCGCGAGTCAAGGCGCTGCTGCGCCGGGCGCATATGCAGCCCGCCTCGATGGATCAATGGCTGACATACGGGCTGCTCTCGGTCAACCTCTCCCAGCATCAGGCCTACTGCTCAGACGGGCGGCTGGACCTTTCCCCCAAGGAGTTTGACCTGCTGCGCCAGTTTTTAGAGCATCCCACCTGGGCCCAGTCCCGGGATCAGCTGCTGGAAAAGATCTGGGGGTTTGACTTTACAGGCGGCACCCGCACGGTAGATATGCATATCGCCAACCTGCGCAAAAAGATCGTGGAGGCCTGCGGGGAGGATTGCATCCAGACCGTGCGCGGGGTAGGTTACCGGCTGCGCGGCGAATAACGGCGTAAAAAAGAGGGATCACCATGCGCAAAAAACTGTTTATTATGACGATGGCCATCGTGCTCATCGTCACCTTATTTTCCGGGGTTTTCATTTCCTTAAGCGTGATGCGGCTGGACCGGGACGCCGCTGCCACCCGCATGAGCGATCAGGCGCGCCTGATCGCCTACGAGGCCGGCAGCCTTGACGCAGACGCCCTGCCCGAAAGGATCGAAAACTGGGCGGCCCAGCTCAACGCGGCGGACGGCAACCCGGATATCCCCTATCGCATCACAGTCATCGACCGGACCGGCGCGGTGCTGGCCGATTCTGACGCGGTGGCCGGGGAGATGGAAAACCATTTGACCCGGCCCGAGGTGCAGCAGGCCCTGCAAAGCGGCCAGGGCGCCGACCTGCGCTTTAGCGAGACCGTGCGCCACACCTTTTTGTACGTGGCCACCGCCACGCCGGACGGTTCGCGCATCGTGCGCCTGGCGATCCTGATGGATGAGCTGCGCCGCACGGAAAACGCCATTCTGCTTTGGACGGCGCTCAGCTGCCTGCTGGGGCTGGTGGTAGCGGTGCTGCTGAGCATCCCTTTAGGCTCGCACTTTATCGCCCCCATCATCCGGCTGCGCAAGGCCACCCGCGCCATAGCCGACGGGGAATACGGCCACCGCGCCCCTGCAGAGGCGGACGAGATCGGCCTGCTGGCGCAGGATTTTAACGGGATGGCGGCGCAGCTGCAGCAGGTGATCGAGCACGAGCGGCTGCAAAACGCCCAGCTGGACTCGATCCTGCAAAGCACGCCCGCCGGCATCATCGCCATCGACCAGGCCGGCGGCATCTTGCTGATCAACCGGGAGGCGCAGCGCATCTTTTCTCTTCATCAGCTGCCGCCGCTCCACGCCCCGTTAAACGATTGGGTGCGCCGTCCCGAAGTGGCCCAGATGATGCACGAAACCCTCTCCCAGGGCCGCCCCGATTCACAGGAGTATGAGATCGGCGAAAAGGCATTGGCGCTTTACACCGCCCCCATCTTTACCCAGGAAGGGGCCCCCGCCACCGGCGCCGTGCTGGTATGCGAGGATATTACCGCGCTCAAAAAGCTGGAGCAGATGCGCACGGAGTTCGTATCCAACGTTACCCACGAGCTCAAGACCCCGCTTACCTCCATCCGCGCAACGATCGAGACCTTGCGCACTATCCGCCCCATGGACGAGCAGCTGCAAGAGGAGATGCTGGAGATCATGGACCTGCAAAGCGAGCGGCTGCAGGCATTGATCGACGACCTGCTCTCCCTGGCCGAGATCGAGCACGACAAAGAGATCGGCGAGGAAACCTGCGACCTGGGCGAGCAGGCCAGCCAGGCCATCGCTCTGCTGCGCAGCCAGGCAGAGAGCCGCGCGGTTTCCCTCTCCCTCACCCTTGAAGGGCAGGCCATCGTGCAGGCCCCCTCCGGGCGCATCCGGCGGCTGGTGATCAATCTGGTGGATAACGCCATCAAGTATAACCGGGAGGGCGGCGCCGTGCACGTGCAGGTCGCCGTGCTGGGCGGCCGTGCGCGCCTTACGGTCAGCGATACGGGCATCGGCATCGCCCCCGAACATCAGAGCCGCATTTTCGAGCGGTTCTACCGGGTGGATAAGGGCCGCTCCCGCGAGATGGGCGGCACCGGTCTGGGCCTTTCCATCGTCAAGCATCTGGTATCGCTCTACGGCGGGGATATTTACTTTAACAGCGTTCAGGGCGAGGGGACGACCTTTACCGTGGAATTGCCGCTGGCCGGCAACCGGTAAGCGCACTGCAATCTGTTTGAAGCCGAGCAAAAGGCCGGGCGATTTGATCGCCCGGCCTTTTGATGATGCCGTTTACTTCGGGTCGTAACAGCCGTGATCCTTGGCCCGGTGGTCGTTCATCACGCTATCGTACAGACGCCAGCCGCCCGAGAGATTATAGCAGTCATACCCCATCCCGGCCAGCATCCGGCAGGCGATATAGCTGCGCAGGCCGCTGTGGCAGTGTACGTATACGGGTTTCGCCGTATCCAGCTCCCCTTGCGCCCGCTCCCGCAGCTCATCCACCGGGATGTGCATAAACCCTTCAATAAAGCCGCGCTTGCGCTCAGAGGCCGTGCGCACGTCCAACAGCTGCACGCTGCCATCCCGCGGCAGATCCGCCACATCGTGCCAGAAGAAGTTTTTCACTTTGCCACTTAGGGTATTCTCGATCACATAGCCCACAAAGTTCACCGGGTCCTTGGCCGAGCCAAAGGGCGGGGCGTAGCAAAGCTCCAGCTCCGTCAAGTCATAGGCCGTCATCCCCGCGCGGATAGCGGTGGCCAGCACGTCGCACCGCTTATCCACCCCGTCAAAGCCCACGATCTGCGCGCCCAGGATGCGCCCGGTGCCCTTTTCGTACAGGGTCTTGATGCTCATGCCGTGCCCGCCGGGATAATAAGCGGCATGGGAGGCCGAAAAGGTATAGACCTTGTCGTAATTTAACCCCGCGGCCCGGGCCGATCTCTCGTTGACCCCGGTCATGGCCACGGTCATATCAAATAATTTGAGTACCGAGGAGCCTTGGGTGCCCTTGTAACGGCTCTCCAGCCCGCAGATATTGTCCGCGGCGATGCGGCCCTGCTTGTTGGCCGGGCCGGCCAGGGGCACGTAGCCCTTTTCCCTGGTGACGAAGTTGACGATCTCGATGGCGTCGCCCACGGCGTAAATATCCTCTATGCTGGTGCGCATCCGGTCGTCCACCAAGATAGCGCCCCGGGCATTGCAGGCCAGGCCCGCTTCCTTCGCCAGCGCCGTATCCGGCCGCACCCCCACAGAGAGGATGACCAGCTCCGCCTCCACGCTGCCGCCGGTAAGGGCTACCTCAAGGCCGCCCTGCGCTTTGGGTGCAATCCCCTCCACGCCCGCGCCCAGGATCAGGTTCAGGCCTTTTTTACGGGCGTAGGTGTGCACATCGCAGGCCATATCGTAATCCAATGGGGCGATCACGTGGTCCGCCATCTCCGCAACCGTTACCTGCAGCCCCAGCGCCATCAAGTTCTCGGCCAATTCCAGGCCGATGTAGCCCGCGCCCACGATGCAGGCGGTCTTGGGCTGATGCTTCTCCACATAATTTTTGATCTTTTCGGTGTCCGGGATGTTGCGCAGCGTAAACACGCCCTCAAGATCCGTACCCGGGATGGGCGGCACCGCCGGCGCCGCGCCCGGCGAGAGGATGAGCTTATCATACGCTTCCTCATATTCCCCCTGGGCGGTGCGCACGCTTACCTTTTTCTGCTCCGGGTGGACGGCGGTCACCTCGCTGTTTACCCGCACATCCACGTTAAAACGGGCCTTAAAGCTGGCGGGGGTCTGCAGCGTCAAATCGCCCTTTTCCGCGATCTCCCCGCCGATATAGTAGGGCAGGCCGCAGTTGGCAAAGGATACATACTCTCCCCGTTCAAATACGATGATCTGCGCCTTTTCATCCAGCCTGCGCAGCCGCGCGGCAGCGGAAGCCCCGCCGGCCACACCGCCTACGATCAATACTTTCATCACATGACTCTCCTTCCTATTCTTAAGCGGAAAACCGCTGTTTAGCTCACAGTTGGGGCGCGCGCCAGGTATAGTGCAGCGCGGGCGATAAAGGATCCTCCCCCGGCGCCACGGTCTTGTAGGCCGCATTGATCCCCTTATCAAAAAAGGTATTGTCAAAAAAGTCCAGCATCACGCCCGCATCCTGCGCGGTAAAGCCGTGCCCGCCCTCCCGGTAGTGGATGGCGTTTTTACCGCCCGCACCCAAAAAGCGGTAGACCTCTTCCGCCGCGCGCCAGGTGACATACGTGCCGTAGGGGTTAGCGTAAATATCGTCTAGCGCCTCAGTGGTGATGGTGGGCCGGGGCGCCACCAGCGCCCGGGCGATATGCAGGTCAAAGGGCAGGTAGTCCTCCCGGCCCAGGCCGCGCGTCCCCTGCTGGTCGCCATAGGCTGCGCCCAGCTCCTCCAGGAACCAGAACCAGAATTTCGACGGACGGATCATATCCCCCAGGCTCTCGTATAACCCCGTCCCTTCGCCCATGCGCCCGCCCATAAAGCGGAAGCATCCGCCGCCTCCGCAGCCCGAGGCGCTGATGGCGCAGATGGCAAAGCGCTCGTCATTGGCCGCGGCGCACAGCGCCACCTTGCCCGCCCGGGAGCAGCCCGTGGTCACCAGCTTTTGCGCGTCCACATAATCGGTGGTGCAAAGGTAATCCGCCACCCGGCTCTGCCCCCAGGCCCACATGGCGATGGCCTTCCAGGTGTAGCCCGGATAGGCTTTTGCCAGCGGGCAGGCGGCAAACGCCTCCTTCGTGATGGCCCGGTTTTCCATGCCGCTGTCCGGCGCCAGGTCAAAACAACTGTACTCGGCCAGTACATAGCCCCTGGCAACGGCCTTCTCCTCGTCGGGAAAGGGCGTCTGCCGGTCAAACGCCGTGCGGATAATGGCTGGAAAACGCCCCGGCCGGTTGGGCCGCAGGATCTTGGCCTGCAGCGCGACCTCCCCTTGCGGGCCGCAGGTGATGCGCACCGTCTGCCGCAGGGCCGCGCCGCCAAAAGTCGCCTGCATTTCCACGACCTCGCCCTTCGTATTGCCCGGCGGCGGCGGTATGGTTCCATAGAGCATATCCTGCAGCATCTTTTTCCAGTATGCCCGCTGGGCCGGCCACTCCTCCGGCCGGTTCAGGCGGGTGCCGTCTGGCCGGATAAAGGGATCCGGCAGCTGCGCGCAGGGCGCTTTTAGCGCATATTGCGCCATCCATCTTTCTTTCATCCTCATTCCCCCTCCGTTTATCCTGCTGGGCTTATATGGCCCTGGCAAAGGGCCGGCCCTAATCTGTTACTAAGATTATAACACTTTTTGCCGATTATGCAATCGTCCTTTCAAATTGCAAAGACATAATTTCCCAATTAATATGGCGCCAGCGTGGCGCTGCCTTATGGCGTTCAAATTCACCTGCGACACCGTTAGATTCTTTCTGCATGAATACGATATGCATCTTGCTTTTCCCCCTAATCCTTGGATATAATGAAACGGAAAGGTTTGGTGATAACATGAGTCAGAATCCACTCATCCTGATCTGTGACGATGATCCCGTGGTACATGAATCCCTGGGTATCTACATGGATGCAGAAGGGTATTCGCATATTTCTGCCTACGACGGCGAGGAAGGCCTGCGCATGGTACACGAGGAGCATCCGGACCTGATGGTTTTGGATCTGATGATGCCCAAGCGCAGCGGTATTGACGTTTGCCGCGAGATCCGCACCTCCAGCCAGCTGCCCATCATTATGTTGACGGCGCGCAGCGAGGAGGTCGACCGAATCCTGGGGCTGGAACTGGGCGCGGATGATTACATCGTCAAGCCCTTTAGCCCCCGCGAGGTATTGGCCCGCATCAAAGCAGTGCTGCGGCGCATCGGCGAAAATGGCAAGCGTGCCGCCACTGAGATATTGACCTTTGGCCCGCTGGAGATCAACTTGCAGCAGTATCAGATCAAGCTGAACGATCAGGTCATCCCCAGCACGCCCAAAGAGGTGGAGATCCTCCATCTGCTGGCCTCGCAGCCCGGGCGGGTGTTCTCGCGCGAGCAGATCCTCTCCCAGGTTTGGGGGTACGATTACTTCGGCGATACCCGCACGGTGGATACCCATATCAAGCGCATCCGCCAAAAGCTGCCCCAGAACAACGTCTTTAGCATTTTGACGGTGTACGGCGTGGGCTATAAATTTGAGGTTCTCGCATGATACGCAGCGTTTTTTTAAAACGAATCTTAGGTCTGGTGCTGGCGACGATACTCGTTTCCTTTACATTGACAGCTTCGTTTTATTTCTTCGCCGCAGGAAACATATTTACACAAATTAAAGCGCGGGAGTTTAAACCCCGCGCTCAAATTATTGCCCAAATGACGGTGGAATACCTGGACGGGCAGTTCAGCTACACGGTGTTTGACCGGATGCTGCGCTCAAACGATGCGGGGTGGGACGCGCGCATCTGGGTGGTGGATAGCAGCGGGCAGCTGATCATCTCCTCCCAGCCGGACTTAAGCCAGGTCTTTGCCGAGCGGTTCTTATCCGCCATGTCCTCCGAGGTGGAGCAGACCCTCTCGGGAGAGGACATCCTCTTTACCGGCAACCCCGCCGGCTTTTCCGAGAGCATGCTGGCCATCGGCATCCCCGTTCGGGATGAGAGCGACCAGGTGATCGGCGCGGTGCTGCTGGCCAAGTCCATGGACGAGATCCAGTCCGCCATGGGGGATCTGAGCAAGGCGCTGATCATGAGCACGCTGCTGGTGCTGTTTTTCATGGTGCCGGTCACCTACCTATTCTCCCTGCACCTGGCCAAACCCATCTATCAGATGCGGGATGTGGCCCTGGCCATGGCGGGGGGCGACTTTTCCGCCCGGGCGGATACCGTTAAAAAAGGCGAACTGGGCGAGCTGGGTGCCTCGCTGAACCACATGGCTAGCGAGCTTGGCAGTAACCTGCGCGCCATGACGGTGGAGCGCAACCGGCTGATGCAGATTTTAAACGGCCTGGTGGAGGGCATCGTCGCCGTGGACAACACCGGCAGGGTGACCCATTCCAACGCCGCGCTGCTGGGGCTGTTCCATAACGAACGGCGCACCACCCCCATCCCCCGCCATCTGCTGATTCCGCTGGACTCAGTATGGCGAGATATCACCGCCGTGATCCGGGATAACCAGACCATTGAGCGCAATATCACCTATCAGGATATCATCATCCACTTTAGCGCCTCTCCCTTGGCCGATGAGGGCAACCGGGTGGCCGGCGCGGTGGGTGTTTTTCGGGATGTGACCGCCCACGAACGCCTGGAGCAGACCCGGCGGGATTACGTGGCCAATGTTTCCCACGAGCTGCGAACACCGCTGACCTCCCTGCGCGGGCTGGTAGAGCCGCTCAAAGAGGGGCTGGTCAAAAACGAGGCAGATAAGCAGCGCTACCTGGATATTATCCTGCGCGAAACGCTGCGCTTGAACCGGCTGGTCAATGACTTATTGGAGTTGAGCCGCCTGCAGTCGGGCACGGCGGCCATGAGCCGGAATATTTTTGATCCTTATAACGCCATTGCGGATGCTACCGAGCAGTTTATCAGCCAGGCCGAAGATAAGCAGATCGCCCTGGAGCTGGAGCTGCCCGACCCCATGCCCAAGGTTTTTGGCAATCCGGACCGGGTCGAACAGATTTTGGTCATCCTCATTGACAACGCCATGAAGTACACCCCCACCGGCGGTACGGTCTGCGTGCGGGCGGTGGAAAAGCCGGAATGGCTGGAGGTTTCCGTCAGCGATACCGGCGTGGGCATCAGCACGCAGGATCTGCCCCACGTGTTCGAGCGGTTTTATAAGGTCAATAAGGCCCGGGGCAAGACCGGGACCGGGCTGGGCCTGGCCATCGCCTACGAGGTTATGAGCGGGCTGGGCGAAAAGATATGGGCCGATAGCGAGCCGGGAAAGGGCAGCCGTTTTGCCTTTACCCTGCACTATACGCAAGAGCAGCCCCCGGAAGCATAATAAAGGTTAAGTTCAAAGCGCCCGCCGGAGATTTCCGGCGGGCGCTTTTGGTTTTGCTACCGTCTGCGCTAAGCCCTATGTTTTTTAGTATAACCTTAATGCGCCAGCCATATTTCCTTCACCTTCTCCCCTTATGATAGGTGCAAATAAGAGGAGAAAGAAGGGCCCATCGTGTTTTCAGATTCACACCGACAGGTTCTGGTTTTTGTTACCGATCAGTTTTGTTGCGAGGCGTTGATCCACCGCGGGCACCAGCTCGCCCTGAAAAACCACACCAGCCTGGCCGTCGTATCCATCCAGCCGAAAAGCCGCCCCGCCAAGGGCAATGCGCAGGCTCTGCGTTACCTGCGCCAGGTTTCCCAGGGGTACCGGACCGATATGGCGATCTGCTACCATGACGACCCCATTGCCTGCGCCTGTGCCTATGTGGACCGGGCCGATCCGCTGGTGATCGTGACCGGCGCGCCCAGGGGCTCGCGCTTTACTCAGGCGCTTGCGGCCCGGTATCCCGCCGTCCCGCTGATTGCCGTGCAGGCGCCGCCGCTGTCGCGCGCGTTCGCGCAGCGTCCCTTTGCCCACCAGCGCTTGGGCCAGGTCGTTCGCGCCCTGTCCTAAAGCGTTCTACCCTCTCTAACAAAGGCCGTCTCTCTGCGGGGACGGCCCTTGTTTTCATGTTTGCGATATGGTACGATACCCCCGTGGCGCGTCTTGCCGGCCACAAAACCGTAAAAAGGGGGATACGCTATGCGGCGGAACGATTGGCTGCTGGCCGGGGCGACGGTGCTGACCGCCCTTGGCCTGATGCTTGCCTTTTTTCTCTATCCCCAGCCAACCGGCCAATGGGTAACCGTCGCCGTAGAAGGGCGCATTTTCGCCCAGTATCCTCTGGCGCAGGACGCCACCTATCGCATTGAAACCGCGCAGGGGTATAATCTGTTGCAGATTGAAAACCGCCAGGTAAAAATCGTACAGGCCGACTGCCCGGATGGCTCCTGTACCCACCAGCAGCCCCTAGGCGAAAACGGGGGCGGCAGCATCGTCTGCCTGCCACACCATCTGGTGGTAACATTAGATACGCAAAAGGAGGGCGGGATCGATGCGCTGGTCCAGTAAAAAGAGCGCCCCGCCCCGCCCCTATTTTACCGCCCGGCGGATCGCCACGCTCTCGCTGCTGCTCTCCCTCTCCCTCATTTTTGGGTATGTGGAACGGCTCTTCCCGCTGGATGCCGCCATTCCGGGGATCAAGCTGGGGCTTGGAAACCTGGCGGTCGTGCTGGCGCTGTACCTGCTGGATGCGCCCAGCGCTGCGCTGCTCTCCCTGCTGCGGGTGGGGCTTGGCGGGCTGCTATTTGGCAATATCGCCTCCCTGGCCTTCAGCTTCTCGGGCGCGGTGCTCAGCCTGATCTGCATGCTGGCGCTCAAGCGTACGGACTGGTTCAGCCTGGCAGGCGTTTCCATGGCGGGCGGGGTCTGTCACAACGTCGGGCAGCTGGGGATGGCGGCGTTTTTCACCCAGGTGCCGCAGGTCTGGTATTATCTGCCGGTTTTAATGCTGACCGGCCTTGCCACGGGCTTGCTCAACGGGCTGATCGGCCTGGGCATCCAAAAACGTCTATCCCGCATCACGCTGAGTTAGCGGCCGCCCCAAGGGGCGGCTTTTTTATGGCCCTGCAGGCGTTGATTTGAGAATTCGCCCAAAAGCCGCTATAATAAAGACATTCAAGCGAAAGTTGGGGAGTTTTGTCATGTTGATTGCAGATCTGCACATCCACTCAAAATACTCCCGGGCCACCAGCCGGGATTGCACGCCGGAATTTTTGGACCTGTGGGCGCGGCGCAAGGGCATCGGCCTGCTCGGCACGGGGGATTTTACCCACCCCGCCTGGCGGCAGGCGTTAAAGGAAAAGCTGGTCGCCGCCGAGGAGGGGTTTTACCGCCTGCGGGATGAACTGATCCAGCCCGATGCCACGCCGGGCGCCGTCCAACCCCGCTTTGTGGTGACCGGTGAGATCAGCTCGATTTATAAAAAGAACGGCAAGACGCGCAAGGTGCACAACGTCATCATCCTGCCCGGTTTAGAGGAGGCCGAACTGCTCAGCCAAAAACTGGAGGCCATCGGCAACATCCATTCGGACGGGCGGCCGATCCTGGGCCTGGACAGCCGCGACCTTTTGGAGATCACGCTGGAATCCTGTCCGCGGGCCATCTTCATCCCCGCCCATATCTGGACGCCGCACTTTTCCCTGTTTGGCGCCTTCTCCGGTTTTGATACGATTGAAGAATGCTTTGAAGACCTGACCGGCCATATCCACGCGCTGGAGACCGGCCTTTCCTCCGATCCGGCAATGAACGGGCGCGTCCGCGCGCTTGACCGCTTTGCGCTGGTATCCAATTCGGATGCCCACTCCCCCGCCAAGCTGGGGCGCGAGGCCAATCTGCTAAATATCGACATGACTTACAGCGCCCTGTACGCTGCGCTTCAAGGCGAAAACCCCCAGGGGCTGGCCGGCACCATCGAATTCTTCCCCGAGGAGGGCAAGTATCACCTGGATGGGCACCGGGCCTGCAAGCTCTGCCTCACCCCGGCGGAAACCCAGCGCTACGGCGGGCGCTGCCCCGTCTGCGGCAAAAAGCTGACGATCGGCGTCCAGCATCGGGTGGAACAGCTGGCCGATCGGCCTGAAGGCTATTGCCGTCCCGACGCACGCCCTTATGAAAGCCTGGTCCCCCTGCCGGAGGTGATCGCCGCCTCCACCGGCCTTTCCGCCGGTTCAGTGAAGGTCGCCCGGCAGTATCAGGCCATCTTGCAGGCTCTGGGGCCGGAGTTCTACATCCTGCGCGAAGCCTCCATCCAGCAGATCGTCCAGGCCGCCGGCCCCTGCGTAGCGGAGGGTATCCGCCGGCTGCGCCGCGGCGAGGTGCGCCGCAAGGCGGGTTATGATGGCGAATACGGCGTGATCGGGCTGCTGGACCCCTCCGAGATCGAGACCTTAAACGGCCAGCTCACGCTGCTAGAGGGCTGGGCGCCCCCGGCGGCACAGCCCGCCCAAAAGGCGCCGCTTCCCCCTGTCCCGCCGGCAGAGCAGGCCGCGCCAGTTGAGCGCGAAGCCCCTTTGGCGGACGCTGCCCTTGGCGACGGGGACCCGCTGCTGGCAGGGCTGAATCCCGAGCAGCAGGAGGCCGTCACCTCCACTGCGCCGGCCCTTGCGGTCATCGCCGGGCCGGGTACGGGCAAGACCAAAACCCTGGTCTCCCGCATCGCCTATCTGATCTCCGTTCGCAAAGTCAAGCCCTCCGAGATCACGGCCGTCACCTTTACCAACAAAGCCGCCGCTGAGATGCGCCAGCGCCTGGAACAGGCCCTGGGCGGAAAGCGTGCCCTGCGTGGCATGTCCATCGGCACCTTTCACGCGCTATGTCTGGAATATCTGCGCGAGACCGGCGGGGTCACCCTGTTGGATGAGGATGGCGCGCGCCGCCATGCCGCGGCGGTCATTCAGGCGCGCAACCTGCGCCTGACGCCGGAGGCCTTTTTGCGCGCGGTCTCCATCCGCAAAAACGGCGGCGAGGGCGATGGCATTTCCGACGAGGCCTTTGCCCTATATTGTGACCGTCTGAAAAAGAGCGGCGCCGCGGATTTTGACGATCTGCTGGCCGATACCCTGGCCGCCTGGCAGCAGGGGCTGCCCGATGCGCGCCGGAAAAACCGTTTCCGCTATTTGTTGGTGGACGAGTTTCAGGATATCAACCCCATCCAGTACCGCCTGATCCGCGCTTGGGCGCAGGAGGGCGAAAGCCTGTTTGCCATTGGCGACCCGGATCAGTCCATCTATGGTTTCCGCGGGGCGGACGCCGCCTGCTTTGAACGCCTGCAGGAAGATTGGCCTGCGCTTTGCACCATCCACCTGCGGCAAAATTACCGCTCCACCCCGCAGGTGCTACGCGTGGCCCTGCCGCTGATCTCCCACAATCCCGGCCAGGCAAGGGCGCTTCTGCCTCACCGGCCGGATGGCGCGCCGGTAGGCCGCGTGGTGGTTAAGACGGACCTTAGCGAGGGCATCTTTATCGCCAAGCAGATCGGCCAGATGGTCGGCGGACTGGATATGTTGGAATCCGGCGCCCTTGCCGCCCCGGCGGACCGGGCGCAGGGCTATGGCTTTTCGGATTTCGCCATCCTTTACCGCACGCACCGCCAGGCGGAAATGCTGGAAAAATGCCTGCGCCAAGAGGGCATCCCCTATGTGGTTTCCGGCCGGGAGGACGACCTGTCTAGCGAGGACGTGTGCGGCGTGCTGGGCTTTTTCCGCTTCCTGGCCGATCCGCAGGATGCCCTCTCCCTCACCCGGGCGCTCAAGGTCCTTTTTGGCTGCCCGGAGGCATTATCTGAGAGCTTTGCCGCGCTATGGGAGGGCGCAGGGCACCAGATGCTCACCCCTGCGCTGTTGGAGGCGCGGGCCGCAGCCTACCTGGGCGCGGCCCACGTCGGCCCATTGATCGAGGCGGCGGGCGCCTTTTTACCCCGTATGAAAAAGGAGAAGCCCCGCAAGCTGATCGAAGAGCTTTGCTCCGCCTGCGCGCTGAAAAAGACGCCCGCGCTGGAGCACCTGTTGGGGCGGGCGGTGTTCCATACGGATATGGCGGCGTTTCTGGATAACCTGGCCCTGGGGCAGGAGGCGGACCTGGAGCGCAGTACGGGGCACGCCTATGCCGCCGGCGCTGTACGGCTGATGACGCTGCACGGCGCCAAGGGGCTGGAATTCCCCGTGGTCTTTCTGTGCGGCGTTAAAAAGGGCATGATTCCGCTGGAGACGCCCTATAGGCCCGCGGATATGGAAGAGGAACGCCGTCTGTTTTACGTGGGCATCACCCGCGCGAAAGACAGCCTGTACCTTTGCACCGGCCCGGAGGCTTCCGCCTTTATGCAGGAGATCCCCGCGGCCGACCTGAAGCCCATCCGCGCCAACCCCAACGCCGCGCAGGGCGCGCAGCTCAGCCTGTTTGGAAAGGTTTAGAGCACAAGATAAAAAGGATGACAAGCCATCGCTTGCCATCCTTTTTTATTGCCCGCGCTCTTTTCACAGCAGGGTAGCGGTATAACAAAACTGTGTTATTTCTGTCGATACCGCCGCATCAGCGCCGAGCTCCAGGAGAGCAGCTGCCCATAGCACGCCGCCCAGCGCTCCGGTTCCAGCTCGTTTCGCCGCTTGTAGGCCGCAAATATCTGCGCGCGTTCCCCGCTTACCCGTTCCTCCATCTGCCCGGCATTGCGCGGATAGAACCCCGTTTCCAGATAAAGCTCGGCCTGCAGGATAAAAAAGGCCGCCTTATACAGCCCGGGCAGCGCTTCGCCCGGTTCCTCATGGACAAAGGCGTGCGCCAAAGCGTGGTAGAGGGCGGCCGCGCCGTTTTGTATGGCTGTGGCCACATCCGCCCGGTCAATTGGGGGCACCAGCGGCTCCAGCTCGCCGTAAATAGGGCGGGTATCCCGGCAGAACTGAAATAGATCATACCGCGGCCAGGCCAGCAGCTCTTCGCGGCCGGCGATAAATCCGCAGCTGCGCTCCCGCAGCGGCATCTCCTCCAGCAGCGCCCGGTAACGCTCCAGGTCCTCAAGGCCCACCTCATCCAAGATCACCACCAGGTCGATATCGCTGCCCGCCCCCGCCTCGCCCCGGGCAAAGCTGCCCTGCAGCCCGATAAAGGCCACCCGCTCCCCAAAGGTCTGCAAAAGCCGCGCCTGCATCTGCGCTAACCAGCTGCTTATCTCCATTTCATTCCACTCCTTTCTTTGTCGCGTTTTGCCAGCATACCATACCGCTGGCCCTTTGCGCAAGCCTTCATAAAAAAGGCCGCCGGATCGAATTCCGGCGGCCGCTTTCGTCCCGCTTTATCTCATTCTATAACGCATCCCCCTAAAGGAAGACAAATTCGTTGTCTGTTCTCCCTCTTTTACACAAGGGTATAATGCCCGCGCTTTGACCCCAAACCTAACGCGGCGTTTTTTTATTGGGTTGAAGCGCCCGTTCACCGTTCTTCGAGCACCTTGCCCCGGCCGGATTGTTTGCGATATTGCAGCGGCGTCAAGCCCGTGTGCTTTTGAAAAATCTTAATAAAATAGCTTTGGGAGGCGAAGTTGAGAAACCGGCTGATCTCGGCAAAGCTGTAGCTGGAAAAGCGCAGCAGCTTTTTGGCCTCCTCCACCCGTTCCATCTGGATATAATCCACTACCGAAATGCCTACTTCCTCTTTAAAGATATGCGACAGGTAGCGCGGGCTTAAATGGACATAGGCCGCCAGATCCTTTAACGTAATATCAAAGTGCAGGTGGTGGTAGATATACCGCTGCGCCCGGGCCACCTGTTGGGAGAGCGCGCGCCCTTTTTTGCGGCCGGCCACGCACTCGGCAAAATCCAGCGCCATCTTATCGGCCATCGCCACCAATTCCTGTATCTCCTCACAGCTCTCGGCCCGGTGCACGTAGCGCTTGCTGATCGGCGTTATTTCCTCCATATCTAGCCCGCTGGCCACCGTGGCCCGCGTAAAGGCCACGCTTGCGGCGATCACCAGATTTTTGGCCCGCCGCAGCGGGTCCTCCCAAGGGTAATCCGGCGGGTCCAGCGCCGCGACCGCCGCGCCGTTGCCGCTGTCGATCAAAGCTTTTAGCCGCTGGATATCCCCGTCACGGATGCACTCTTCAATGTGCATCACATTGATCAGGTACGTCCGCCCCATCTGCCTTTCCGTGTCCGGCAAAATAGCCAGTTCCTGCAAATCCTCCCGCCCCGGCACCAGCCATTCTTGCTCGTCTTTCTGGATCTCATCGAGCTTGAGCGGCTGCTCAAAAATAGCAAAATAAACCGCCCGCACCAGGTAGGTAAAGGCCGTTACATCCACCTGCGGCATCTGGCTGAGCAGTTCAAATAACAGGCGTACATCCTCCCCGCCAAAAACGGGTTCAATGTCCGCCAGATCGGCCAAGTTTGTGCGGCTGAGCAGGCCCGGGCCGATAAACACATAATATGTCTTTTCCAGTTCAAAAGCCATGCAGGCGTAAAGCAGCTGGGCGTTAAAAGCCCCCATCACCGGCCCGCGGGCCACCCGCTCTACCAACTTTTGCTGCAGGGATGGCGAAAGCTTCAAGTTCTGCATCAGGCTCGTTCGTGGATAGGCCATGACCAACTGTTCAGGCCCTTCCATGATGTGGATGGGCACGCGACTGATCCCGTAAAGCAGTTTACACGCCTCCGAAATTGCCTCCCATTGCTTTGCAGCTCTCAATCGTTATCCTCCTCCTTTTTACCTACGGACAGTATAGCATATTTTCCTGGCAAAATCGCCATCTGTACCCGGCTTTTATTCAATTCTCCCGGGATAAAATAGCGCCTTTGGCTGCAAACTATCATCATAGCAAAATATGTAAGGAGGCACCACCAATGAACCCATTTGAGCTTAAACCCCGTTCGCTCGAATCCTGCATTCGAGACTGGAGCGGCATGTATCCCAAACCCTACGACAAGCGCCAGACCGATCCCTATACCAAGACCCGCATCATCTTGATGAACGGCACCGAATTTGAGGCCGTGTATTTCTCCCATAACTTTTCGCGCAAATGCCCCAATAATGACCTTCGCCGGGAGCTGGCCCTGCTGCGGCGCATCGAGCAGCAGCAGCAAAAGACCATCAGCATGCTCAAGCCCGCGGACGAGACCATTTTGGAGCAGACCATCGGCTACGAGCAGCTGGCTGTAGACCTGACGGCCCGCATGGCGCAGTGCGAAAAGGATAAAAACGTGCGCGCCGCGCTGGACTTTGCCCTGCTGGAGGATTTTGACCACCTTTACCGCTACGCGGACCTGATGGATATGGAGACCGGCGAAAAGGCCGAAAACCTGGTGGGCCGCTATACCGAGATCATGCCCGGCAGGCCCACCATCGCCCACCACCGCCACCCTTATGATGAGATCAAGCCCTATATCCACGACGCTACGGCCGACCCGCTGACCAAGCTGCACGCCTCCATCATCACCGCGGCCGAGCAGCAGACCATGAACTATTACATGAACGTGGGCTGCTTTTACCCCACCGAGATGGGCCGTAAGCTGTATATGGAGATCGGCCTGGTGGAAGAGCAGCACGTATCCCAATACGGCAGCCTGATCGATACCACGACCACCCTATTGGAGTGCCTGGTCATGCACGAATATACCGAATGTTATCTTTATTATTCCTGCTACCAGGATGAAACGGACCCGGCCGTCAAGGCCATCTGGGAGCAGTTCTTTGAGATGGAGGTCGCCCATCTGCATAAGGCCGCGGAACTTTTGGCCAAGTATGAGAACAAAGAGGCCTGCCAGCTGATCCCGCAGGGCGAATTCCCCGAGCTGCTGAACCTGGGCAGCAATATTGATTACGTGCGCCATGTGCTCTCCACCGTGAATATGACGGCGGATAAAGAGGGTTATTGCCCGGTAGATAAGCTGCCCTCCGATTCGGACTTTATGCGTTACCAGCAGTGGGTGAATGAAAATGTGGACGGTGTGCCCAGCCATCAGGTGATCGAGCAGTACATCGCCCTAAAGGGAGAGGATTACCGGTTTGAAACCGCGCCCAACCCCATCGACGCTTTGCAGGACCGCACCCAGGACAACACTACCGTGGGGCGCAAATAGCGCGCTAAAACCCATAAACCGCATCTTTAAGCTACAAGCAAGGGACAGCAAAATCGCGTTTGTCCCTTGCTTTCTTGTTATAAAAGGCGTAGACTGGTGTTCAATGGCATCCAATTCTATATGAGCAAACCTGCGGAAACGTAGGGACGCAAAGCCACAGGGCCTTCTTCTGTCGTATCAGAAATGGCAGCCGGTTGCGAACGACGCAAGCAGATCAGCACATTGCGCTTTTTTACCTGCCCGGTCCCACCCGGGCAGTTTTTTTATCCATTTCTGCCTCCATCAAATTAGCACCTTATGAGGCGCCCAAGTGACAAGCGATACACACATCCAACAACATCCACGAAGGGAGACCGTATCCATGAAACATCCAACTGCCAAGCGCATCGGCGCGCTGCTCCTTACCCTGGCGCTGGTCTTTTCCCTGCCGGGCCTGATGGGTCTGGCACAGGGAGATGCACCCCAACCCACGGTGTTTGAGGGGGACATTTTTATCACCTCCGGCTATGGCGGCGGCCTTAGCATTGATGGTTTTACCCGGGAATATATCGCCTCTTTAAACGATGCGCAAAAGGCGGATATCGCGGTATCCATCCCCGCAACGTACAAAGGGAAACCGGTTACGGCATTGGGCGAAAAGGCCTTTGCCACCTTTATCCCCAAGTATGATTATTATGATAGCACGGTAAACTTTACCTCGCTGGACCTGTCCGGCGCCCAAAATCTTACCGCCATCAGCAATTACGCCTTTTACTCCTCCCGGGGGGCAAACGGCTTTACCGGCGTGCTAAGGCTGCCGCCCAACGTGCAGTCTATCGGTTCGTGCGCGTTTCAAAACTGTGCCGGCTTTTCCGGCGACCTGACCTTGCCAGACAGCCTTACCGCCCTAAGCAACTCCAGCTTTGATGGTTGCAGCGGCTTAAACGGTGCCTTGCGCCTGTCAACCAACCCTAGCTTTACCGCGATCCCCCAGCAGGCCTTTAACAATTGCGGCTTTACCGGCACGCTGACCCTGCCGGCCAACATTACCTCCATCGGTCCAAAGGCGTTTAGCAATACCCGCTTTAGCGGCGCCCTAAACTTGCCTGATACCATCCATGCGATCAAAAGCGCCGCATTTAGCGACTGCACCGGCTTTACCGGTGTCCCCAGGCTTCCATCGGGCCTGGCCGTTTTGGAGAGCCAGACCTTTCAGGGCTGCTCCGGGCTGAGCGGCGCGCTGGTTCTGCCGGACACGCTGACCTCCATCGGCTCGCAGTGCTTTTACGGCACCGCTCTTGAAACCGTGTATCTGCCGGATAACCCGGATACGGTACTGGTCAACGGCGGCTCCGCCTTTAATTCCTGCGGCAAGCTCACCGCCCTGGTCAGCCCCGCGGCGCTGTACGAAAACTACAAGGCCAAGGTCACCGCCTCAACCCCTAAAAAGCTGCTGGCTTACCCGGTCACCGTCACCTTTGAGGGGACCGGCGCCGCTATCGAGCGGCTGTACAACTTACCGCTGAACTATGTCCGCAATGCGCAGGGCGTCTGGAGCGCAGACTCCGGCTATGCCCTGCCGGAGGTGACCTCCAGCACCCAGCCGGGATTTGACCATGTATGGAGCTTTACCGATACCGGCCTCCCCACCCAAGCCGGGGTGAGCCCTGCAAGTAAAGTTACGGGCAGCGTGCTGCACGCCGTCAACATCTATAGCGCCCCGGTCATTACCCAGGGTGAGCCCACCCTGCACAAGGAATACGATGGCACGCAGAGCCTGCTCTCCATCACCGCAACCCATCCGTTAGCCGACCAGCTGCTGATCTACTACGATTGGCATAAAGTCAACCATTACCAGGGCGGACGCGTGCAGTGGAGCACCAGCAACACCTACGCCGTGCAGGAGATTGAAGACAGCGCCGGCGGCGAGGATTCCTGGTATCAGGTCACCGTGTACGCCTATGACCGGGCTACCCAAAAACAGTTTTTCAAAAGCGGCGAGTACTATTTTGACGTTGAGATCACCCACCGGACCCCCACCGTCAACCCCAGCTGCGAAACCACCGTCTTTATCGGGGATGGGCTGCCCGACCTTTCGCTCTCCCCCGGGGACAGCCAGGGCACCATCGCCTGGGACCCTGAACAGACGCCCGCCCTGGGGCAGGCCGCTTACAGTTGGACCTTTACCCCTGCCGACCCGGCGCACGACCTGACCGTTACCGGCGCCGTTACGCTGCAATTTATCGATACGCAGCCCATCTCCGTTACCGTACAGGGCAACGGTGCGGTCACCCCTGCCGGAGCAGCGGTGGATGCCCCCATCGGCCAGGACATGACCTTTACTTTTACGCCCCAAGCGGGCCATAAGGTAGCGGGCATCACCGTGGATGGCGCCGCCCAGCCCGCCGCCAGCGGCTACACGTTCTACAACGTGCGCAAGCCCCACGCCCTAACGGTGGAATTTGCCCCCCTCGCCGCCGATGACGCGGAGGATATGATCGCCTCGCTTCCGTCCATCGCAGATGCGCAGACGCCTCAGGAGGCCGCCCAGGCGGCCGACGCCATATTGGCCGCTAAAGAGCATTATGAGGCGATGCCTGCCGGGCAGGACAGCATATCCCCCGCGGCGCGCACGGCACTGCATGAGGCGCTGGCCACCCTGCCCCAGGTGCAGGTTTCCGTCCATCTGGACCCCGCCGTACAAGCGGACCGCGTATCCATCGCCAATCCCAGCGATCTGCTATCGGCCATGACGCAGCAGGAGGCGCAGGCGCTGCGAGATGGCAGCATCGAAAAATTCGAGCTGGTGCTGGCGCTGGGCCCGGCAGCCCCCTCTGCGCAAGAGGCGCAGGCGCTGATCCAGGCGCTGAAGGACCAGCAGCCCGGCAGGCAGTATGGCATTACCCTGGAAAAGCAGATCACCAGCGGGGGCGTTACGCAGGGGCAGGTATTGTCCGCCCTGCCCGCGCCTATCCATCTGGCTTTTCCCATCCCGGAGGAACTGAAAGCCCCCGTCCCGCTCCACCGCAGCTATTGCGTACTGCGCGCCCATACAAACGCGGATGGCGCTGTGCAGATCGATCAGCTAAGCGACTCCACCCCTTTAGCGCCCGATGTGATCACCATCGCTACCGACCGCTTTTCCACCTATATGCTGGCCTACCAGGATGCCCCGGAGCGCTACGCCGTCACTTTTGAGACCGATGGCGCCGGCACCGTCCCCGCACAAACGCTGGCCTATGGTGAAAAAGCCGCCCTACCTGCCCAGCCGGAAAAAGCCGGTTTCCGCTTTATCGGCTGGTTTGCCGCCGGTGCGGACTCTCCCTGGGACTTTGATACGCCCATTACTGGCCCTATAACGCTGTGCGCGCGCTTTATTCCCATTCCGGCAGAGGCCACAGCCTCGCCCGGCGCCGGCTCTCCCCAGGCCACGGGCGGGACCTGTGGCCAAACCACGCCTGCCACCGGAGATAGCGCGCCTTATCTGCTCTTTATCGCCTTGTGCCTTGGCAGCGCGCTGATCCTCTCCATTGCGCTGGGCTTGCGCTACCGGCGCGGCCGTTAGCGGCCCTCAAGATCCAACCTCTTAAGCCCCGAAAACGGCCTTTGCCCGTTCGGGGCTTTTCGTTATTCTGCGCGAAATTGCGCAGCCCGAATTGTATAAATGAGCAATTCGCAAACAATTTGCCTCTTAACTTGCGTCCGCGTTTGGCTTTAGCTACAATAAAAGCAAATCCATGCGTTTATAAAGATAGACAATGTAAAAGGGGGATACCCACTATGCAGATCGTCGATCTGGCCACCAACCACCTGACCAACCCGCTTGGCTATGCGCTGGGCGGAGCGCCGCGCTTTTCCTGGATGGTGGAGGGCGCCAAGGGACGGGCGCAAAAGAGCGCGCGCATCGAAGTCGCCCTGGATGAGGCATTTACAACGCTGCTTTACGATACCGGCTTTGATCCTTCGCTGAGCAGTATCTGCACCCCGCTGCCCCAGCTTGCGCTGGCCCCGCGCACCCGGTACTACTGGCGGGTAAGCGTACTTAGCGATGCGGACGAGCGGGCGACCAGCGCACCGGCCTGGTTTGAAACCGCCAAGCTGGATGAGCCCTGGCAGGCCCGCTGGATATCCCCCGTCCAACAGGAAAAGCGCCATCCCATCCTGTTTCGGGATTTTAAAGTGGAAAAGCCCATCCGCCAAGCTCGGGCCTACGTATGCGGGCTGGGGCTTTATACCCTGACCTTAAGCGGCGTGCCCGCCAGCGAGGATTGCCTGACCCCAGGCCTTTGCGCCTACGATAAATGGCTGCCCTACCAGAGCTATGACGTGACCGGACTGATCGTCCCGGGCGAAAACCGCATCCAGATCCAGCTGGGCAACGGCTGGTACAAGGGGCGCTATGGGCTGGACATCACGCGGGAGTACCACTACGGCGAGGATTTTGCCGCCATCTGCGAGCTGATCCTGACCTATGAGGACGGCACCGAGCAGGTGATCGCCAGCGATACGCGCTGGCAAAGCCTGCGCTCCTGCATCTTGGATTCCAGCATTTTCGACGGTGAGCGGCGGGACGATACCCTTTTGCCCGGGGAGGCCTGCGCCGTGCGCGAAATAGCGCTGGATAAGGGGTTGCTCCAGCCCCGGCGCAACCCGCCGGTGCGCATTATGCAAACGCTCTCCCCAGTGGCCGTTATCCGCACCCCCGCCGGGGAAACCGTGCTGGATATGGGGCAAAACATGGTGGGCTGGCTGGAGTTTACCTGCCGGGCGACCAAGGGCAGCGAATTCTACCTGCAGTTCGGCGAGGTATTGCAGGATGGTAATTTTTACCGGGATAACATGCGCACCGCCCTTTGCGAATACCATTATGTATCCGACGGGAAGCAAAAGGCCGTGCGGCCTAGCTTTACCTTTTACGGCTTCCGCTATGTCAAGCTGACAAAGTGGCCCCAGGATGTGACCCTTTCGGACTTCCGTGGCCTAGTGCTGTATACCGCCCTGCCCGCTACGGGCAGCCTGCTTACCGCAAATGAGAAGGTGAACCGGCTCATCCAAAACACCCTATGGGGCCAGCGCGGCAATTTTGTGGATAACCCTTCCGATTGCCCCCAGCGGGATGAGCGCATGGGCTGGACCGGGGACGCGCAGATCTTTTTTGATACCGCTGCCTACAACATGGACGTCTACCCGTTTTACAGCAAATACTGCTACGACCTGGCCCGGGAGCAGGCGGCGCTGGAGGGCTGCGTGCCCGTGGTCATCCCCAAGCACGACGTGACCCAGAAGGGGGCCTGCGCCTGGGGAGATGCGGCCACCATCATTCCCTGGCGGCTGTATGTGCGCTATGGCGATGTACAGCTTTTGCAAGAGCAGTATCCCAGCATGAAAGCCTGGGTGGATTATATCCGCACCCGAGACCGGGAAACCGGCGATACCCGGCTTTGGCAGGGGGATTTCCATTACGGCGACTGGCTCTCCTTAGACGTGGAGGACCCGGTGGAAGAACGCTTTGGCGGCACGGATCACGTGTATCTGGCCAGCTGTTACTATTACTACTCCGCCACGCTGGTCTCCAAAGCCGCGCAGGTGCTGGGGCTTGCCGCGCAGGCCCAAAGTTACGCCGCCCTGGCCGGGGAGGTGCGCGCCGCTATCCTGAACACGTACTGCACCCCCACCGGTCGCCTGGCCGTCAACACCCAGACCGCCTATGTGCTGGCGCTGTATATGGATATCCTCCCGCCCGAATGGCGCGGGCAGGCCGCCTATGACCTGACGCAAAAGCTCAAGCAGGCCGATTATCACCTGCGTACCGGCTTTATCGGCACCCCCTACCTTTGCAGGGTACTGACCGATATCGGCCGGAACGATATCGCCTACCGCCTGTTGCTGCAGGAGGATTTCCCCAGCTGGCTGTATCAGGTCAACATGGGGGCCACCACCATCTGGGAGCGTTGGAACTCCATCCTGCCCGACGGCAGCATCAGCGATACCGGCATGAACTCGCTCAACCATTATTCCTATGGCTCCATCGTGCAGTGGCTGTATCAATACGCCGCCGGTATCGTCCCCCTGGAGGACGCCCCCGGCATGGGCCGCTTTGCCATTGCCCCCCATCCAGACCCCGCCATTGGCTGGATGCAGGCCCGGTATAAGGCCCCATCGGGGGAGATTGCCGTGGCCTGGGCCTATGACGAGGGCGGCCAGTTCAGCCTGGAGGTGAGCGTGCCCTTTGGCGCGCAGGCGACGCTCACCCTGCCGGAAGGGGCGGACAGCGCGCCAAAGGTGCTGCACGCTGGGCAATACCGCTGGCAGTACCCCGCTCTAAGCGCACAAAAGCTGCCGCTGGACCTGGACACGCCGGTTTTGGAGATCTACCGCCATCCCCGCGCCGTCAAGGTGTTGGAGGCGACCTTCCCGGAGCTGACGGGCATGATGCTCTTTGACATGTTTGCGGGCCAGCGCAGTTTAAACGACCTCATACGCGACCAGTTCATCGCGCCGGACGATCCGCGGCTAAACGGCCTGCCTCAGGCGCTCTCCGCGGTGGCGGATGAGAAGGTGGCCCGGCAAAAGCGCACACGCTAAGATCAAATGGCGGCCAGTTTTATTTCACAGGATAAGGAGAAGTTATGGAGAAAATCATTCAAACGCCCCGACTGACCCTGCGCCCTATACGCGAAACGGATTTTGAAACGACTTACGCCTATACAGGCGACCTTGAGGGGACAAAATATATGGTCTTTTTGCCCCACAAGACCCCGGATGAGGCGCGTAAGTTCCTTCGGGAAGCGGCGCAGGAATGGGCAAAACCCCATCCCGGGTATTTTGAGTTTGCCGTGCTGCTGCAGGGCAAGCACATCGGCGGGGTCGCCCTCACCCCTTGCGAGGAGGAAGGCACCGGCGAGCTGGGCTGGATCCTCCAGCGGGCGCATTGGGGCAAGGGCTACGCCACCGAGGCAGCGCAGGCGCTGGTAGGCTTTGCCCGGGAGATCGGGCTTCAAAAGCTGATCGCCCACTGCGACCACCGCAATACCGGCTCCTACCGGGTGATGGAGCACCTGGGCATGGCGCTGGAAAAGACCGGCGTGCGCCCTTATCAGGAAGCCGGGGCGCCCGTGGCCGAATATCAGTATGCCTTAACGCTCTAGCCGGATAGTGCAAAAGCCCTGTCAGAAAACCGGCGGGGCTTTTTTCATCCCCCGGCGTCCACCGCCATTCAAGAAGGATGGTACGCAATTTGTCCGCGGCGCAAAAACCGCTCGCGGAAGGATTGTGGAATACGCTTGACTTAGAGTGCACTTGAAGTGTTATGATAACGGTCTAACATGATGTAAGGGGAGAGAAACATGATTTATCGCGAATTGGGCCGTACCGGCCTTAAAGTCAGCCAGATCGGGTTAGGATGCGAAGGGTTTGCCGGCAAGGACGAGGCACAGGCCAGGGCGATGTTCGACCTGGCGCTGGCCCACGGGGTCAACTGCATGGATCTTTACAGCCCGGACCCGGAACTGCGCAGCCTGATCGGCCGCCTGCTGCGGGGCAGGCGCGAAGGATTTGTGATGCAGGCCCATCTTTGCACCATCTGGGAGGACGGACAATACCGCGCCACGCGCCAGCTGGACGAGGTGCGCGCCTCATTTGAGGACTTGCTCGCCCGCCTGGAGACCGACCGGGTCGAGATCGGCATGATCCACTATGTCGATTCCATGGCTACCTGGCAAGCGCTTGCGGATGGGGGGATCATGGCCTATGCACAGGCGCAAAAGCGGGCCGGGCGCATCGGGCATATCGGCATTAGCAGCCACAACCCCGCGGTGGCGCTGGAGGCCGTGCGCAGCGGGCTGATCGAGGTGCTGATGTTCAGCATCAATCCCTGTTACGATCTGCTGCCCGCAGATGAGGACTGTGAGCGGCTGTGGGCGGAGGAAAGCTATCAGGGCGAGCTGATCAACATCGACCCGGAGCGCGCCCAGCTTTACGAGACCTGTCAACGTCTAGGCGTGGGCATCACTGTCATGAAGGCCTTTGGCGGCGGCGATCTGTTGGGGGCGGATTCTCCCGCCGGCAGGGCGCTGACCGTCAACCAATGCATCCATTACGCCCTGACCCGCCCGGGCGTATCCAGCGTGATGGCCGGCGTACACAGCACAGAGGAGTTGACCGCCAGCCTAGCCTACGAAAGCGCCCCGGAAAGCGCGCGGGATTACGCCGCAGCCTTGGCCAGCTTCCCTAAGATCAGCTGGCAGGGGCACTGTATGTACTGCGGCCACTGCGCGCCCTGTCCCAAGGGCATCGATGTGGCCAGCGTCACCAAGTTCTTCCATCTGGCGCGGGCGCAGGGCGGCATCCCCGAAACGGTGCGCGAGCACTACGCCGCCCTATCCCATACCGCGGGCGAATGCATCCGCTGCGGCGCCTGCGAGGCCCGCTGCCCCTTTGGGGTGGCCATCCGCGAAAACATGGCCCAGGCCCAAGCGCTGTTTGGCGCATAAGGGTATAAACAGCAAAGCCCTCCCCTAAACCAGGGGAGGGCTTTTTTTGGGGCTTTGTCCTCGTTTAAAGGTCGTCCGCATCCTGAACGGGTTTGACCAGCGGCTCTACAGGCCGTCCGGTATACATGCCCAGCGGGTCGCTCTTAGCCGAATAGGCGGGGCTCATGGCCTCGACCACGCTCGCCACCTTCGGGCTTAAACGGTTTTTCTCCCTTTTCACGCGTGCATCACCTCATGCTACATTATGCCCGAGCCGCGGCAATGCTTATTCCCTTTATCCGGTTGACCGAACTGGCAAATTTTATCCGCCGCGCTGATCGCGTCGTTGCCCTTCCGATTCACCCGCAAAATTTCGCCGGCTTGCGCCATTTGCCGCCATACGGTTGACAGGCCCGGCTTTCGCGGCATATAATTAGAATGCTAATAGTTGTATTTCTAATTGTTTAAAACATTCATTCCAAAGGAGTATTATGAAAACGCCGTTTTATCTGTTGCTGCTCAAAACCCACAACGCCCAGCGTATGCGCATCCGTCCCCATATGGAGGGGCTGGGTCTCTCGCCCGGGCAGCCCAAAATGCTCAGCTTTTTACGCATGCACCCGGGCTGCATGCAGCGCGAGCTGGCCGAGGGGTGCGATATCGAGCCGGCCACCGTATCCCGTCTGCTGGAAAATATGGAGCGTGCCGGTCTGATCACCCGCCAGCCTTCCCCGGACAGCAAGCGCGCGGTCTGCGTTTCCATCACGGAAAAGGGCATTGCCGCACAGCAGGCCATGGCCACCGGCTGGCGTAAGGTCGAGAGCGAGGCCCTGTCGGGCTTTACACCGGAGGAAAAGGAACAGTTTACCCAATACCTTTGCCGGATGTATGGCAACCTCACCGGCAAGGACATCGAATAAAGGAGCGTGGGATTATGGAAAATACCAATGCCCAGCAGGCACAATTCGTTAAAATGACCCAGACCCCCATTCCCCGCCTGATCGCCGGGCTGGCGGTGCCCACCATCATCAGCATGCTGGTCACCTCCATCTACAATATGGCCGATACCTTTTTCGTCTCCCAGCTGGGCACCAGCGCGGCTGGCGCGGTGGGCATCGTCTTTTCCATCATGGCCATTATCCAGGCGGTGGGCTTTACCCTGGGGATGGGCGCCGGCGCTACCTCCAGCCGGCTTTTAGGGCAGCAGCAAAACGCGCGTGCCAACGCCGTTGCCTCTACCGCCTTTTTCACCGCACTGGCTTTTGGCCTGCTGCTTACGGTCTTTGGCCTGCTCTTTATCGATGGGTTGATGCGCCTGTTGGGGGCCACCGGTACCATTCTGCCCTACGCGCGGGATTACGCGCGCTATATCCTGCTGGGCGCGCCGGTCATGGCCTGCTCTTTTGTGCTTAACAACGTGCTGCGCGCCCAGGGCCGCGCTACGCTGGCCATGGTGGGCATTGGCTTAGGAGGCGTGCTCAATATCGGGCTGGATCCCTTCTTCATCTATACGCTCAATCTTGGCATCTCCGGCGCAGCCATCGCCACACTGATCAGCCAGTGCGTCAGCTTTGGCATCCTGTTTAGCTTCTACCTGCGCGGAAAGTCGATCATTAAGATCTCCGCCCGCGCCATCGCACGCGATGCGGGCACCTATGGCCTGATCCTCAAAACGGGCATGCCTTCTTTCTGCCGGCAGGGGCTGGCCAGCATGTCCACCGTGGCGCTCAATGTCAACGCGGCGGTGTACGGGGATGCGGCTGTGGCCGCCATGAGCGTGGTCGGCCGCATTTTCATGTTCATCCTCTCCGCTATGATCGGCTTTGGCCAGGGCTTTCAGCCGGTGGTGGGCTATAATTACGGCGCCAAGGAATATGGGCGCGTGCGCCAGGCCTTCTGGTTTACCTTTAAGGTGGGAATGGTTCTGCTGGGCGTGATGGCAGTAGCCGGCTTTTTCGTAGCCCCTCAGGCGATGGCCCTATTCCGTCGGGACGATATGGAAGTCATCGCTATCGGCGCGTTTGCCATGCAGGCCCAGTGCCTGGCCCTGCCGCTCCAGCCGCTGATCGTGTGCTGCAATATGACCTTTCAATCCGTGGGCAAGTCCTGGCAGGCTACCTTCCTGGCCGCAGCGCGCCAGGGGATCTTCTTCCTGCCGCTGATCGTACTGCTGCCCCAATTTATGGGATTGACCGGCGTACAGCTCACCCAGCCCTTGGCGGATGTCCTGAGCTTTGGCGTAGCCGCCGTGTTGGCTGTGCGATTTTTCAAAGAATTGAAGGTGCTGGAAGGCGATGTGGGGGCCAGCCATGGCGCGCACGCCCTGCAATCCCGCTGAGTGCAAGACCGATACTTAAAGGGCAGACCCTTGCGGATCTGCCCTCTTTTTTATACCACAGCCGTTCTTTACGCCTCCCGCGCCATGCCCTCCAGCAGTACCGCCAGGCTCTCCATCGATAAAAATCCCTCTTCCCAGCTCGCGTCCGCAAAGCGCTGCAGGTTCTCCTCGCAGTACTCGATCTCCTTGGAGTAGCGCTTGGCGAGGCGCACTTGATCCGCCTTACAAAAGGCGTGCGCGGCATGCCAATGCGCAATATCCAGCCAGGCGATCAGCAAAACGCTTGCCGCCATCAACTTGATCTTGCCTAAAACGTCGCCGTCGTAAACAGCTTTGAGCATATAGCGGTATACAAAATAGACCGCCAGGTGTTCGTATTCCGTCGCGCAGGCCCGATGTGCCTGCAAAAATCCCTTTCGCTCCGCCAGCAGTGTGGAAAGGCTGGTGCGCAGCTGTCCCAGCTGATCCGGCCAGCCTGAATCGATTGGCTCAAGCGTCTGGTAAAATGCAAGCAGTTCCCCAAGGATGCGGCGCTCCGTGCCCTCTGCCGCCGGCCGCGTTTGGCCTTGCGCCTTATCCATAAAAACCCCCGGGGCCGCCTGGCGCGCTTCCACCCACGCACGGATCCGCTCCGGGGCCGCTTCCTCCTCCAGATGTGCCTGCAGCTGCTCCGCAAATACGAGCGCGGCCGTCAGTCTATCCCAAATAGAAAAACGGCGATCCTGCAACAGCGCAAAGAGCATGTTCCGCGCCGCAAGCAGCGCGTTTAGCAGCGGCTCATCTTCAAAATCCAGGTCTGCCGGCTCGTCAGTTTCCGTTTGGATAAAGGTTATTGGCCCGTCGTTTTGAAGGATCAGTTTCGCCGCCTCTTCACAGCAAAGCCCTACGCCGCTCTCCTTTATATCGCCAAACCACTCGTGGAAGCGGGGATGCTGGGTGCATATCTCACAAAGGGCGCTCTCCCCCAGGTTCAGGATAATCTCACAAAGGTTCCGTTCGTTTAAAAAAGGGCAGCGCTCCCCCTGGAGCAAAAAGTGCGGCGCTTCGCCCTGGGCAATGCTGCCGCGCAGCCGCTGCCCAAACGCACCCTCCTGAACCATATAATCTGCATAGGCGCGTTCGTCAATGTCGATCTCCCACCCAATGCAGCAATTGTCCTCGCACCCAGACGCGCTGCACCGGAATGCGGGATAATAATCGGGATAAGTCAGCTTCATGTACTTATTTCACATCCTGGTTTTTCGTCGTGCCTGTAAAGTTTCTAAAATAAAATACCGCAACCCACAATAGTAAGTTGCGATATTCTTGCGGCCATTCGCCGCTGGTGGAGGCGAGGGGAGTCGAACCCCTGTCCGAAAGCGATTTAACCAGACTTTCTCCGAGCGCAGCCGATTATTTGATTTCCCGGGCAGCGGCCCCTAGTCGGCAAGGTGCCGCGCCGGTAGCTTCATTTATCCGGCCCGCCGCAAAGCTTAGGCGGGTTCGTTCCCTGCTTTAATGGCACCCGTACCCCTAGCCGCAGGAAGCTAAGGACGGATGTACACGGTGATTAAGCCGCGTAAGCTAATTTTTGATTGTTGGCGTTTATTACGCTTTACCCGGTTTTTAACGCGGTTCCAGGAGGCCCGCGGCTCGCTTATCCAATCTCCTCTGCCCCCGTCGAAGCCAAATACGCCCCCACGGTCAAGGCGGGCTCAGCCGCCTTTTTGAGCATTTCTAAACGCCCGCTCAATATCGCGTTTGGCATCGCGCTTGGCGATATCCTGGCGTTTATCGTAGTTCTTTTTACCCCGCGCCAGCCCCAGCTCCATCTTGACCAGCCCGTGGCTCAAATACAGTTGTAAGGGGATCAGCGCATAACCCTGTTGCTGCACCGCGCCGATCAGCTTGCGGATCTCGTTCTTGTGCAGCAGCAGCCGCCGCTGGCGCAACGGATCCCGGTTAAAGATATTCCCCTTTTCATAAGGGCTTACGTGCATATGGTGTACCCAAACCTCGCCGTCCACGATCTGCGCATAACTATCCCGCAGGTTCACCTGCCCCAGCCGGATGGATTTGACCTCCGTTCCCACCAGTTCGATGCCCGTTTCATAAGTCTCCTCGATAAAATAGTCATGCCGCGCTTTTTTGTTCTGCGCTACGATCTTAACGCCGCCCTTGGGAGCCATTGCCGCTTGTTTCACCCCTAACCTTTCCGCAGTTTCTCTATTATATGCAAAGCCCCGCCATCTGTCAAGATTCCTTGGCATCCAGCCAACCCGGCGCGGGACCAAAGTCGATCCGGCGCAGGTCCACATCCACCGCGTCCACCCGCACCCTGGCCGGGTCGCCCAGCCGCAGGGATTTGCGCGTCCGCTCGCCGATCAAGGCATAGCGCTTTTCGTCAAATACGTAATAGTCGTTGTCCAGCGCGCTTACATGCACCAGCCCTTCAACCGTGTTGGGCAGCTGCACGTATACCCCATACTGGGTCACGCCCGAGATCACGCCGTCGTATTCCTCGCCCACATGATCCATCATGTACTCGGCCTTTTTCAGGTCGTCCACCGCGCGCTCGGCCTCCATGGCGCTGCGCTCGGCCTGCGAGGTCTGCTGGGCAATGCCCGGCATGGCTTTTTCCAGCTGTTTTACGCGCTTTTCATCCAGTTTGCCGTGCAGCCATTCCTTTAAGATCCGATGGATCTCCAAGTCAGGATAGCGGCGGATGGGCGAAGTAAAGTGGCAGTAATCCGGCGCGGCCAGGCCAAAATGGCCCAGCGGCAGCTCCAGGTATTTGGCCTTTTGCATAGAGCGCAGCATCACCTGGTTTATCACATTCTCCTCCGGCGTACCCTCAATCTGCTCGAGCAGCTCCTGCAATTGTTTGGGGGTGACCTTGCCCTTCACCTTCAGCGTATATCCAAAGGCGTTTACAAACTGGGCAAACTCCTTCATCTTGTCCTTATCCGGGTCCTCATGCACCCGATAGAGGAAGGGCAGCTCCGCATGCCGGGCGCAAAGCGCCACCGAGCGGTTGGCCGCCAGCATAAATTCCTCGATCATCCGTTCGGAGATCCCGCGCTCGCGCAGCACCACATCTACCGCGCGGCCCTTTTCGTTGAGGATGATCTTGGCCTCGGGCACGTCAAAATCCAGGCCGCCGTTGCGCTCTCGCCGCGCCAGCAGCAGATCCATCAGCTCCCGCATCGTGCCTAAATCTTCCAGGATAGGGGCATACGCCCTGCACATCTCCTCATCCCCGGCGAAGATCTTATTGACCCCGTCATAGGTCATACGGTATTTATTGTTGATCACGCTCTCTACGATCTGCGCATCCTGCACCTCGCCGTTTTCGTCGATCTCCATGATGCACGAGAGCGTCAGCCGGTCCACATCCGGATTGAGCGAGCATATGCCGTTGGAAAGCTCCGGCGGCAGCATGGGGATCACCCGGTCCGCAAAATAGACGCTGGTACCCCGCAGCAACGCCTCCTGGTCCAACAGAGAGCTCTCCTGCACGTAATGGCTCACATCGGCGATATGCACGCCCAGCTGATAGCGGCCGTTCTCCAGGCGCTTGATGGAGATGGCGTCGTCCAGATCCTTGGAGTCCGCCCCGTCGATGGTCATGACCGTCCAATCCCTAAAATCCTTGCGGCCCTGCTTGGCCGCCTCCGGCACCTCCTGCGGGATGGCACGGGCCGCGTCCAGCACGCCCTGCGGGAATACCTCGGGCAGCCCGGCCTGGCGGATGATCGAGAGCACATCGCACCCCGGGTCGTCCTTATTGCCCAGCACCTCCACGACCTTGCCCTCCGCCGCGCGGTTGCCGCTGGGCCATTTGATGATCTCCACGACCACCTTATCCTCATGCTTGGCGCCGCCGTACAGTTCATGGCTGATATGGATATCCTGTCCCAGGCGGGGATCGTCCGGGATCACAAAGGCACTTTTCCAGGGCCGGTCAAAAAGGCCTACCACGCGGCTGTTGGCGCGGGACAGGATCTGCACCACCTCGCCCTCGCCCGAGCGACCGTTTTGCGGCTGGCGGATGATGCGGCACAGCACCCGGTCCTTATGCATGGCGCTCTTCATCCCATTGGCCGGGATAAACAGGTCGTCGGCCTCCTCGTCATCCGGGATCAAAAAGCCGAAGCCCTTGGCATTACCCTGGATGCGTCCGGCCAGCAGGCCGATCATCGCCGGGGTAGCGTAGCGCCCGTTCTGCGTGAGCACCAGTTTCCCTTGGCCCACCATCTCCAGCACCGCCTCTTTCACCCCGCCGGCCTCTCCGCCCTGCGCCTTGACAAAGGCCTGCAGTTGAGAAAGCTCCGCCGGGCCGCATTTGGGGCGGTCAAAATAAGATAATATGTTTTCCATCATTTCTTGCATTTCCATCATTTTTCCTCCTCTATCCTCCTAAGCGGGGCACCTGCACCCGCCGCCAACCCATATGCTTAGCATCGCCCAAGGGCGACGATCTTACACAAAAAGACGGCAGCCGAAAAAACGGGCTGCCGTCTTGACGCATACATCACTTACTTCTGCAAAAATACCATCACGGCGGAGATCACTAAAAACGCCGCGGCCGCGATCTTTGTCAGAAAGACCATTCGTCCTTCAAAAGACTTTGACTTGTTTTTGCCAAAAAAAGTTTCCGCACCGCCGGCGATGGAACCCAGTCCCGCCGTCTTTGCAGGTTGCAGCAATATGACCAGAACCAGAAACAGGCCCAAAATCACCAATATGATCTGACCGATAAGAATCAGCGTATCCAAAGCCTATCCATCCTCCCGCATAGTCGATAACGGATTAATTCTAGCATAGTTCCCCGTAAATTGCAAGCGGCAATCCGCCTTTAGGGCCGCCATTGTGCCTGCAAAATTTCCAGCACCGCGTAAAGTTCATCGCAGATAAAATCTGCCGCACATTCCGCCTGCCGGTGTACCAGTATGGCCGCCATACCGGCCGCCTTTCCGCCGCCGATATCCGCCACCGGATTATCGCCGATCATAACGCACCGCTGCGCGCCCCGCGCTGCACTGAGGGCTGCCGCAAATATCTCGGGCCGGGGCTTTTCGTATCCCAGGTTTGAGGAGACGATCGCGTCCTCATAAAGCCCGCGCAGGCCCAGTCCATCCGCCACCGCCGCAAGCTCGGGGAAGTTGTTGGTCAAAAGATAACTTTTAAAGCCCAATGCCTTGCACCGGCGCAGTACCGGCAGCGCATCTTCATACAGGGTATAGGTACCGGTGGCCAGTATCTCTGCCTTAAATTGCGCGTTGAGCGCTCCCCAACTATCTTCCGGCAGGCCCAACTGCCCGTATAGACCCGCAAAGCCGGCAAACAGCCTGGCCCACCACTTTGCGCCGGTCGCCTGTGCGTAGGATATTTCCGGCGCGTACCAGGTGCAGCTGCGCCGCAGCGTCTCCCACACCATCGCCTCGGGCGCGCATGCGCCGTGATCCTGCAGCGCATGGGATAAGGCGTTAAAAAAAGTGTCCTCTCCATGGATCAGCGTACCGTCAAAATCCCAAAACAAAGCCGTATTTGGCATATGTGCGCTCCCCCTATTCAGGATATAGAACCGGGCCCGCCATACTGGCGGGCCCCTTCCTTACCGGCATACTTTATGCTTTACAGGCTATCCACCTCTACCCACGCGCCGCGCTGGGCCGATAGATCCACCGCCTCCATGACCTGCGCGCACTTGAGCCCGTCGTTAAAGTCGGGCGAAGCCGGTTTGTCGTTTGCAATGGCCTGCACAAATTCAAACACTTCGTGCACCATGGTATGCTCATAGCCATACACATGCCCCGCCGGCCACCAGGCGTACACATAGGGATGCGTCCCCTCCGTCACCGAAATCGTGGTAAAGCCCTGGAAGCCCTCCTCCGCCTCGGCGTTATAGTACTGCAGCTCGCAGATGCGCTCCAGATTAAATTTGATGGAGCCCTTGGAGCCGTTGATCTCAAAGGACATATCGTTGCGATGGCCCGCCGCGAACCGGGTCGCCTCGATGGAGAGCAGCGCGCCGTTTTTAAATTCGCCCAAAAAGTGCGTGGCGTCGTCTACATCCACCGTCTCCCGGGGCGAATTGGCCTGCGCCGTAGCGGAAACGCCGGTCATACTGGCGGCGATGGGCCGCTCCGTAATAAAGGTCTTTTCCATGCCCACCACCCGGTCGATCTCGCCCACCAGGTAGCGCGCACAGTCGATCACATGGGCGCCCAAATCGCCCAGCGAACCCGAGCCGGCCACGGATTTATCCAGCCGCCAAACCTTGGGATAGTCGGGCGAGATGATATAATCCTGTAGATAAGAGCCGCGGAAGTGGAAGATCTTGCCCAGGCGGCCGGATTCGATCATCTGCTTAGCCAGCACAATGGCCGGGGCAAAGCGGTAATTAAAGCCTACCTGGTGCTTGATGCCCGCTTTATTGGCGGCCTCTACGATCTCCCGCGCATCCGCGGTGGAAAAGGCCAGCGGTTTTTCGCACAAAATGTGCTTGCCCTCATTGGCCGCGGCGATGGCCATCTCCTTATGCAGGTAGCTGGGCGAGTTGATATCCACCACATCCACATCCGGCCGGGCGATCATCTTTCGCCAGTCGGTCTCATAATCCTGCCAGCCGAACTTATCCATGGCGGCCTTGACGCCCGCCTCGTCCCGTCCGCAGATCACCTTGCGGTTTACCTGCATATCCGCATCAAAAAACATGTTCACCCGGGCGTAGGCATTGCTGTGCGCCTTGCCCATAAACTTGTAGCCAATCATGCCTACATTCAATTCACGCATCGCTTTTTCCCCCAACAATCTTATATTTATAAATGGGCAGCAGGCGCACCGGCCCGCTGCCCATCAAGGCCTTTAGGCCCAGAACATCTCCGTGGTCCCCTGGAACGCCATCACCTCTTTGAGGAAGCTGACGGCCTTCTCCAACCCCTCCGTGGGCGAGAGCAGGCTGTCCTCATGCTCGATGGACATCACATCGTCATAGCCCACCATGCGCAGGTTGGAGACGATGTCTTTCCAGGTTTGATAATCGTGCCCGTACCCTACCGAGCGGAAGATCCAGCTGCGGTTGATCTCGTCGGCATAGTGCTTGGTATCCAGCACGCCGTTCACGCCGGTATTGATCTCATCCACCTTGGTATCCTTGGCGTGGAAGAAGTAGATGGCGTCGCCCAGCTTACGGATGGCCGCCGGGATATTCACGCCCTGCCAGAACAGGTGGCTGGGATCCAGATTCGCGCCGATCACCGGGCCCACCGCCTCCCGCAGCTTGAGCAGGGATTCTACATTGTACACGCAAAAGCCCGGATGCATCTCCAGGGCGATGCGGTTGACGCCGTAAGACTGGGCAATGGGGCACATCTTGTTCCAGTAGGGGATCAGCACCTGATTCCACTGGTAATCCAGAATCTCCTGGAAGTCATCCGGCCAGGGGCAGGTCACCCAGTTGGGATACTCGTCCTTGGGGCCGCCGCCCGGGCAGCCGGAAAAGCCCACCACCCGGTCGATACCCAGCTCGCCCGCCAGCTTTAAGGTATTGTCCAGGTCGCTCTGGAATTTCGCTGCGATATCGGGATTGGGATGCACGTAATTGCCGTGGGTCGACAGCGCGCAGATTTCGATCTCGTAGTCCTTGATCAACTGCTTAAAGGCCTTGAGCTTACCCGCGTCTGCCAGCAGCTCTGCCGGCTTGCAGTGGGCATTGCCGGGGTAACCGCCCGTCCCAAGCTCGATAGTGTGCACGTCCATGGCGGTCAGGTATTTCAGTACCTCTTCCAGCGGACGGTCGCCCAGCAGTACGGTCAAAACGCTCAGTTTCATGCAAAACTCCCCCTTACACATTGTTTATATTCATTATGATTATTATAACGCATCCCGGCCCACGTTGAATAGAGGGAATGGTAAAGTATTCCACAGAAAAAGCAATGATTATGTTGCGGATATGGCTAAAGCCTCCTGGCGGCGGCATTTCCCGGGTGATCGCTCATTGACGGAATAAAAAAGCGATACAGCAGCCGCTGTATCGCTTTTTCTTTATCTACTATCCGTTTTTTGCCGCTCTATTTAGCAATCATACTCGTGCCGGTCATTTCCTCCGGTACGGGCAGGCCCATCAGCGTCAGCAGCGTGGGCGCCAGGTCGGCCAGGCGGCCGCCTTCGCGCAGCACCGCGTCCTTGCGGCTGGGGTCCACCAGAATAAAAGGCACCGGGTTAGTGGTATGCGCCGTAAAGGGCTGTCCATTAGACGGATCCACCATGATATCGGCGTTGCCGTGGTCAGCCGTTACGATGGCGCAACCGCCGGTAGCCAGCACCGCATCCAAAACCTTGCCCAGGCAGGTATCCACCGCCTCCACCGCGGCCACCGCAGCGCTCATCACGCCGGTATGGCCCACCATGTCGGGGTTGGCAAAGTTGAGGATCATCACATCGTACTTGCCGCTTTCGATGCGCTTTACCGCCTCATCGGCTACCTCGTAGGCGCTCATCTCCGGCTTTAAGTCGTAGGTCGCCACCTTGGGCGAGGGGATCAGCGCCCGGTCTTCGTTCTCGTTGGGGGCTTCCACGCCGCCGTTAAAGAAGAAGGTCACATGCGCGTATTTCTCCGTTTCGGCGATGCGCAGCTGCGTCTTGCCGTTTTTGGCAATGTACTCGCCAAAGGTATTGGTCAGGGTCTGGGGCTTAAAGGCCACCTCCAGCATACCGGCAAACGTCGCGTCATACTGGGTCATGGATACGAAATCCACCCCTAAAAAGCCGCTCTTGCGCTCAAAACCCGCGAATTCCGGGTCGATAAAGGCGCGGGTGATCTCGCGGGCGCGATCCGGGCGGAAGTTGAAGAAGATGATGCCGTCGCCCTTTTCTACCTGGGCCACCGGCTTGCCATTCTCCTCAATCACGCAGGGCACCACAAACTCATCCACCACGTCGCTGGCGTAGGAGTTAGCCATCGCCTCTACGGCGCTGTGTGCCTTATCCCCCTGGCCCAGCGTCATGGCGTCATACGCCTTTTCCACCCGCTCCCAGCGGTTATCCCGGTCCATGGCATAATAGCGCCCCATTACAGTGGCGATCTTGCCAAAGCCCAGCTGCGCCATCTTCTCTTCCAACTGCTCGATATAGCCCTTGCCGCTGGAAGGGGGCACGTCGCGCCCATCCATAAAGCAATGTACATAGGCCTGCTCCAGCCCGGCGCGCTTGGCCAGCTCGATCAGGGCGTACAGGTGCTCGTTATGGCTGTGCACGCCGCCATCGGAAATCAGGCCCATCAGGTGCAGTTTGCCGCCATTTTGCTTGACCTTAGCGATCAAATCCAGGAACTCGGCCTTCTCAAAGAAATCGCCGTCCGCAATGGATTTGGTGATGCGGGTCAGCTCCTGATAGACGATGCGCCCCGCGCCGATATTGAGGTGACCCACTTCCGAGTTACCCATCTGGCCATCGGGCAGACCCACGTCCATGCCGCTGGCGCCGATGGTGGTATGCGGGTATTCCTCCAGCAGCCGGTCGATATTCGGGGTCTTGGCCTGGGCGATGGCGTTATTCTGCGCGCACTCCCGATAGCCAAAACCGTCCAAAATCACCAGAGCCGTCATTTTCTTTCCCATGGTTCCTCCTTAATAGTTGACCACCTTGGAGAAGTCTACCGCCTTGAGGCTGGCCCCGCCGATCAGGCCGCCGTCGATCTCGGGCATGCCCATCAGCTCCGTGGCATTGCCGGGGTTCATGCTGCCGCCGTACTGAATGCGCACAGCGCCCGCGGCCTCGCCGCCAAAGTCCTCTTCCACCGCCTTGCGGATGATGCCGATCACCTCGTTGGCGTCCGCAGAGGTAGCGGTGCGGCCGGTGCCAATGGCCCATACCGGCTCATAAGCGATGACCACATCTTTCACCTGCTCAGCCGTCAGGCCCTTGAGGGCAGCCTTGGTCTGGGTGCGTACCAGGTCGGCCGTTACGCCGGCTTCGCGCTGCTCCAGGGTCTCACCCACGCAGATGATGGGGATCAGGTTGTGCGCCACCGCCGCCAGGGTCTTTTTGTTGACGGTCTCATCGGTCTCGGCAAAGTACTGCCGGCGCTCGCTGTGGCCCAGGATGACATAATCCATGCCCATGGCAACCAGCATCTTGGGCGAGATCTCGCCGGTAAAGGCGCCCTTCTCTTCCCAGTGCATGTTCTGCGCGCCGATCTTGATATTGGTACCGGCGATCAGCTTTTTAACGGTCTCCAGGCAAACATAGGTGGGGCAAACCACCACGTCGCACTTGGCGTCCTTTACCAGGGGGATCAGCTCCTCGATCAGGGCCTTCGCCTCAGCGGGCGTATTGTTCATTTTCCAGTTGCCGGCAATAATAGGTTTGCGCATGTTGTATTTCCTCCTCAAAATTCAAAGCGTTTGCTTCTCCCGCCGCTGGCAGGAGTAAACCATAAATCTGCCCGGCGCAAGGCAAAACCTTGGGCCGGGCAAATTTTGCTATCGTTTTTTCTTACTTATCGTTCAGCGCCGCAACGCCGGGCAGCTCCAGGCCCTCCAGGAATTCCAGGGAAGCGCCGCCGCCGGTGGAGATATGGGTCATCTTATCGGCATAGCCCATCTGCTCTACAGCCGCCGCAGAATCGCCGCCGCCGATGATGGTGATGGCGTTGCTGTCCGCCATGGCCTGCGCAACAGCGCGGGTGCCGGCCGCAAAGTTCTCAAACTCGAACACGCCCATGGGGCCGTTCCAGATCACGGTCTTGGCATTTTTGATCTCATCCGCAAAGAGTTTGCAGGTCTCAGGCCCAATGTCCAGGCCCTCCCAATCGGCCGGGATGCCATCTACCGGGAAGGTCTTGCGGGGGGTGTCGTTGGCAAACTCCTGGCCCGCCACCACATCCAGCGGCAGCAGCAGCTTAACGCCCTTGGCTTTGGCCTTGTCCATCAGCTCTTTGGCCAGGCCTACGCGCTCGGCATCCAGCAGGGATTTACCCACTTCATAGCCCAGAGCCTTCTGGAAGGTATAGGCCATGCCGCCGCCAATCAGCAGCACGTCTACCTTCTCCAGCAGGTTGTTGATCACGCCGATCTTATCGGAAACCTTCGCGCCGCCCAAAATGGCAACGAAAGGACGCTCCGGATTATCCAGGGCCTTGCCCATTACGGAAAGCTCCTTGCCGATCAGGTAACCGGCAACGGCGGGCAGGTAGCTGGCTACGCCCGCGGTAGAGGCATGGGCGCGGTGCGCCGTGCCGAAAGCGTCATTCACATACAGCTCCGCCATGCTGGCCAGCTCTTTGCTGAACGCCTCGTCGTTCTTTTCCTCTTCTTTGTGGAAGCGCACGTTCTCCAGCAGCATAGCCTGGCCATCCTGCAAAGCGGCGGCCTTGGCTTTGGCATCCTCGCCCACCACGTCGCTGGCCATAACCACTTCCTGCCCCAGCAGCTCGCTCAAGCGCTTGGCGACGGGGGCCAGGGAGAACTTCATATTAAACTCGCCCTTGGGCCGGCCCAGATGAGAGCACAGAATCACGCGGGCATTATTCTTGAGCAGATATTTGATCGTCGGCAACGCGGCCTGGATGCGGGTCTCGTCCGAGATAACACCGTCTTTCATCGGCACGTTAAAGTCACACCGAACCAGGACTTTCTTGCCGGAGACCTGGACGTCTTCAATCGTCTTTTTGTTCATTTTAGGCACTCCTTTTTAATTGATCTATGCTGATGGGCGCGTGAGAAACTTTGCCCACACCAACCGGAAACAGCTTGTCCATTTCGCGCTTTTAAATCCAGTAGTTTTATAAAAGCGAGGGACTCAATTCCGTTCCACCTATCCTTATTCACTGTACATGAAAATGGGAAAAAAATCAAGCCGCTTGTGCAGGGTTCGTGCCCCAATGGCCTCCGCAAAAATTGCAAAATAAAGCCGCTGGTATTAGCAGCGGCAATAGGTGGCAAATTTATGCCCATATAATTTGAATCCCGGGCGCTAGGCCTAAGCCAAACGCCCGGGAGCAAATTTTTAACCTTTTACGGCGCCGGCCGTCAAGCCAGCTACCAGGTAGCGCTGCATGAAGATGAAGAAGATCAGGATCGGGATGATGGTGACGATGGACGCCGCCGTCAACAGGCCCCACTCCTTCGTATTCTCCTGCACGAACATCTGCAAGCCGATGGGCAGCGTGCGCAACTCCTTCGGTTTGAGGAACAAGCTCGCCAAAACGTACTCGTTCCAGCAGTAGTTAAATGCGAAGATTGCAACGGAACCGACACCAGGGCTGGATACCGGCAATACAACCTTGACCAAGCTCTGGAATTTGGACGCGCCGTCGATCAGCGCCGCCTCTTCCATGTCGATCGGGATCGAATCGAAGAAGCCCTGAATCATCCAGATGTTCAACGGCAACGAGAACGTTAGGTACGCAATCATCAAGCCCTCATGCGTATTGTTCAAGTTGAGCGAGTTGAAGATGATGAACAGCGGGATGAGCATCAGTACGATCGGGAACATCTGCAGAACCAGCAGCAGGTACACGAACCAGTTGAGCGGCTTGAAGACTTTCCGATAACGGCTCAGCGAGTAACCGGCGAAAATGGAAACGACGGTCGACAGCGCCATAACGATAACAGAAACCTTAAAGCTGTTCAAGAAGTAGATGTAGAACTGCGCCTTACCAAACAGCACCGAGTTGTACCAATCCAGCGTCCAACCTTCCGGCGAGGAAGGGAACAGGGATACGGAGTACATATCCGCGTTCGTTTTAAAGGACATACCCAGAGTAGACAGCAGCGGTACGCTGGTGATCAGGATCAAAAAGATGATCAGCAGATAGATCGGGATCTTTTTCAGCTGCTTTTTGGTCGCATAAGGATCAGCTACGATGACCTGCCCATTAGGCAGCGTAACTTGGTTTTTCGATTTGGCCATCTTCTCTCACCTCTCTTAGACATCTGTCTGGAAACGCTTGATGTAGAACACAGAGAATATCAGCATGATAATCATATTGATACTGGACTGTGCCGAAGCGTAACCAAGTTTCATCTGATAGAAGGCTTTGAAATAGGCCAATACAGAGATAACATACGTCGAACCGTTAGGTCCGCCCTGCGTCAACAGCCAAATGCCTTCGAAGGAGTTCATGTTCCAGATGGTCATCAGGGTCGTGGATACCATCGTAACCGAGCTGAGCATCGGAACCGTGATTTTGGTGAATTGCTTCCACGTGCTAGCGCCGTCGATGCGAGCAGCCTCGTACAGATCCTCAGGAATGCCCTGCAAGCCTGCGAGCATCATGATCATCATGAACGGGTAGCTCTTCCACACACTCGTGAAGATAACCGTGGTTTGAGCTGCGGCCGGCGTGCTGAAGAACTGGATCGGTTCGGGGAACAGATGCAGCTGGCGCACCAGCAGGTTGTTGACAAAACCCAGCTGCGGGTTCAACGCAAACAACCAAGAGTTAACAGCTACAACACCGGGGATAACCCACGGGATGAGCAGGAACGAGCGCCAAATGGCGCGGCCCTTGATCTCGCCGTTCAACAGAACAGCAGCCAGCAGACCGAAGATGTAGCTGAACAGCACTACGCAAAATACGTACCACAACGTGAATATCATCGCGCCCCAGAACTCGCCGTCCTGGAACAGTTCGATGTAGTTCTCGAATCCAATGTAATTGTAGCCCTGGCGAATACCCGTGATCGAGGCATCCGTAAAGCTCAGAACAAATCCATTGAATACGGGATAGACACGTATCAGCATCAACAAGATGAATGCCGGCAAGACGAGACCATAAGCAAATAGCGCATCAGATTTACGAAACATGCCTTCTCTCTCCTAACTGGATGGTCTGACCACTCCTTGGCCTTGTAATGATCTTGCAACAGTCTGCGCCGGCCGCTTGAAAACCGGCTATATACTGTGCAAAACCCCGCTTGTCGGTTTGCGGCCCGGTCCGTTACCGTACCGGCCCCCGCCCCTTTGTGCCCAAACACCCCGTTTGGACGGAACCATATCCCTTGCGGTTTGACCCGCCGGGTTTGAAGAACCGCTGCAAATGCCCCGCGCCACGCGCCTGTGCCCCCGTCGGGCCCCAGCCGGCCGCTGCGAAAAAACGCCACAGTCCGCTGAAACCTTTCAAAAACACCCGCGCCCTTTGCAAGCCATCTACAAATCCCTTCCGGACGCCAGGACCGCTATAGGCCCCGCGATCTTTCCGGGCCCCCGCATAGCGGGGCACCTCTTCCCTCCCGGGATAACCCGCCAATTTCCCCGCGCCTCGCGCATTGTGTTCGCGCCTCTTCCGTCAAACGCCATCCCACCCGTTAAGGATGCGACAGCCTCTAGCGGAAAAAGCCCTCCCCCAAGGCGCCAGCCCCGGTTCGTTTGGCGTTCGGACTTACCAGCGGCTCATCTTTCAGCTCCGCGAAAACAGCGGCTAAACCGCCTCGCTGAAAGAGGCCTCGCCCGGATAAGGGCTTCCACAAAGAACCGTGTTGCCCTCCCCCAGACCTGCAGTCTGTATCCTCTCCGTATCGGGACTTCGCTCTCGACGGCCAGAACAGAGGGTTCCTCTTCCCGCCTTAAAAGCTTCATCCTGATCCGCAGAAACGCGTATAGCCGCTCCACAGCCTCAGGCCTGGTCTGCCTTTTGAAGGATACCCCATGGGGCGCCCTCCGGCAACTTCGTACTTAACTGTTATAACCTACCCATCCCCAAAGGGAACCGCGCATAACAGATTGGTACTTTTAAGCAACCTGCCCGCCCCCGATAGAGAGAAAGCCGGCTGCAACTGCTGAAACGGTTTAAATAAAAAGAGTGCAGGTGCACGCTTCCAAAATAAACCTATCCCAACAGGTTTGGATGTTATAAATATAACAAAGCGGAACCCCGCGGATAAACCAGATGTTTTTACAAATAGGTTAGTTATATTGCGGTTTAGGGTTCAAATTATTGATTTCACGCGGATAAATCAACATATTGTTCCCTTTTTCCAATAAAAATACGGAACCGGTGTTCACCACGCCTCCCCTGCGGCCGCTGCATTTTGTATGCAGGCCCGGGGCTTATGACGATACCCACAATATCTAGTGCGTCATAACGGGCATCACTTCAATATCTGTAGCTAGTATAGCAAAAAGGCGCCTAAAATTGTTCCTACTTTTTTACCATTTAGTTTCAATATTTTCGCCCTCGCCCGCTTAGGGGGGCCACCGCCTGTTATATATATAAATGGCCACCCTTTTACTAGGTCTTCGCTCCTAGGGCGGATACACCTTTGCCCTGCCTTGATCTATCTATAGTCGCCGTCCTGTTTAAATATACCGCGGGCCGCCCGTTGCTTTGCGCTTTACGGTATACCGGCGCGGATAAAAAAGGGGGGAGCCTTTCTCTCTCTCCCCCCATCCATTGCCTTTTATAGGATGCTTGGCGTTAAAACCTTTAGCGTTTATTGATCCATCTCCGCGATCAGGCCGGCCAGTTCATCATTGAGCTTGTTGAGCAGTTCTTTCCACTGTGCCTCATCCTGCGTCAAGGCGGATTGGATCAGCTGCTTATCATAGCCCTGCCCCTCGACCACCGCGGCGGAAGGCGTCCCATTTTGCATGGGATAGACCGTCTGCACGGAATCGGGGATGATATACTCGGTAAAGGGTTGTTTGACGACCGGCGTCTTGAGCACTTCCAGCGTATCCAGGAAGCTCTGCCGGGTAGGGAACGAACCCATGCCGCCCTTTTCCCACAGATCCGCGTTATTTTCAGACCACCATTTGAGGAACTTCATACCCTCTTCTTTCTGCTCCGTTTGCTCAAACATCATATAGCCGTTGATAAAGATGCAGTTTTTCTGCAACCCGGAAGGGCTCTCCAGCGGATGCAGCACCAGCACCTGATCCCGGCTCACATCCCCCGTGGTGGAATTGACGATCCAGTCCGAGGCGCCATAGATCGCGCCCAGCCTGCCCGAGCCGAAGAGTTTTTGCGCATCGTCCCCGGTATAGTTCTCAATCCCCTCCGGCAGGATGCCTTCCTGCTTCATCCGGTTAAAGAACCGCATGGTCTCCAGATTGCTCTCGCTGTTTAGCGCGGCGTTGCCCTCCTCATCATAGGTAAAGCCGCCATTGTTGATGGCCCACTGCGTAAACGAACCCCCGGCGTTATTGGTCACGCCAAAGGCAAAGCCGTAAATTCCCTTTTCCTTATCGGTAAACGCCTTGCACATCTGGATAAACTCATCCCAGGTCTTCGGCTCCTGCAGGCCCTTTTCCTCCAGCCAATCCTTACGGATGAAGATGCACCGGGGCGAGAAGTTATAGGGGATGCCCACCTGGCGCCCCTGCCAGGTAAAGTACTCCACAAAGCCTTCCGGAAAATCGCCCAGCGCGCCCTCTTTTTCCCACTCGTCCAAGATCCATTGCAGATCGGCCGATTCGCCTTTCGGCGCGAACTGGAAGGGCATGTACCCGCCGCCGGTGGCCACATCCGGCGCGCCGTTGGACGCGACGGCTGTGGAATAGGTCTCGAACCAATTGCTCCAAGGCAGGTTAGTATACTTTATCGTCACATGCGGTGCGGCCTCTTTATACTTTGCGATGATCTCCTCGGCCACCACCGGATACTTTTCCGCCGGTCCCCAGGCCATATCCCAAAATTCCAGCGTGACCGGCTCATTTGCCGCGCTCTGGGTCTCGCTGGGCGGGGTTGAGGCGGTCTGCTGCTCTGCCGGGCCGCAGCCGGGCAGTGCAAACGCCAACGCTGCGCATAGTGCCGTGCAAACGATTCTCGTTATACCGCGTTTTTGCATGGTTATTTCCCCCCTATTTAATTTTCTCTCATTTTACTGTGTCAGAGTTTCAGCGTCCCGCACACCGGGCGGAGCCTTTTCTTAGAATTTCATTTTGAGATCTGTCTTGCGTAAATGCATATGTATTGATTCTCCGGGGGTAGAAGTGCGATTGGCGTCAGTAGTTCATCGGCCTGGCGAAGGATGGCACCCCTCCTTTCCCGCCACAATTACAGGCTATGCAAAAAACAGCGCAATGGCAAGGATATGTTTTTTACAATTATTCCAGTTTGTTGACTTTCGCGCCATTATCCATCCACACCAATGCATCGCACAATGAATGGGGGCACAGCCTGTGCTGTGCCCCCGCATATTTGTCCAGTCTATTCATCAGTCGTTTTCGGCGATCAATTTTTCCAGCTCCTTTTGCAGCCTTTGCAGCAGCGGCTTCCAATCCTCCTCTTCCTGCGTAAGCGCCGCCTGCATCAGCTGGGAACCGTACTTTTCCCCCTCCGCCATGGAGGCTGAGGGCGTGCCATTTTGCATAGGGTAAACGGTCTGTATCGAGTTGGGGATGATATACTCCACAAAGGGCGCCTTGGTCAATGGCTCTTTCAAGGTATCGATCCCCTTTAAAAAGCTGGTGCGCACCGGAAAGGCGCTTACCCCGCCCTCGCTCCACAAGCTGGCGTTGTTTTCCGAGAACCATTTCAGAAAAGCCATCGCCTCATCTCGGTGCTCGGATTGCTGAAAGACCATGTAGCCGTTGAAGTAGAGCGCGTTTTTCTGGATGCCGGCCGGACTTTTCAGCGGATGCAGTACCGTCAGCTGGTCTGCGGTAAATTTGCCGGAATCCACTATCGCCTCTACCCAATCCGGCCCGCCATAAACCGCGCCAACCTTGCCTGCAATAAACAACTTTTGCGCGTCATCTCCGGTAAAGTGCTCAATGCCTTCGGGCAGCACGTCCGCCTTTTTCAGCTCCGAAAAAAACTTCATCGTCAAAAGGTTGTTATCGCTGTCGATATTGGCGTTCCCCTTACGGTCAAACCCCATGCCGCCGTTGTTCACCGCCCAGTTGGTAAAGGAGCCCGCGCCGCCGCTGGTCACCCCAAAGGCATAGCCGTAAGTGCCCTGCTCCGGGTCGCGGAAGGCCTTGCACATCTCCATAAAGTCCACCCAGGTTTCCGGCTCTGCCAATCCCTTGTCCTCCAGCCAGTCCTTGCGCACCAGGATCGCGCGCGGGTCGATATTAAAGGGGATGCCCACCTGCTTATCGCGGTAGCGGTAATATTCGATAAACCCCTCGGGGAAGTCGTCCAGCGTGCCCTCTTTTTCCCAGGCGCGGATGATCCACTGCAGATCGGCTGATTCGTTGCTGGGCGCAAACTGAAAGGGCATGTACCCGCCGCCGATGGCCACATCCGGCGCGCTGCCGGAGGCGGCCGCAGTGGAATAGACCTCGAACCAGTTGGCCCAAGGTAGATTGGTGTATTTAAATGTAATGTTTGGATGCAGCGTTTGATATTGCGCCAGAATCTTTTCAACAGCCGGCTGATACCGCTCTGCTGTGCCCCAGGCCATATCCCAAAACACCAGTTCTATGGGCTCCTCCGTGCTGGAGGCGCCGCCCTGCACTTGGGCGGGATCGGACGGCTGCTGGCAGCCAATAAGGGAAAAAGCCATGGCCACCACTAAAATTAGGCAGCACAAAAGGGTAGAGTGCCTGTGCATTACGTGTTGTCTCCTACTCATCCGATTAATTACCATCTTAACAGCTGTCAACCGGGATTCATACCCCGCATTTTGACATATTCGTACAATATATTCACATCTGCCGCCTATAATGTTGAACCTTTGTCTTACATCCATCCACATTATTTCTTGACAAAAAAGGCGCCGGGTCTCCCCGGCGCCGAAGCTTAAAGCAAATGGGCACAAAGCCTAACGCGTGCCCACCGCGCATTACTGGTCCATGCTCTGGATGGTGCCCTCCAACTCAGCCTGCAGTTTTTTAAGCAGCGTCTGCCAGCTTTTTTCCTCCTGCGTCAGGGCGGATTGCATCATCTGCATATCATACTTTTGCCCCTCCACCATCGAGGCCGAGGGCGTGCCGCTCTGCATGGGGTAAACGGTCTGCACCGAATTGGGGATGATGTACTCCACAAACGGCTTTTTGGAAACCGGCTTTTGAAAGACGCTTAAGGAATTCATAAAGCTGGTGCGGGCCGGAAATGCGCTCATCCCGCCCTCTTCCCACAGAAGCTGGTTATTTTCGGACCACCACTTGATGAAGTTCAGCCCCTCTTGTTTCAGGCTGGATTGTTCAAACATCATGTAGCCGTTAAAATACAACGCGTTTTTCTGGATGCCCGAAGGGCTGGTGAGCGGATGCAGGATGGTGAGCTGGTCCTCCGTCAGGCCGCTGGAGCTCATGATGATCTCGGCCCAATCGCTCCCGCCGTACACCGCGCCCACCTTGCCCGCGCCAAACAGCTTTTGCGCATCGCTGCCCGAATAATTCTCGATACCCTCAGGGAGCACGCCCGCCTTTTTCAGGTCGCTGAAAAACTGCATGGTCTGCAGGTTGCGTTCGGTATCCACAGCGGCGTTGCCCTCCCGGTCAAAACTCAGCCCGCCGTTATTGACGGCCCAGTTGGTAAACGAGCCCGCCGAATCCACCGCTACGCCGTAAGCAAAGCCGTATGTGCCCTTTTCCTTGTCGGTAAAGGCCTTGCACATCTCCAAAAATTCGTCCCAGTTGGTGGGTTCAGCCAGGCCCTTTTCCTCCAGCCAATCCTTACGCACCAGGATCCCCCGGGGGTCTACGTTAAAGCAGATGCCTACCTGTTTATCCTTGAACCGGTAGTACTCCATAAAACCTTCCGGGAAGTCCTCCAGCGTCCCTTCCTTCTCCCACTGGTCCACGATCCATTGCAGGTCTGCCGCCTCATCGCTGGTGGCGAACTGGAAAGGCATATAGCCGCCGCCTGTGGCCACATCCGGCGCGCCATTGGAAGCCACGGCCGTAGAATAAGCCTCAAACCAGTTGCTCCAGGGCAGGTTGGTATAGTTGATGGTGACGTGCGGCGCCACCTCCTTATAGTTTGCGATGATCTGCTCGGCCGCCGGCACATACCGGTCCGCCGTGCCCCAGGCCATATCCCAAAACGTCAGGGTAACGGGCTGTTTGCTCTCCCCGCCACCGGTGGGCTGCGTTTGCCCCTCATCAGGCTGCTGGCAACCTACCGCCGATACCATCAGCGCTGCGGCCAGCAAAAGGCAAATGCTAAGCGAGCGAAATTTTTCCACGCGATTACCTCCTTTAAAATGCCAATACGTTTTCGCGCTTAGTATTTGCCTTAATCTTTTGTTTATGCCCGCTTTCTCGCGCTATGATTGCCCGTGCCGATTAAAATAAAAAAAGGAAGAGCGTTTCGCTCTTCCAAATATTTTAAGATTCAATCTTGTCTATCCGTTCTATTACTGTCCCGGCTTGCCGAAAGGCAGCGCGCCATCGTCCTCGATCTGCTCCACCGGCTCAAACATGCTGCCGGAGCTGGAACTGGCGCTGGCATCCGCCCCAGAGCTGGCACTCGCATCCGAGCTGGCCGCAGCACTGGTACTCGCGCTGGGCGCAGTAGACGCGGTAGAATCCCCACCGCCACCGCAACCGACGACTGCCAGGGATAACGCCATGAACACCACTAAGCACAATATAACAGCAACCATTTTCTTCATACCGTAAGCCCCCCTAAAGATTTGATATAATGAATATATCAAAAGAAACTACACTGTAAAACCAGTTTTTTTTACTTTGAAGTGTAAAAAATTTGACTATTTGCCTTATTTGCGTCCCATTTATTCATTTTTTCCGTAAGTTAACCACACTTGTCCGCTATTATACACTTCGTCTCAGCGTATGGCGCACGCTGTAGATTACGCCATTTTTAAAGGTCAGACCCGCTGCCCTTTCCTCCTGGCAGGGCAAAAGCGGCCCGGTCGTGATGAACTTCATCCCCTGGCGGACTGCATCCTGCACAAGGTTAATCAGCATCGCGTCTCGCAGGCCCGTCCCTACATATTCAGGCCGAAAAATACTCAGCAGCAGCTCAAGGCTGCGCACCTCCCGGCGGAAGGCCTCAAACTTGCGCTTGTTCCAGGGCCGGTGGCGCCCCTCCACGGCCCGCAGCGCGGCAGCCATATCCGGCAGGGCGATGGTCGCGCCGGCAAGCGCGCCCGCCCGGTCTACATAAAGGTGGATAAAGCGCAGATCCGCATAACGCAGCCAGCTCTCCTCCAGCCGGGCGCGCACCAGCGCCTCGGGCAGCAGCCTGCCCTGGGCCCGTGCCAGCTGGCTGGCGATGAGTTTAAACAGCGGCTCCACCCAGGCGGAGAGCTGCTCGCCGCTTTCCAGCGGCAAAAGCCTGACCCCCTGGCGGCGCAGTAAAAATTCGGCGTAACGCGTCTCCCGGCTGCAAAGCGCATCCGGCAGGGCCACCCGGTATTCCTTCTGGGTAAAAATCTTGGTAAAGCCCAGCCCTTCCAAATGTTGGAGAAAGTATTCGGGCTGCTGCAGGGCAAAGGCAGAGCCATCATGCATCTGTCCCAGCGCCATGGCCCCCTGGGGCTCCAGCTCCAGCGCGCCCCGCGGGCCGCAAAGCGAAGCGTAGCCCCTTTGCGACGCCTCCTGGCAGGCGCTCTCAATCAAGGCGGCGCTAACCTTAGTATCGTCGATAAAATCCAGGCGGTAGATGACGGCCTCCGTCCCCACCCCTGCGGCGGGGAAAAACAGCGCCATCCGCCCGCACACCTCTTTTCCCACCAGCGCCAGGTAGAGCCGCATCTGTCCCAGCGCCTCCGGCGGGGTCAACAGCTGCTGTTCGATCGCCTGGGCGGCCGGCACAAAAAAGGTTTCCCCTTCGTATAACTGCTGGGGAAAATCCATAAATTTTTTCAGCTCCGCATTGTTTTCAACGCACTTTACCCGAATCAAACCGCCCGCTCCTTTTCCTCCAGCTCTTGTTATCTTTATGCCTACGCCTGTTTTGCCCGCAGCGCCGTCAGCTGATCGATGGTATAATCCACGCACGCCATGACGATGGGTGCGCACACGTTATTGCGCCCATCCGCGTCCTTAAAGGCCTGGGCAGCCGCCTCGCCCTCATCCCGGCAGGTGATGGCGCCGCACTTTTCGCTGCCGAAATTCTGGCGCATATAATCTGAAAGCTCCTGGGCAAAGGTATAGAGCGCAGCGGTGCTGCCGTCCTTCGCCTCATCCCGCCCCAGCAATAGCCCCGCGGCGATCAGGCACCCGGTCATGGCGCCGCAGGTCAGCCCCTGCCCGCCGATGCCGCCCCCAAAGGCCGAGGCCGCGCGGGAGAGGGCCGTATCCTGGCCAAAGTAGCGCAGCACAGCCTTGCAGGACGCCTCCGCGCAGTTCAGCTTTTCTCCGGCAAATTTCTCCCGGGTATAATCCGTATCCGCCTTATGGCGATAGCTCATCTCGATCTTTTTCATAAAAGTCCCCTCCTTTACGCGGGTTTAGCCCGCTAGGCACTATTATAACATAGGGAAAGGCGCCTGCAAGGCGCTTTGCGCATTTTTACAAATAAGCAAATCCGCCCGTATTGGGGGCAGCATCAAAAGACGCTCCTGGCCGCTACGCACGCCTTGATCACCGCTAAGCGGCTATAAAAAAGCCGCGGCAAAATGCTTCTGCCGCGGCTTTTGGCTGCCATTTTACAGCGCCGTTTCCTGCCACACCTCGCCGGAGAGGTCCTTCCACAAAAACCGGCTGTTTTCCAGCACCATATACCCATGGCGGCTGCCCTCCTTGGGGATGGAAACCGAGCCCGGGTTAAGGTAGGTGTATCCCTGCGTTTGCCGGCAGACCGGCACGTGGGTATGCCCGTGCAGCAGAATATCCCCCTGGCCCAGCAGCGGCGGGGTCTGCTCGTTATAGTGGTGGCCGTGCGTGGCGAAGATCATCTTTCCGCCCTCGTACAAAATGCAGTAATCCGCCAGGATGGGGAATTCCAGCACCATCTGGTCCACTTCGGTATCGCAGTTGCCCCGCACGCAGAGCAGCTTGTCCTTATGGGCGTTGAGCAGGGCGATCACCCTTTTAGGGTCATAATCCCGGGGCAGATCGTTGCGCGGGCCATGGTAAAGCAGGTCCCCCAGCAGCAACAGCCTGTCCGGCTGCTCGCGTGCCATAGCCTCAAACAGCTGCTCGCAATAATAGGCCGAACCGTGAATATCCGAAGCGATCATCAACTTCATCATTATCAACTCCTTTGGGTTTTTACAGCGCAAAGGGGCGCGCCCGCTCCAGCATGCGGTTCAATAGCGGCAGGTAGATCCCCTCGTCCCCCGTGGTGATCAGCCGCGTCTGTCCGCCCGCGTTGCGGGGATTGCGCAGCCCCGCCTCCTCCAGCACCTCTTTTAAATGCCGCACGGCGCCCTCGTTGCCATCTACCACCTTAGCCCCCGGAAAGGCCGCCGCCACCGCCGGGCGGATCAGGATATAATGGGTGCAGCCCAGCACCACCGCCGCAGCCTGGCGGGCCCTATCCGGCGCGTGGTGCAAAAGATACTCTACGATCTGCGCCTCTCCCCGCTCGCCCTCGATCAACTCCACCAGCCCCGGGCAGCCGATAGGGATAATATCCGCCTCCCGCCCGGTGCGCTGCACCAGCGCCTTAAACTTTTGCTGGCGCACCGTAGCCGCGGTCGCCAATACAGCTACCTGCCCGGCCCCAGCCGCCTCCAGCGCGGGCAGCACCGCCGGCTCCATGCCGATCACCGGTACTGGCAGCTGCGCGCGCAGCACCTGGACCGCCGCGCTGGTCGCCGTATTACAGGCCACCAGCAGCGCCTTGACGCCCATATGCATCAGTCGCCCGGCGATCTCCAGGCTGCGCTGGCGAATATCCGCCTCGTCCCGGTCCCCATAAGGGCCGTATGCGTTATCCCCTAAAAAAATGGTATCCTCTCCGGGCAGCGTTTTTTGCAGCTGCGCCAGGACCGTAAGCCCGCCCACGCCGGAATCGAACACGCCGATGGGCCGGGCGCATCGTTCATCACAAAGCACCGCCTTGTCCTCCTTATCCAGTTCCCTTAAAATCTATTTTGGCACTGGAAAGGGGCCCCTGTCAACCCTGGCGCTGGGCGTTTAGTACGTTGCTCATGGCCTCTGAAAGCAGGTCCGCCGCCGCCAGCGTTTCCTCCAGGGTGTTTTTGTTATGCCCCACCTCCACCAGCAGCGCTTTGTTGGATACATGCTGGTTATAGCGACTGGTGGATTTGCGGATGGGTTTGGCCACGCCCGGGGCGATCCGGTTCAGCTCGTCTGTGATCTGCTGGGCCAAGGCGTAGTTCTTCTCCCAATCCGGCTTGACGGAAAAACCCGCCCCCGTCTGCCCCTCTCCGGTGCCGACCACGAACTGAATCTGCGCGATGGGCTGTCCGTTATACTCCGCGGCCCGCTCGCCGGTAATGTAAGCATCCCGGTGCACGTCTAAAAACATCTCCAAGCTGGGGTGGGCCGCCTTCTGGTTCTCCATGGTCTGCAGCGAGCGCACATAGGCCGTGCCGTGCTTGGGCGGCTCATGGTTGGTGGTATCGTGGATGATATTGAGCCCCGTGCGCGCTACGATGCCGTTTATGATCTGCTCGCCCACCCGCACCACGTTATAATTGTTATCGGTGGTGCGGTATTCCCCATCTCCATCGGCATAGGTATTGGCCTCTGTCTTGGTATAGGCTTCGGTGGTATGGGTATGGTAGACCAGCATGTAAGGCTCGCCCTCGCCCTGCGCTGGGGCCTGGGCGGGCTGTTGGGGCTCTTCCTGCTCGGTGGCGATCTCTACCACAATGCCGTGTTCGGCGCTGTCGTCCGCGTTCTGGCCGTCCCCCTGCCCGCTTTGGGCGGAAGTGGTAAGGGCCAGCTGAGTATCGTCCCCCTTGGCCGCGGCGGCCTGCGCCGGGCCAAAATTGAGCTGGGGCATGCAAAGGGTGAGAAAGCTGGCTGGGTCCTCCGTCAACCCCAAGAGGTTGCGCAAGCAGCCCGCCAGGTTAGAGGCGGGCGTGATGACGTTTTGCTCCCGTTTCTGTTCCGCCCGGGCGGCCTGCTGGCTACGGGTGTAAAAAAAAGAACGCAGCAAGCGCTGTGCCCCCGTCTGCCGCGTTTCAAGCGTTTCCTCCTCCAGGGCCTGTCCGCCCGGACCGCCGCCCTCGGGCGGGGCGGCCATGGCTGTGACCACCCCCGAGGCCGGCTGTCCGCTGGGCTGGCTCTGGTGATCCGTGCTGCCCTTCCACAGGCCCGCCAGCAGCACCAGCACCAGGATCGCCAGGGCCACTACAGCCAGATAATACAGGATTTGTGTGATCTTCCAGACCTTGATGCGAATCATGCTCCCCACCCCTTAAATCGCGTGCGTTAACCGCTTTGTGATTTATGTATATGCCCTCAGGGCGGGGGATTATGCCAAGCCTTGCGATTAAAAAGGGAAGGCGCGTATCTCCTCAACGCTCAGGTTTTTGTGCAGCGCCAGGTTCAGCCCCAGCGCCAGCACGCTCGCGGCCTGCGCCACCAGCTCGTCAATATTTTTTGGGGTGACCACCATATCCCCCGCGCCGGCCGCCTGGCGCAGCAGGGCCAGCAGGTCGTCTCGGGATACGGCGCGGGTAAACGCGCCAAATTCCCCGCCGCCCTCCTCCTTTAGCGCGTCCAGCATCTGCTGGAAGGCGTCCTGGGCGATGGTGGAGGCATACACCACCGTGGGCACGCCCAGGGCCAGCACCGGGCAGCCCAGCGCTTTGGCGTTCAGGGCCGAACGCATATTGCCAAGGCCGCTGCCGGGCTGGATGCCGGTATCGCTCAACTGCAGGGTATTGCCTACCCGCGCGGCGCTGCGGGCCGCCAGGGCGTCGATGCAGATCACCACCCCGGGTTTGATGCGCTTGACCACCCCGCGCACCACCTCGGCGGTCTCAAGCCCGGTCACCCCCAGCACGCCGGGGGCATAGGCCGCCACCGGCCTCAGCCGCTCATCCACCGCCTCGGGCATATATTCGATCAGGTGCCGGGTCACCATCACCATTTCCAGCGCTTTGGGGCCCAGTGCGTCCGGCGTGGCCCGGGCGTTGCCCAGCCCCACCACCAGCGCGGTGCCAAAGTCCTCCGGCAGCAGTTTTTTGATCTCCTGCGCCAGCGCTTTGGCCAGATGCTCCCGCCGGTCCATATCGCTAAAAGCCTCGTCTGTGGCATCCAGCGTTACATAGCGGCCCATGGCCTTGCCCAACGTGCGCGCGGCGGCCGGGGTATTCACCTGCACTTGATAGACCTCCACGCCCTCATCCTCACGGCTGAAGGTCTCCACCCCCTGTAAGGCGCCCATGGCCGCACTGGCCTCCCGCGCCAGGTCCGTCCGTATATTTTTTTGCATATCAACGCCCCCAATCAACCTATTCCCTTGCAGTTTAGGCCTTTTGCGGCGGGTTTATCCGGTTTTTTACAAAAAAGCCTTGCTTAAAATGTCCAAGCATGGTAAAATTTTATCGCTGAAGTCATAAGGGGGTGAACCATATGCCGAATATTAAATCAGCCAAAAAGCGCGTTAAAGTGATGGAGACGAAGAATATGCAAAACCGCATGGTGATGTCCAGCCTTCGCACGTCCATTAAGAAATTTGAAGCTGCCGTCGCCGCTGGCGAAGCCGACAGCGCCAAGTCCCTGTACCAATCCGCTTCCAGCGCGCTGGATAAAGCGGTCATCAAAGGCACGATCCATAAGAACACCGCGAACCGTCAGAAATCGCGCTTGGCTAAAGATATCGCTCGGATTGCTGAATAAGTAAGCGTAAGAATAGAGAACGTCCGTTTTGCGGTACGTTCTTTTTTCATGCCCGGTTTATAGGCAAATACCGCCCCGGTCTTTTTACCGTGTGGCGGTATTATATCTTGATAGCCTCTACCCTGAAATTTTCTTTTGAAAATATTCGCTGCAGGCAAATATCAACTACAGGTACAGCCTTCATTCTGATCAAAAGTTTCACAATTCAAACCTCTCCCCTATCTATGCAGGAAATGGCGCTTGGAGCTGCGTAGGATACAGCCCTTTTGTCGCCGCCATGCTCATTACCCCGTTTAACAGGCTAAAAAAATAGGCTTACATTTTAGTGATGTAAGCCCGAAGGATGAGAGGTATGTAATGAAGCAAATATCGAATCATTCAGGCAGTAATATTCATTATAGTTGCTTACTATTACAACAAAATAATGGGGAAGCGGGAAACCCGCTTCCCCAATGTGTCTCGTCAAAGATTTTACGTTATAGGGTAGTTAGTCCTGCTCGTCGATAATCTGCTGGAATTCCGTATTCAGTTTTTCCAGCGTATCCTTCATGCCAGCCTCGTCCATGGTCAAAGCCGCCTGCATGATCTGCATGTCGTACTTCTGGCCCTCGGCCATAGAGGCGCTGGGTACACCGGCCTGCAGCGGGTAGCACAGGCTGATAGAGTTGCTCAGTACATTCTTGATAACATCCTGACGATAGTCTTTCTGGAACTCATCCAGCTCGTCCATGAAGCTCAAGCGCGCCGGATAGCCATCCTGGCCGCCGCTGACCCACAGATCCTGGCTGTTCTCAGAGTACCATTTCAGGAACTTCATGGCCTCTTCCTTGTTCTCAGACTGCTCGAATACCATGTAGCCGTTAATGCACAGCTGCTGTTTCTGAACGCCGGAGGGCGATTTCAGCGGAGGCAGTACGCAAACCTGATCCGTGGTGAAACCATCATTCGTTACGGCATTCTTGTAATCGCCGCAGGATTTGATGCAGATACCAGCCTTGCCCGCATTAAAGAGCTTGGTGGCGTCCTCACCCGCGTAACCCTCAATACCATCGGGTAGGCAGCCCTCGTCCTTCAGGGTACGGAATAACTTCATCACCTGCAAGTTGCGCTCGTTGTTAATATTGGCCGTGCCATCTTCATTATAAAGCATGCCGCCATTACCGGTTGCCATGGACATAAACGGACCGGCAGCGTTCGTGGTAACACCAAAGACCACACCGTAGATTTCGGTGCTCTTATCGGTAAAGGCCTTAGCTACCTCAATAAACTCATCATAAGTGGTAGGCATGGACAGGCCCTTTTCCTCCAACCAGTCCTGACGGATATACATCGTGCGCGGGTCATAGTTGAAGGGGACGCCGACTACCTTATCGTTATAGACATAGTAGTCCAGCATGCCCTCGAGGAAATCATCGGTCGTGCCTTCCTTCTCCCACTCTTCGATGATCCAGCTTAAATCAGCAGCCTCGTTGTTTACCGCGAACTGGAAGGGCATAAAACCGCCGCCGATGGCCACATCAGGCGCGCCATTAGAGGCAACAGCCGTGGAATAGGTCTCGAACCAGTTAGCCCAGGGTAGGTTGGTGTAATTAATGGATACGTTCGGAGCCACCTCAGTGGTGTACTTCTCGATAATGCCCTCAGCCGCAGCAGGGAAAGTCTCCGCCGGGCCCCAGGCCATGTCCCAGTACTCCAAAGAAACCGGTTCAGCGCTTTCCGCGCTTTCAGATGCCGCGGCACTCGACGAGGCCGAGCTGGCAGAGTCGTCCGCAGCGGGCTGCGAGCATCCTACGATTGAGAATGCCATAGCCACAACCAGCAACAGACACAAGGCGATAGAGTTGCGTTTTGACATGTGTGTAGTCCCCCTTTTCTTTTGCTACGATGAGCTAATATGAATCAAACAGCCGCCCTCCGATTTTCCGTTTAAGAGCGCCTCGTGATTCCACGGTTTTAAAAAAACAATCCCTAAGCCCCAAACAATGCGCGTACAGGCACCAAAGGGGGCCGAGCCGCGCGCATCGCCGGCCCCATCTGGGCTATAAAGGAACACACATCCGCTAAAAATCTCTTTGCATTAGTGCTTTTAAGCTGTTATCCGCCAAGCTGAAAAACTGAACTGCTTTCTACGGTGGCGATTAACCGTCTTTCTCTTTAAGCACCTTCATCCTGGCACAGAATTTGCGGTATTCAAGAGGCGTCTTTCCGTATTCCTTCTGAAATATCTTGCGGAAAAAGCTCTCATTGCTGTAACCTATCTGGTTAATGATCTCGCTAATGGCAAGTTCACCTTCCCGCAGCAATTTCGCCGCCTCTGCACAGCGTACTTTTCTCACGATATCGCCAAAAGGCATTTGCATATTGTCATTAATCCACCGGCTCGCGTATGAAGGCGAATATCCCAAAACCGCGGCCACTTTTTCCAGGGTGATATCCTCAAGATTATTCCTGATCGTTTCGTGTACCAACCGCTGTTTGCGCGAATAGATCTCGTCGTTTGGCTTTAAAAGATCGATCACGTAATCTACCTCGTCGCCGGTAGGGATGGAAACAGCCGAGCCTTGGCGGGAGACGGCCAGCGCTGCCGCAAAAGCCGCATGCTTCATCGCCTTTGCCGCACACTTTGAGGCAGCTATCCCTGCCAGAAAGTAGCCTGTAAATGTATCGCCGCCCCCTGTCGTATCCACCACTTTTACGCGGTACGAAGGCTGAACGATGGTTTGCTCATGGTCGATATAAAGGCTGCCCTTTTCGCCCAGGGTAAGGACTATTTTCATTGCCGGATAGGCTTGCGTAATGTATTCTACAAAGGCCTCCGGGCTGCTTTTGCCGGATAAGCTATTGGCCTCATGCTCGTTCAGAATCAAATAATCTATTTTATTAAGGTCGATCTCATCAATCACATCGTTATAAGGAGAGGGATTCAGCGCTACGATCATCCCCTTACCTGCCGCCTTTTCCACGATGTAGGGGACGTTGCTTATCTCGTTTTGTAATAGAATGTAATCCCCTTTTGTAAATTCACGCAGGACCTCATCGATATACTGAGGCGTTATTTGTAGGTTTGCGCCGCCATAAACGATAATGCTGTTCTTGCCGGTTTTATCGACCTGAACAACCGTATGGCCGGTTTTTGACTCGACCCTCTTTAGCAGTTCCAGCTTTACGCCGCTTGACGCCATGATCTCGCATAATTCTACTTCGTTTACACCTACGCACCCCGCATGAAAAACCTGCGCGCCCGCGCGCGCCAAAGCAACGGACTGGTTAAGTCCCTTCCCCCCTGGAAAAAGCTGCCTGCTCTTACAAGAAAGCGTCTCGCCCTCCTTGGCGATATGGTCTACACGATATACATAATCTATATTACAGGATCCAAAATTAAGGATCTTCAACGCAATCCCCCCTGGTTATTTGTAATATACCATTGGGAACGCCGCAAAGATAGCGCCATTTTTATCCATTTTCGTTCCAATTTTTACAAATTATATACTTATTGGCTCGCAAATTTTACAATTATGACGCATATTGTTTTTATTTGGTCTAGATTTTTTTATATTGGTTGAGTATCATACTTTCATTCATTAAATCCGGCAAATTATCTACACGGCCGTGCGCTTTCGTTTTCCATGGGGCGCATCGGGATGCCATTTATGCCGGAATTTTTCAGATTCGTGTATAAAAAAAGCGCCCCCGCCGGGGGCGCTTTTGCGCTTGGGTTCGCTATTCTTTAAAGATATGGATGTCCATTACCAGGGCCTGCAGCGCCAGATGATCTTCCCGTATCTGCCCGCTTTTGATCTGCCAATCCAGATCCGCGCAGGCCGAAAGGGCGTGCTCGACCTGGGCGGGGGTAAAGTTTTTAGCCTGGCCAGCGGCCTTGCGTACCGCAAAGGGCGGGGCCTCCAGCTGCTTTTCCGCCTCCCCTTTGGGCAGGGCGCGGGAGAGCAGAGCCGCGTAACGGATCAGCCGGAACTGCCGGGCGATCATGGCCAGGATGCGCACCGGCGCCTCGCCATCGTGCAGCATCTGCTCCAGCGCCGCCTGGGCCTGGGGCAGCTGGCGGGCGGCCAGCGCGTCCACCATTTGAAAGACCGTAAAGGCCGTATTGCGGGTAGCCGCCTGCTCCACATCCCGGGCGGTGATCTCATGCCCCGGCGCGAAAGCCACCAGCTTTTGCAGCTCCTGATAAAGATCCTCCAAGCCAGCGCCGGTGATAAAGCTCAAAAGCTCCGCGGCGTTCTGGGCGATCTGCTTGCCGCTGCGGCGTGCCTGGCTCTGGATCCAGCGCACCCGGTCGTGTTCGTTTAGGGGTTTGAACTCTACCGTGCGGTTCAGCTTGCCGATGGCCTGGCTGAGCTTGAGCCGTGAATCCGCCTTGCCCCGGCAAAAGAACACCAGGCAGGTGGTCGGGCTGATGTTTTTCAGGTAATCGGCCAGCCGCGCCTGCGCTGACGCCTCCTCTGCGCCCCGGCCGCCCTTCAGGCCGGGATAATCCTTGACCACCACCAGCCGTGCCGGGCTCATCAGGGGCAGTGTTTCCCCCGCGGCGATGATGGCGTCCGCCGTGGCGGCGGCTCCGTCCAGCACCGTATAGTTCATCTCTCGGGTAGCTTCCTCCAGGCAGCGCTCCTCTAAGCGTTTAAGCATGCTGTCCTTTACAAACTCCTCTTCCCCGTGAAACAGATATACGCCCGAGGGCGTCTCGCTCTCATCAATCTGTTTTAAGAATGCGTTATAATCCATGGTCTCTCCTTTGGCGCCGCCTTTTCTTTTAAATAATAGTCGATATGCACCCTGCCCGCCCGGATCGAGACGGTGAGCGCGCCCTTTTCATCCGTGCGCAATACCTGCGCGCCGGCCTCGTACAGCCGCATCAGCGTTTCCGGCGCAGGATGGCCGTAGGTATTGGAGGCCCCCACCGAGATCAGCGCGACTTTAGGCGACACACGGTGCAAAAAGTCCTCCCCCGTCACGTTGCCGCTACCGTGGTGCGCCACCTTCAGCACCTCCGCCGGCGGCATGCGCCCTAGCAGCTCTTCCTCCTCGTTTTGCTCCAGGTCGCCGCAGATCAGCATGGTCTTGCCCTGAAACGCTATCTCCAGCACCAGGGAGCGCTGCCCCTTTTGCCCTTTCTGTGGAGAGAGTACCCGCACAGCTACCCCGTCCCAGATCAGGGTATCTCCCGCGCCCAGCACCTCGGTCTCGGCCCCGCAGGCCGACAGGGCGGCGTTTAGCGCCTGCCAGCTTTCGTCCGGCGCCTCGGAGGTATAAAAGGTCTGCGGGCGCATGGCCCTGACCACTGCGGCCATGCCGCCCGCATGGTCGCTATGCAGATGGGTAGCCGCCGCGCCCTCCAGGCGGGTGATCCCCATGGCGTACAGCGCGGGCACCACCCGGCTCTCCCCCAGATCATACCCCTCGCCCGCCGGGCCTGCGTCGATCAGATAAGCCTTTCCGCCCGGGGTCTGCAACACCATCGCATCCCCCTGGCCCACATCCAGCACCGTCAAACGCAGCTCCCCGCGCAGGGGCAGCCAGCCGATGACGGCCCCCAGCGCCAGCACCGCGCTTAAGCCGATACAAAGCCAGGACTTGCGGTGGATACGGCCGAAAAAATCATACCTGCCGCAAAGGATGAGCAGCAGCGCCAACCCCGCGATCCAAAAGGGCGATAAGGGCGGCAGATGCACCATACTGCCCGGGATACCCGCCACCCACCTGGCGCCATCCAGCAACCAGCCGGCCAGATAGGCCACCACATCCCCCGTATAGGCCGCCAGCGCAGGGAAGACCAGCGCCGGCAGCAGTGCCACCAGGCCTGCCAGCAGCAGTACCGTGGCGTACGGCACCGCGATGATATTGCAGACCAGCGAGAACACCGGCAGCTCCCTAAACTGCGCCAGCACCACGGGCAGGGTGCCCAATTGGGCCGCCACCGGCACCGCCAAAGCGGAGGCCGCCCAGCGCGGCAGGAAAAGGAGCGCCTGCTCCAGGGGCCTGGCCAAGGCGATAAGCCCCGCCGCCGCGGCAAAGGAGAGCTGAAAGCTCAGGGTGAAGATATCCAAAGGGCTAAAGATCAAAATACCCCAGAATACGGCGGCCAGCTGGGTGGGCGCGTCTACCCTGCGCCCGGTTAAGTCCGAGAGCAGCACCACGCACAGCATCAATGCCGCGCGCACGATGGAAGGGGTAAACCCCACTAGGGTACAATACAGCCCCATCACCGCTACCGTCCAGATCGCGCGGGTCCGCCGCCTGGCGTGAAGCAGGGCCAGCACGGCCCACAGCGCCGCGGCCACGATGCCCGCGTGCAGGCCGGATGCGGCGGTGAGGTGAGAAATACCGGCAGCCCGCAGCGCCGCTTGATCCGCCGCCGTCAGCGCATCGGTATTGCCGATCAGGATGCCCTTCATCAGCGGGGCGCTGGCCTTAAACACCTGCTCGATCTGCCCGGTTACATACCCCCGCAGATTTTCGGCCCATACGGCTGGCGAATAGGGATCGGCTGGCTGTACCAGCGAAAAAGCCTCGCCCCGCATGGTGAAAAAGATGCCCTCAGCCTTATTGGGCAAGGTATAGTCCACCCCGCCGGGGTTGGTCGGGCCGCGCAGGGGTTCGATCTTAGCGCGCAAGGTAATGGTCTGCCCGCATTCAAGGGTGAAGGCCGGCTGCGTATAACTGGTCACCGCGGCCTTTCCCTCCAGCGCCCGGTTCTCCTTTTCCAGCACGATATGGTCCAGCGTCAGGCTGACCGTTCCATCCGCCTGGCTTGCCTGCTGCACCACGCCGCGCACCAGCACCTGCCCTGCGGGCGGCGTAAAGCCCTGCATATCCGGAAGCAATGCGCAAAACGCGGCCACCCCGCCCAGCAGTACCGCGGCAAAGCAGGCGGCCAGCCGCCTGCGTCCACCCAGCCAAGCGGCCAATGTCAGGATCGCCGCCAGAACAATGCAAAAATCCTGCCCGCCCCATTCCAGGGCGCGCCCGACCACGCCCAGCGCATAGCACAGCGCCAGCGTCATCAGCGTGCGCGAGACCCGCATCTGGGCCCCGCCGGGCAGGGCGCCTTGCTTTTCCGGCATCATGGTCCTTTCCTCTACACCTGCAGGGCCATCCCCGCCTCGGCCACAGCCGTGCACGGGAAGATCGCCTGCGCCTCCTGCAAGCGTGCCTGCGGGCTGCAGCCCGGCCCGCCGTGGGTGAGTAGCAGCTGCCCGACATCCGCGTCCCGCGCCAGCTCGCCGCACTTAAGCGACGACAGATGCGGCGCCGCGGCCGACCAGTTTTTGTGCAGCACGCCGCTATCGGCTACCAGCAGGTGCGCCCCCTGCGCCAAAGGCAGCAGGTTATCACATACATTGGTATCCCCCGTATAGGCCAGAATGCGGCCTTCATGCTCAATCCGCATGCCGTAGGCCTCCAGCGGGTGATTCATCCGCAAAAAGGTGAACTGCAGGCAGCCGATCTGCGCCTGCTGACCGTCCGTGAGGATATGGACGGAAAAGTATTCTTCATCCGCCAACAGGGCATGCTCCCTCGCGGGGCTGGCGGGCAGATATAAGTCCATTTTATGCTCCGCGGGCAGCAGCCCCTGGGCTTTTTGCGCCTGCAGCACGTGGCGCAGCACCAGCGCATCGGACATATGGTCCCCGTGCAGGTGGCTTAGCACCAGCGCGCCCCAACGCTGCGGCGGCGCGGCCCGAAGCAGCCGTTCCAGTACGCCCGTGCCGCAATCCAAAATCACCCGCTGCTCCCCCTGCTCCAGCAGATAGCCCGAGCAGGCCCCATTCGCCTGTGGATAGGCCCCATCGCAGCCCAGCACTTTTAAGATCATAACGCTTCCCCCCCTAAATTTGGCGCGCCTCGCGCACCAGGTCATACAGCATGATACCCGCAGCCATGGCCGCGTTGAGCGATTCTGCCCGGCCCAAAATGGGCAGTTTATAGCGCGCATCCGCCGCGTCCAGTACTTCCTGGCGGATGCCATGGGCCTCGTTGCCCACGATCAGCGCTTTTTTTGCGGGGTTTGTGGGACGGGCGTAAAAGTCGCTCCCCAACAGATCCCCAGCCAACACAAAATAGCCCTGGTTTTTGAGGCGGCACAGCGCCTGTACCAGGTCCTCCACCTGAACGGCCGGCAGGTGGAAAAAGCTGCCCATCGACGCCCGCACCGCCTTGGGATGGCTGGGCTCCACACACCCCTGCGAGAGCAGTACGCCCGAGCAGCCCGCCGCGTCCGCCGTGCGGATCAGCGTGCCCAAATTGCCGGGGTCCTGCACCTCATCGAGCACCAGCAGGTTGCCGCGCAGCGCCTCCGGGCTCTCCCACAGTGCCGGTTCCGGGCGGCGCACCACCGCCACGATGCCCTGTGGCGAGCGGGTATCGCTCACGCCGTCGACGATGCCCTCGGGCACAAGGCAGACTTCACCCGCTTTGGCATAATCCTCGATCCAGGGCAGCTGCTGGAGCAAGCCTTCCTCCAGCAAAATGGTCTCCACCTGCGCGCCGCTTTTGACGGCCTCCTCCACGGTTTTGATTCCCTCAGCGACGAAAAGGCCGGTTCTCTGGCGCTCCTTTTTCAATTTCAGCGCGCGCGCCTGTTTTACGGTGGCGTTCTGCGCGCTTGTGATCGGACGGATAGGCAAGGCGGGTTCCCCTTTCTGGCTGCGTTTTCATATTATTATACCGCATCTGCGCTTAACGCGCCATCCGGACAGGAGCATTTGCCAAAGCGGGCAGTGATAATAAAAAAAGCCCGGAGCATCTGCTCCGGGCTCATCTTTGCGCTAACCCTTACTTCACCTGGGCTTTGGCCATCTCGGCCAGCTGGGCGAAGGCGGCCGCATCGTTCACGGCCAGGTCGGCCAGGATCTTGCGGTTGATCTGCACGCCGGCCTTGTTCAGGCCGTCCATCATACGGCTGTAGGAGATGCCGTTGATGCGGGCAGCCGCGTTAATGCGGGTGATCCACAAGCGACGGAAATCGCGCTTGCGCAGCTTGCGGCCCACATAGGCATAGCTCAGCGCCTTCATCACGCTCTGGTTGGCGGCGCGATACTGCTTGGAACGGGCGCCAAAGTAGCCCTTGGCCAGTTTAAATACCTTACGACGTTTCTTATGGGCGTTAACAGCCCTTTTTACTCTCGCCATTGTTTAAATCCTCCTTCAAGCACCCTTACTTATACGGGATCAGTTTCTTTACGACCTTGGCCTCCGCCGCACTTACCAGCGTGGCCTTGCGCAGGCCGCGTTTGCGCTTGGAAGTCTTCGCGTTTAGCAGATGGCGCTTGTAGGCTTTGTTGCGTTTGATCTTACCGCTGCCGGTCTTGTTAAAGCGCTTTGCGGCGCAGCGGCGTGTTTTCATCTTGGGCATAAACCGTCCTCCTTAATCCTTGATCGGGGCCAGGATCATAATCATTTGCCTGCCCTCGACTCTGGGTTGACGCTCCACAGTGGCGACATCCTTGACGATCTCCAGGAATGCCTTCATCACCGTGAGGCCGACCTCCGTATGGCTTAACTGTCTTCCGCGGAAACGAATGGAGACTTTGACCTTGTCGCCGCCCTTTAAAAACTTGATGGCGTTTTTGGCTTTGACATTCATGTCATGTTCTTCAATCGTAGCGGAGAGGCGCACCTCTTTTAAATCGACGACCTTTTGATTCTTACGTGCTTCACGCTCCTGTTTGGCGGCCTCGAACCGGTATTTGCCATAATCCATCAGCTTGGCTACCGGGGGCTTGCCCGTTGGGGCGATTAAAGCCAGATCCAATTCCTGCTGTTCGGCCAAAGCCATTGCCTTGTCCCGGGTCATGATGCCCAACTGTTCTCCATCCTGCCCGATGACGCGCAGCTCGCGGTCGCGGATCTGTTCGTTGATCATCAATTCTTTAATAGGAACACACCTCCACATAATAAAAATAAGAGCGGGCAGAATCCACCCGCTCTTATCGCAATTCATCTACGCTTCACCGTCACGATAGACCTGCAAGCGCAATTGCCGCAGGTGAGAAGCGGGTAGGCTTCTACTTAAGACTTAGATAGTATAGCATGGCAAAGGCCTGCTGTCAACTAATTTTCCGGATCCAGCGCCTTTTCAGCCACCTCTTTGCGGATCTTTTCAACCAGTGCGGCCTTCTCCATCACGCCCAGACTGCCGGCTTTGCGGTGGCGCACGGCGATAACGCCGCTCTCCATCTCCTTGTCGCCCACCACCAGCATGTAGGGCACCTTTTCCACCTGCGCCTCGCGGATCTTAAAGCCGATCTTCTCGTTGCGCAGATCCACCTCCGTGCGGATACCCATATCGTTTAATTCATCGCACAGCTGCTGGGCGTATTCGTCCGCGCGGCTGGTGATGGTCAGCACCTTGCACTGCACGGGCGAGAGCCAAAGCGGGAAAGCGCCGGCAAAGTGCTCGGTCAGAATACCGATGAACCGCTCGATAGAGCCGAACACCACCCGGTGGATCATTACCGGCCGGTGCTTTTCGCCATCCTGCCCCACATAGCTTAGGTCAAAGCGCTCGGGCAGCTGGAAGTCCAGCTGGATGGTACCGCACTGCCAGGTGCGCCCGATGGAATCCTCCAGGTGGAAGTCGATCTTGGGGCCGTAAAAAGCGCCGTCCCCCTCGTTGACCATGTAATCCATGCCCTTGGCTTCCAGCGCGTCCCGCAGGGCCTGGGTGGCGCGCTCCCAATCCTCGTCCGAACCCATGGAGTTCTCCGGCCGGGTAGAAAGCTCCACATGGAACTTAAAGCCGAAGATATCATAAAAATGGCTGGTCAGGTCGATCACGCCGATGATCTCGTCCTTGATCTGGTCGGGCGTCATAAAGATGTGCGCGTCGTCCTGGGTAAAGCAGCGCACCCGCATCAGCCCGTGCAGCGCGCCGCTAAGCTCGTGACGGTGCACCAGCCCCAGCTCGCCCATGCGCACCGGAAGATCCCGGTAGCTGTGGATCTTGCGCTCGTACATCAGGATGCCGCCCGGGCAGTTCATGGGTTTGATGGCAAAATCCACATCGTCGATCTTGGTGGTGTACATATTTTCCCGGTAATGGTCCCAGTGGCCGGAGCGCTCCCACAGCTGGCGGTTGAGCATGATGGGGGTCTTGACCTCCTGATACCCGCGTCGGGTGTGCTCGCTGCGCCAGAAATCCTCCAGCAGGTTGCGCAGCACCATCCCCTTGGGATGGAAGAAGGGGAAGCCCGGGCCCTCGTCTAAGATGCTGAACAGATCCAGCTCCCGGCCCAGTTTGCGGTGGTCGCGCTTTTTAGCCTCCTCTAGGCGGAATAGATACGCGTCCAGCTCGCTCTTTTTATCAAAAGCCGTGCCGTATACGCGCTGGAGCATCTTGTTTTTCTCGTTGCCCCGCCAGTAAGCGCCCGCCACGCTCATGAGTTTGACCGCCTTGATCTTGCCGGTGGAGACCAGGTGCGGCCCCGCGCACAGGTCTACAAAATCCCCCTGGCGGTAAAAGCTGATGACCGCGTCCTCGGGCAGATCGCGGATCAGCTCCACCTTATAGGGTTCGCCCTTTTCCTGCATGAAGGCGATAGCTTCCTCCCGGGGCAGTTCAAAGCGCTCCAGCTTCAGATCCTGCTTGATGATGGCCTGCATTTCCTTTTCGAGGGCGGCCAGATCGTCGGTAGACAGGGTACCGTCCAAATCAAAGTCGTAATAAAAGCCGTTGTCGATAGCCGGGCCGATGGCCAGCTTCGCCTCGGGGTGCAGCTTTTTCATGGCCTGGGCCAGCACGTGGGACGCGGTGTGGCGCATGGTCCAGCGGCCCATATCGTCCGCAAAGGTCAAAAAGGTCACCTTACAATCCTGCTCTAAGGGCGTGGTCAGATCCCGCGTCTCCCCGTCGATCTCCACGGAAAGCGCCTGCCGGGCCAGGCCCGCGCTCAGGCTCTTGGCCACGTCCAGGGCCGAAATGCCCTTTTCAAATTCTCGGGAAGATCCGTCTTTAAAAGTTACCTGAATCATTGTTCCCTCCACCTTTCGTTAAGGCTGGCCGCATCAAAAAAACCTCTGCATCTCATGCTGCGCATGGGACGAGAGGCATTTCTCCCGCGGTTCCACCCAAATTGTCAAAACCACTTTTACGGGCTTAACGCGCCCAAGACGCCCAGCGATCGGGAGTTGGTATTCGCCTTACCGGCCGTACGGAGGCGGCTTGCAGCCCATGGCCCGCCCTCTCTGTTCCGCCGTTGCCGTCGGTTACTTAGGTCTCCTTCGCTTCGCCAGAATCTTCAATATTTATGCTGATTATACGCCCGGGAACAGGCCTTTGTCAAGGCCGGCGGCCCTGCTCGCCCTGCCCTTTCCCGTCCGTGGGCGGGATATTTTTGCGGGGCAGCCGCCCCTTCCGGTGGCGGGGCCGCGCCTTAGGCGGGGCGGCATCCTCCACTTCGGCCTGCGCGCCGGGACGGAACTTTTCCTCTGGCGTTTGCTTGCCGCGCAGCCTGCGGCCAACCACCTTGCGCAGCAGCGCATACAGTACCGAGCACAGCGGCACGCATACCAGCATGCCCACAATGCCAAAGGCGCTGCCCCCGGCGATGACCGCTACCAACACCCACATGGCCGGCAGGCCTACGGAGCTGCCCACCACCCGCGGATAGATCAGGTTCCCCTCGATCTGCTGGAGCACCAGCACGAACACCACGAACCAGAACGCCTGGATCGGGCTGACCATCAGAATCAGCAGCGCCCCGGTAGCCACCGCGATAAACGCGCCGAAGATGGGCACCAGCGCCAGCACGCCGATCAGCACCGAAATCATGCCTGCATAAGGGAAGCCGAAAATCATCATGCCGATAAAGCACAGCGACCCCAATATCGCCGCCTCGGTCACCTGGCCGGAGAGGAACTTGGAGAATATCCGGTTGGAAAGCTGACCGACCTCGATCAGGCCATCCGCCTTTTTCTCGGGCAAGAAGGCATAGGCCAGCTTTTTAAACTGGATGCTGAGCTTCTCCTTTTGCACCAGAATATAGATGGAGAACAGCATCCCCATAAAAAAGGTAAATATGGTATTGACCACCGAAGAGGCTGCGCTAAAGGTGGTATTGACCAGGGCTGTGGCGCTGGAGCGCAGAAATTCCAGCAGGGCGCTGGAGACCTTGGGCCAATCGATGTTGACGTTAGGGATGAAATCCTGATATTCCGGAAAGCGCTCGCCCAGCTCTTTTAACCATTGGCTGACATTGTTCACCGCCTGGGGCACGTAATCGGCGATCTGCATTAGGGTGCTGGCCAGCTGGGGGATGATCAAAAACAGCACGATCACCAATACCGCCAGCACCGCTACCAGCGCCATGACCAGCGCCAGCGGCCGGCGCAGCTTCTGGACCAGGTCGGGATAATGGCGTTTGGGAGAGGCGAACAGGTGCCGCTCAAAAAAACGCATGGGCACATTGAGGATAAAGGCCACGGCGCTTCCAAATATAAAGGGGGATAATATCCCCGTCACCACGGAGAATACCCCGCCCATAGAGCTGATGTTTTGCAGCAGCCAGTACAGCAGGATGCCAAAGGCGATCAGCATCGCCAGCCTTTTCATGTTTGAACGGTTCAGTTCCATCTTGCTCTCCTCACGCATATTGACTCATGTTCACAGTGGGCCGGGGATACCCTTCCCCGCTTATTATTCGATGCCGCGGTATTTTTCCTCCACCTGTGCGACCAGGTAGTCCACCGCCCGGTTAAAGAGCGCCTCGCCCTGGGCGGCGGTCGCCTCCCGCGGGTCACCGTACTGCACAGTAAAATCCGCATTGGGGCGGCCGGCAAAGGCCTCGCCATCCGCCATGCCGTGCGCCTTCATCTCCAGGGGCTGGCCTTTGGGCGGCAGCCGGGTCAGGTCTACCGAATCGGGATGCAGGTACAGCTGCCCCGCGGTCTCCCCCAGCGTGGCGTGCCCCATAGCTAGGTCGGCCATATCCTCCGGCGATAAGGGGAAAATAGCCATGACCGTACTCTCCGTCTCGCCGGTAAACTCCCTTGCCAGCCGCTCCAGCACGGCGCCCTGGTTAGTAGCCCCATGGCCGTTGACCAGCACGATCAGCTTATATCCAAGGGCGACCATCATCCGCAGCTGCTCGCGCACCACCAGAGAAAACACCTCTTCCCTGGCATACATACTCTTAACTGCAAGGCCGGGGAAGTCCATACCGACCACATACTGATCCGTATCCTCAAAGCCCATGTTGTGCAGATCCGCCGGGCTGCGCTCGCGCTCCGTGCCCAAAAACAGGGTGGGCATCACCACGCCGCCGCCCACGCGAGCCGCCTGACGGGCGACCTCCTGGGCCCACAAGGGATCCGTGCCAAAGGGCAGCGCCAGGCCGTGCCACTCCACCGGGCCGATGGGCAGATAGACCACCGATTTTTCCGCCTTGCGCGCCAGCACTTCCTCCGGGCGCATCAACTCATATCGTACCGTCCTCATATTCTTCCCCCCCGTTAAAGCGATCAATCTTTTGGGGCCGATTCCAGACCATCCCGCCCTCAGGGGCGAAAAAGCCCTGTTGGGCCCATCGCTTTCATGATAACATATTCCGGCCGTTTGTCCAACAGCGCTAAAGGCCCGCCGCTTCAATAAAAAAGGCGAAGGCCTTTGTCCGCCTTCGCCCTTTTTAAAATATTCTATCTTACGCATCCCATAATACCACATGTCCTGCCGCGCGCGACCGTGGCACGTCGATCAGCCTCTGGTTGGATGAACCGCGAAAGCGCAGGGAAATATCCTTTTTCGCCTCCACATAGCGCCCGTCCACCAGCACGTCGATCAGCTCCAGCATCGGCGCGGTAGCCTCGCAATGCGGGTGGCTGCCCGGGGTGTGCATCTCCTCCCAGGTAAAGCCGGAAAAGGCCCAGATGGTCTTGTGGGGGTACCGCTGGCGCACCCGGCGCAAAAAGGGCAGCAGCGCCCGCTGGTTCTCCGGCTCAAAGGGCTCCCCGCCCAGCAGGGTCAGCCCGTTGATATGCTCCGGCGCAAGCAGCGCCAGCAGTTCCTCCTCCGTTTCCCCAGTAAAGGGCTGCCCATAGCCAAAATCCCAGGTCTCGGGCTGAAAGCAGTGCTCGCAATGGTTGGTACAGCCCGAAACGAACAGCGTCACCCGCACGCCCTCGCCGTTGGCGATATCGCAGTTTTTAATCTCACCAAAGTGCATGTTCTTCCTCCTCCGGTCAAAAAAGGGGCATCCGCTTGGACGCCCCTTGCCCGCTATTCCCTTTACAGGTGCATCACGCGCTCTTTGATCTCCTGCGTGCGCCCCTGGTTCCAGAACTGCGTACCGATATAGCCACAGGTGCGGCGCGCCACGTTCATCTTATCCTGATCCTGATTGCCGCACTGCGGACAGGTCCACACCAATTTACCATCCTGCTCTACGATCTCGATCTCGCCGTCCCAGCCGCACACCTGGCAATAATCGCTCTTGGTGTTAAGCTCGGCATACATAATATTATCGTAGATAAAGCGGATCACCTGCATCACCGCCTCCAGGTTGTGCTGCATGTTGGGCACCTCTACGTAGCTGATCGCCCCGCCGGGAGACAGCGCCTGGAACTTGGATTCCAGCGCCAGCTTGTCAAAGGCGTTGATCTCCTCGGTCACATGGATATGATAGCTGTTGGTGATATAGCCCTTATCCGTTACGCCCTCGATAATGCCAAAGCGGCGCTGCAGGCATTTGGCAAACTTATACGTGGTGCTCTCCAGCGGCGTGCCATACAGGCTGTAATCGATATTCTCAGCCTTTTTCCACTTGCCGGTATATTCGTTGAGCTTTTCCATGATCTTAAGGCCAAACGCCTCGCCCTCCGGCTCGGTCAGCTTTTTGCCGATCATGGCGTACACGCACTCCCAAAGGCCCGCATAGCCCAGCGAAATCGTAGAGTAGCCGCCGTGGAGCAGTTTATCGATCTTCTCGCCCTTCTTCAACCGGGCCAGCGCGCCATACTGCCACAGGATGGGCGCCACGTCCGATACGGTCCCGGTCAGCCGCTCGTGGCGGCACTGCAGGGCGCGGTGGCAAAGCTCCATGCGCTCGTCAAAAATCTGCCAGAACTTATCCATATCCTTGCCGGCCGAAAGCCCGATATCCACCAGGTTGACCGTGACCACGCCCTGGTTGAACCGGCCATAGTATTTAGGCTTGCCCTCTTCGTCCACAAAGGGCGTCAAAAAGCTGCGGCAGCCCATGCAGGTATAGCACTGGCCATCGCCGTTTTTATCCACCTTGAGCTGCTTCATGATCTTCTCGGAGATATAATCCGGCACCATGCGCTTGGCCGTGCACTTAGCAGCCAGCTCGGTCAGGTAATAGTAGGGCGAATCCGGGTGGATATTGTCCTCTTCCAATACGTAGACCAGCTTGGGGAACGCGGGGGTCACCCACACGCCCTTTTCATTTTTAACGCCCTGATAGCGCTGCTCCAGCGCCTCTTCGATGATCAAGGCCAGGTCCTGCTTCTCCCGCTCATCCTTGGCCTCGCCCAGGTACATAAATACCGTGACAAAGGGCGCCTGGCCGTTGGTGGTCAACAGGGTTACCACCTGGTACTGGATGGTCTGCACCCCGCGGCGCACCTCTTCGCGCAGCCGGTCCTCCACCAAATCGTGGATCTTATTGAGCGGCACATCCACGCCGATGTTTTTGATCTCCTGGAGCACCTGCTGGCGGATCTTCTCCCGGCTGACCTGTACGAAGGGCGCCAGGTGTGCCAGAGAGATCGACTGGCCGCCGTACTGGTTGGAGGCCACCTGGGCGATGATCTGGGTGGCGATGTTGCAAGCCGTGGAAAAGCTGTGCGGCCGCTCGATCAGCGTGCCGGTGATCACCGTGCCGTTTTGCAGCATATCCTCCAGATTCACCAAATCGCAGTTGTGCATGTGCTGGGCATAATAATCGGTATCGTGAAAGTGGATGATGCCCTCATTGTGCGCCTCTACGATCTCCTGCGGCAGCAGGATGCGGTTGGTAATATCGCGCGATACCTCGCCGGCCATATAATCCCGCTGGGTGGAGTTGACCACCGGGTTTTTATTAGCGTTCTCCTGCTTGGCCTCTTCGTTATTGCACTCGATCAGGCTGAGGATCTTATCGTCCGTGGTGTTGGACTGACGCACCAGGGTACGAGTGTAGCGGTAGGTGATATAAGCCTTGGCCACCTCAAAAGCGCCATGGGCCATGATCTGGTGCTCCACCATATCCTGTACCTCTTCTACGCTGGGCGAACGCCCCAGCTGCTCGCAGGAGAGCACGACGCTCTGTGCGATCCGCTGGATCTGCATGGGCGTCATGCGCGCTTTTTCCTCTACCGCTTCATTTGCTTTGCCGATCGCAACCACGATTTTCGTGATGTCAAATACGGCCTCCGAGCCATTTCTCTTGATGATCTTCATAGCTGCATCCCCTTAGGTCTATAGTATTCATTAATGAGCGTATCACTATATATTGTATCTCGAACCGGTATTATAGTAGCATATCTGGTATTTTGTGTCAATTACCCTGAATATCGCTTTAAAACGATTCTCGGCCAACCTCCTCATTCTAGCACGCATTTTCTCGGCATTTCTTCGGTAAAACAAAATATCTTTAGGCTAAAAAATATTTTTTGTTCTTTTTGGCGATGGGGGATAAACACCTTACCGGCCGGCTGGGAAACGCGTCTGCGGTATTTTTAAAGGGTAGACTCCAAGATCATAGGTTAGGACTAGAAATAGGCAAAATTGTCGGTATTCAGATGGGTAACCTGCTTTCATGAGAACTATGTATGTTGACTCGCTAATCTACTAATCTCGCAAAAGAAAAGTATCTACGCAAATGAAAAACAGTAGAGAGCCTGATGCCAGACATAAAAAAACAAGAGATACCTGATAAAGGTATCTCTTGTTTTTGGCTCCCCGTGTTGGACTCGAACCAACGACCCTGCGGTTAACAGCCGCATGCTCTACCAACTGAGCTAACGAGGAATAACATCCGGCAGCGTCCTACTCTCCCGGGCCGTCACCAGCCAAGTACCATCGGCGCTGAAGGGCTTAACTTCTGTGTTCGGTATGGGAACAGGTGGTTCCCCTTCGCCATCGCCACC